>JBGSTD010000006.1:0-20043 GCA_041736675.1 Salaquimonas sp.
CGCGGGAGTTGCAGGTGTGCTGTTTCGCACAAGCCAAAATTTGAGGATTTTTTTGGGAGTGCTTTTGCGGAAATCTGGAATTTCCACATTGTGTTTTTATGGGTTCATAACCGCCAAATAAAAAGGGCCGCCAGTGGCGACCCCAGATAGCGAACCAAACTCCGACGTTTATTTACGGGTCCAGTTTTCTTTTTTCATTCCACCGAGCGCGGAAAGCTTCAGCGTATTGCCTTCGACAATTGCTGTGCCGGAAAATCCAATTTTGGTTTTCTGCTCGGTGATTTTACCCTTGTAAGTGCCGTCTGGCTGCTTCTTGAAAGAGCCAGCCGAGTTGCCCTTGTATTCGCCGCTGCCGACCTTGAGGCAAAATGCCGGTCCGCAAGCCTTGATGATCTCCAAAGTGCCATCGGGTCTGGCCCAGGTTCCCTCAACTGCGTCGGCAGCCATCACGGCCCCTGCGCTGGCGAGAAATGCGACACCGGCTGCTATCATTCCTAGTTTGTTCATTTAGCCCTCCAATACTCCGCAGGGTCAGGCTGATCTCGGAGTTGATAAATTATTCTGTCTTCCACCGCTTGTTAAGGTGGCCTGTCCCGGTGAAAACATTCTTTCTTACTTATACGTAAACGGTAACTTGATCAATTGCCTGTTGATAACGATTTGAATCAGGCAGGCAGTTTACCCGGGCCGTCTGTGAACGGTGCAAACCTTCCAAAAGTCCGGACGATTTGAGTCAAATTTTATCCAATTCTTTTTCCACTTCACAAACCAGGGTTACCAAAGGCTTTAATTTCAAAGATGAAAAATCCATAAAATTTCTTGTAAGTATATGATTTTAAATAATTTCATAGGTGAATCAAAGATGAAGTTTACTTACCGTTTTAACTTTGTTTGTGTCTGATTAAGCATTCTATTTAGCAAAACATTTAAGCCCACCTGTCAAATTGGTTTCAACAAACGAAGCCGGAACAACCGGACAGAACGAACGAAAAAGAAGCGCAAAAGCTGCTCTGAAGTGTTCACAGGGACTTAACAAAACGGCCGGAAAACGGCGAGATTCAATAGGCAGGTATTTATAATGGCACGTTACGATTTTCAGGGTACAGATTTTGCCGACATGGCTTCCAACGGAAATGCAGAGACCCTTTTTGAACTGGGTTTGATGTACGCAACCGGCCGCAATGGCGAAGTAGACATTATTGCTGCGCACAAATGGCTGAACATTGCAGCATATCGAGGACTGGAAATCGCAAAGTCGCACCGCGAGGAACTCGCCGCTGAAATGACCCGCGAGCAGATCGCCAAGGCTCAGCGTGAAGCCCGTGACTGGATTACCAAGCACTGATTTCATGATCTTGAAAACGCGCAATCCGGTGCGTGGGGCGCTATCGGAACGCATTTTCAGACCTGCCTGCTGAAACATTCAGGCCAACAAGAAGAACCCGAAAAGGGTCGTCGATAAGACTTTGAATCAAGAGAGTGCCGCAAGAGCGGGGCAACCGTCGCGGAAAAGTCAGCAAGGTTATAAGAGTGGAATAATCACCGGAACCCGAACTGATTGGTAACTGATGCAAAATTTGGCAAAGCCTGTTTGTTTTCACCTTGTCTTAATGACAGTGGGGCGTGTGTGTTGAGAACAAACAGTCTTTGACTGAATTGCATTATCCACTGAATCATGATTTTTCGCCGGCAACATCGCGTATCGCCTGACAGAGCAATTGCGCTGCAAGAGACACCGGGGCGTCCGCCCGCATGGTAATGCCGACCGATCCGGCCGTCGATCCTGTATCCAGCGGCAATTGAACGATCAGGCCGAGATTGATGTCCTCAATCACTGCTCCTTTTGATATAACCCAGATCGCATCGCTTTGACGAACCAGCGAACGCGCAAAAGGAACTGAAACGGTTTCTATTCGGTTCGACAAACCGCCAATTCCGGCAGCCATCAGAAAACGGTCAACCATCGGTCGTATGACGGTGTTGTCGCCCGGATACAAGACCAGATGGTCACTGATCTGTGTGGTATTGACGGTTTTCTTGAGCAGCAGTGGGTGTCCTGGGCGCACGAAAAACCCGATCGCCTCGCTGTAAATATGCTCAAAAGACAGACCGGATATTTCTTCCGGCGGCTGCGCGCGCCCAACCACGATATCAAGATCGCCGCGCAGCAACTGATCGAGCAACACCTTGTTCTCACCATTGACCACCCGCAGAATGACCGCCGGGCTGTCTTGTTTGAACCGTAAGGCGGCTTTGGGAAGAATGCCGGAAGAGACCGTCGGTAGCGCTCCGATGGAGACCGTAAATCCGCCCTGGCTCTTGAGTTGGGCAATTGATTCCACTCCCTGCTTGAGGGAGGTGTAACTTGAACCGGCATATCGTCTGAAAACCTTGCCAAATCTGGACAGTACCACCGAACGACCCACACGCTCGAATAGTTTGACACCCAATTCGTCTTCCAGATCCTTGAGGGTTTTGGAAACCGCAGGCTGGGAAATGTTGAGCGAAACTGCCGCTTTGCCAACACTTTCAACCCGTGCAATCTCCAAAAAGACCTGCAAATGGCGCAGCTTTATGCGGTCAGTTATGGCGATCATATTCATATCCATTTGGTTATATAAATGGTAGAATACATCACTTTACATAACTATTCAAAGATGTTTTTATTCGGCGGAATTCAGTCTGGAGGAAGAAATGCAATTTGCCGAACTCAATGACGTAACCCTGCATTTTCAGATACTGAGCGGTCCAGCAGACAAACCAACGCTGGTTTTTGTCAATTCGCTAGGCACAGACTTCAGGATCTGGCGCGACGTCATCGTCAATTTTGCCGGCCATTATCCGATTGTTGTCTATGACAAGCGCGGCCATGGCCTCTCAAGCGTCGGAAAAACGCCATATGCAATGGATGATCACGCCAATGACCTGATTGCATTGCTTGATCATCTCAATATTTCCAACTCGATTTTGTGCGGAGTTTCAGTTGGCGGGATGATCGCCCAGGCGGTGTATGCGAAAAAGCCCGAATTGATTGAAGCACTGGTCCTTTGCGATACGGCCCACAAGATTGGTACGTTTGAAATGTGGAACCAGCGAATGGCCGCAATCAGCGCCGGTGGAATTGCGGCTCTTGCAGAACCGATCCTTGATCGCTGGTTTTCGCCTGAATTTCATGAAGAACAGCCCGCTGCCTTGCAAGGCTACTACAACATGCTGACACGCCAACCGGTGGAAGGCTATCTTGGAACCTGTGCTGCGCTGCGCGATGCCGATTATACCAAGCAGGCGCAGGAAATTGCTGTCCCCTGTCTGTGTGTTGTTGGTGAAAAAGATGGCTCCACACCGCCGGAACTTGTTCAGGAAATGGCTGATCTTATTGAAGGCGCGGAGTTTCATGTAATTGAGGGTGCGGGGCATTTGCCCTCTATCGAACAGCCCGACAAACTGACTGAATTGATGAAGAAATTCTTTGCCAGACAACAGGTAATAGCTGCAAATTCGAATGGAACCCTGCAATGAACAAAAAACCGAAAACCAGCGAACGTTTCGCCGAAGGCATGAAAACGCGCCGTTCCGTTCTCGGCAATGCTCATGTGGACCGTGCATCACAAAACATGTCGTTCTTCGACAAACCGTTTCAGACCTTCATTACCGAAGGGGCTTGGGGAACGCTCTGGTCCAACGACAATATTTCCAAACGCGAACGCTCGATGATCACAATCGCATTGCTGGCGGCACTCGGGCATGACGAGGAAGTGGCAATGCATGTTCGCGCCACCGTCAATACCGGAGCAACGCCGGAGGATATTCGCGAGGCGCTGATGCATGTCGCTGTTTATGCGGGAGTGCCGGCTGCCAACAGCGCATTCAAGACTGCCAAACAGGCTTACAGTGAAATCGGAATTGAGTTTGAAAAGGAGCCAACCAATGTCTGAGACCAAGGGCAAGGAAATTAAAACCGGAGACGTGTTTGCGCCACGCGACAGGGAAATGCACCCGAAGCCGTATTTTCCTGCCTACAAGTCAAGCATTTACAGATCGCCAAAAAAGAAGTTGATCATGATACCGCAATCGGCATCGGAATTATCCGGCCCGGTTTTTGGCCATGACATGTTTGGAAATCTGGACAATGACATGATCCACAATTTTGCCCGAGCCGGAAAATCAGCAATCGGCGAGCGCATCATCGTCCATGGCAAGGTGTATGACGAATTGGGGCGGGGTGTTCCCAAATGTCTAATCGAGGTCTGGCAAGCCAATGCGGGTGGCAGATACCGCCATGTGAACGAAAAATACATTGCTCCGCTTGATCCAGACTTTGGCGGTTGTGCCCGAATGTTGACCGACAATGAGGGTCATTACCAGTTTACGACCATCCGGCCAGGGCCGTATCCTTGGCCAAACGGTCCCAATGACTGGCGTCCTGCACACATCCATTTCTCTTTGTTCGGCCACTCATTTGCCCAGCGGCTGATAACCCAGATGTATTTTGAAGGTGATCCGCTCATACCGTTGTGCCCGATTGTCAAGACTATCAACGACAACAAGGCTGTTCAGCGGCTGGTTTCCAAACTCGACATGGATTCGGCCAAACCCATGGATTCGCTTGCCTACCGTTTTGACATTGTCTTGCGGGGCGCCAATTCGACTTTGTTTGAAAACCGTCTGGAAGGCAATTGAGATGACAAAAAAGCTATCCAAAAAACTGATTGAAAGTGCCTCCCAAACAGCCGGCCCATATGTGCATATTGGTTTGACTCCGAATTTTACCGGGATCAGGAAGGTATACAAGGAAGACCTCGGCAAGAATTTAAAGCCGGCATCAGGCGATGTGATCACAATAAGCGGGTTTGTTCATGATGGTGCAGGAGCGCTGGTCCGTGATTGCCTGCTTGAGTTTACCCAAGCTGACGACAACGGAAAAACAAGGCTGGCAAAGGTCGGTAGCAACGGCTTTTCGGGTTTTAACCGGGTTCCGATTGATCTGAAAAAAGGCAGTTACAAATTGGAGACCATCAAGCCGGGCAGGGTCAAGGCGCCAGATGGTTCGCCCCAGGCACCGCATATTACTGTCTGGATTGTCGCCCGCGGCGTTAATATCGGTCTGCATACTCGCATCTATTTTGATGATGAAATGGAAGCAAACAAGGTGGATCCGGTGCTTGACCTCGTTCCAAAGGCACGTCGTTCTACCTTGATTGCCAAAAGCACGGGCAAAAACAAATACCAGTTGGATTTCCGGCTTCAGGGTGAAAACGAGACTGTATTCTTCGATGTATAGTGTTTAGGGTTGAGCCCTTGGGGCGTAATGCAAACCCCGATTACAGATCAACGTTTTCATTGCTTGGAATTCAATATGGCCGAAGCCTATATTTGCGATTATATCCGCACCCCGATTGGCCGTTTTGGCGGCGTTTTGGCAAGTGTGCGGCCGGATGATCTTGGCGCTGTTCCGTTAAGGGCCCTAATGGCCCGCAATACGTCACTCGACTGGGAAGCTGTTGACGATCTGTTTTTTGGTTGCGCAAATCAGGCAGGTGAAGACAACCGCAATGTCGGGCGAATGTCGCTTTTATTGGCCGGATTGCCGCAATCGATTCCGGCCAATACAATAAACCGTCTTTGCGGTTCGGGCATGGATGCCATCATGACGGCTGCTCGGGCGATCAAGGCTGGTGAGATTGAGCTTGCAATTGCAGGCGGCGTTGAAAGCATGACAAGGGCCCCCTTTGTCATGCCCAAAGCGGATTCAGCCTATTCACGTTCCAGCGAGATTTTCGATACAACAATCGGCTGGCGCTTCGTCAATCCATTGATGAAAAAGCAGTATGGCGTCGATTCAATGCCCGAGACAGCCGAGAACGTTGCCGAGAAATTTGGTATATCGCGTCAGGACCAGGACGCGTTTGCCTATCGTTCCCAGCAAAAAGCTGGTGCAGCGATGGCGAGCGGCAGGCTGGCAAAGGAAATTACCACTGTTGTTATTGCGGGGCGCAAGGGTGACCCCGTTGTCGTTGATACGGATGAACATCCGCGTCCCGAAACAACGCTCGAACAACTTGCCAAATTGAAAGCGCCGTTCCGCGAAGGTGGCAGTGTGACCGCAGGCAACGCATCGGGTGTCAACGATGGTTCAGCCGCCCTGATCATTGCCTCTGAAGCTGCGGTCAAAAAACACGGGCTCACTCCGATTGCCCGCATCATGGCTGGCGCGACCGCAGGCGTCGCACCCCGCATCATGGGCTTTGGTCCGGCACCGGCATCCAGAAAACTCTGTGCGCTCCTAAAAATGACCCCCTCGGATTTCGACGTGATAGAACTCAATGAAGCATTTGCCGCGCAAGGGCTCGCGACGCTGCGCGATCTGGGAATTGCCGATGACGCTTCCCATGTAAATCCGAATGGCGGGGCTATTTCACTGGGTCATCCGCTTGGCATGTCAGGGGCAAGGATCACCGGATCGGCTGCCCTTGAACTGATGGAAAAAGGCGGACGCTATTCTCTGTCCACAATGTGTATCGGTGTCGGACAAGGTATTGCCATCGCCCTCGAAAGGGTTTGACACATGTCATTCACCCCTTTTGCAGCCCCCATACTTTCCGGACTGTTGTCAGATCCTGACGTCACAAAACTGTTTTCGGTGCGTGAGGAAATAGAAACCATGATCGCCATTGAAGGCGCTCTCGCGTTGGCCGAGGCAAGGGCAGGCGTAATCCCGAAGGAAGCGGCGCAGGCAATCCTCAACAGCTTTGCAGACTTTGAACCGGACCTTGCAAGGATCACTGAGGCGACAGCCATCGACGGCGTATTGATCCCTGAACTTGTCCGTCAGCTTCGATCCCATGTCGGCCAGCCAAATGGTGTTCATGTGCATTACGGGGCCACCAGCCAGGACATCATCGACACAAGTTTGATATTGAAAATCAGAGGCTTGCTTGCCATTTTGGAATCAAGACTGAAGGAAATTGAATCTGGACTTCAACGCCTCTTTGACAACTTTGGAAGTAACAAACTGACCGGGCGAACAAGAATGCAGGCAGCTTTGCCTATTCTTGTTGCTGACCGGATTGACGATTGGATGGCTCCTGTTGTTTCGGCACGCGCCAGCCTAGCAGAACTCTCCCCGCGCCTTCTGGTTCTCCAGTTCGGCGGAGCGGTTGGTACCCTTGAAAAGTTTGGAGATAAGGGCAGGGAGGTTGCCAGCCATCTTGCGCGCGATCTCAAATTGGGTTTGCCGCAAAAGTCATGGCACTCCAATCGCAGTACCATTGCCGAATTTGCTTCCTGGCTTTCCTTGATAACCGGTGCATTGGGCAAGATGGGTCAGGACATCGTATTGCTTGCCCAAAACGAAATTTCAGAAATCAAGTTGTCCGGATCAGGCGGATCATCGGCGATGCCGCACAAACAAAATCCGGTGAAAGCCGAAGTGCTTGTTGCACAAGCCCGCTTCAACGCAACGCTGCTTTCAGGTGTTCATCAGTCGCTGGTTCATGAGCAGGAACGCTCAGGATCTGCCTGGACATTGGAGTGGATGCTGTTGCCGCAAATGTGTGTTACAACCGGTGCCGCATGCCGAAATGCAATCCAGTTGCTGGGCGAGGTTGAGTGGATTGGCGGTAATCACTGATCCCGAATCTGATCACGGCAATGTGCCCCTTTGGGCGGTGTCGAATGATGAAAATCAATTGCACCGTTCAAGCTGCTTCGTTACATCATGGTAATCGCAGACAAAATCGGCAGATGACAAAGGGCATTCGGAGTGACAACTCTAATAACGGGCGCGGCAGGTTTTATCGGATTTCATACCGCCAGGGCACTTTTGGCAAAGGGTGAAACTGTAATCGGGCTGGACAGCCTCAACGACTACTATGATCCGGCCTTGAAAAAAGCCCGCCTGGCAATGCTCATGACTGAAAGCAATTTTTCCTTTCACGAGCAGGATATTGCCGACTACGCTGGTCTTACCGCCTGTTTGCAGGGTACCCGGATCAGCCGGATAATCCATCTCGCAGCCCAGGCTGGCGTGCGTTATTCGCTGCAAAATCCCCATGCCTATGTCCAGTCCAACCTGGTCGGACATGTCAACATGCTGGAGTTGGCGCGCAATATGGAATCGCTCGATCACATGGCGTATGCCTCTTCAAGTTCGATTTACGGGGGACGTACGGACCTGCCATTCAGCGAAACAGATCGGGCTGACAAACCGGTTTCGCTTTATGCAGCGACAAAGAAATCAAACGAACTGATGAGCCATACCTATGCCCATCTGTATGATATTCCCCTAACAGGTCTACGCTTCTTCACGGTCTACGGTCCCTGGGGTCGCCCGGACATGGCTTATTGGTCTTTCACTGACAAGATTATCAAGGGTGAGACAATCCAGGTTTTCAATGGTGGCGACATGCTTCGCGATTTCACGTATATTGATGACATTGTCGACGGCATCGTGAAAATCTCAAACAGTGGATTTGTCGGTGAGGGGGTTCCACATGCTGTCTATAACATCGGTAACAACAATCCGGAAAAACTGGAAACCTTTATCAGTGTTCTGGAAAAACTGATCGGCAAAAAGGCGATACGCGAAGATTTGCCGATGCAGCCAGGTGATGTTCCGGCAACATATGCAGACATCACCGCAATCAAGCGCGACTACGGCTTCGAGCCAACAACCAATCTTGAAACAGGTCTCGCCTCCTTCATACGCTGGTATCGTCAGTACTTCGCCGTATGATCATTTTGCAGGAATGCTCCGATAACAGTTTGTTGGGTGCAAACGGCGACATTGCATTCACCAGACGCTCATTTCTCAACGTCAGACTACTTTAGAATAGTTCTAAACTATTGTTTTTATTAAAGAAATTATTGACACGGGTATTCATCAAAGCTATGAAGCCCCGGTAAACACAACCTGGTTGCACTGCCTTGAACAGTGCTTATTGGAGTATGAAAATGAATAAATCAATGAAGTCAGCGCTTTACGGCTGCTGCGCCCTCGCTGCTGTCAATTTCGGCCTTTCGGCTGCGCAGGCTGCGGATGAAGTGAACATCTATTCCTATCGTCAACCTGAACTGATGCAGCCCCTGATAGACAAGTTTCAGGCTGAGAGCGGCGTCAAGGTCAATCTGATTTTCCTCGACAAGGGCCTCACAGAACGTATTGCGGCGGAAGGTGAAAACTCTCCGGCAGATGTGATATTGACCGTTGATATCGGTCGTCTGCAGGCCGCCGTTGACGCAGGCGTAACCCAGCCCGTGGACGATGCCGCAATCAATGAGAACATTCCCTCGCAATACCGGGATCCGGCCGGAAACTGGTTTGGCCTGACAGTGCGCGGCCGCGTCGTTTATGCTTCCAACACACGTGTTGACCAGAATGAAATCACTTATGAGGAATTGGCTGATCCAAAGTGGAAAGGCAAGATATGCATTCGCGACGGCCAGCACGATTACAACATCGCTTTGTTTGCATCCATGATTTCCCATCTTGGCGCAGAAAAGGCCGAAGAATGGATGACCGGATTGAAAAACAATCTTGCCCGCAAACCTTCCGGTAATGACCGTGAACAGGCAAAATCGATTTTTGCCGGTGAGTGTGATCTCGCGCTTGGAAACACCTATTATGTGGGATTGATGAAAACCAATGAAAAGCAGCCGGAACAAAAAGACTGGGCGGCCTCAATCAAGGTTTTGTTCCCCAATGCAGCCGATCGCGGTACCCATGCGAACCTTTCGGGAATGGCATTGGCGAAAAATGCTCCCAACAAGGAAAACGCCTTGAAACTCATGGAGTTCCTCGCAAGTCCGCAGGCGCAGGAAATCTATGGAGAACAGGTATTCGAGTATCCAATTGCCCCGGGGACGCAAGCGTCGGACATCGTCAAAGGCTTTGGCGAGTTTAGAGCCGACACTTTGCCAATTGCTGAAATAGCCAAAAATCGCAAGCTTGCTTCCGAAATGGTCGACAAGACAAATTTCAATGATGGCCCGGCCAGCTGACACACATTGGCATCAAGACTAAAATCCAGTGGAAAGGCCTGTATTTGTACAGGCCTTTTTTACTTGGCGGGAATTTTCTCCTGACGCAAACTTATTGGAATAAACTTCCGCTAGATTTGAAATTTATGGAATGAAATAGCAGGCATATTACGCTGATTAGCCTTACCTTGGAAGAAATTACCTTTAGCGGTTACGATTCCAGGTGCCACCATGCGTTACTATCCATTATTTTTGGACTTGAAAGACGGGAAAGTCGTGTTTTCTGGCGCGGGTGATCACGCCGCTGCAAAAATACGGCTGTTGTTGAAAACTCCGGCAAGCATTCATGTAGTAGGCACTGATCCCTGCGAGGAAGTGGTTTCATGGGCCAGTGAAGGCAAAATCATCCTTCATCGTGAAAAGCTGCTTTCGAGCCATGTAACCGATGCGCGTCTTGTCTATGGCGCCAATGATGATCCTGAACTGGATGAAGTGGCCGTCAAACTCGGCAAGGCTGCCGGAGCGTTGACAAACATTGTCGATAATCTTGAGGCAAGCGAGTTCCTGACACCTGCAATGGTTGATCGCGATCCTGTGACTATCGCCATTGGCACGGAAGGAACCGCTCCTGTTTTGGCCCGCAAGATCAAGGCTGATATAGAGGAAATGCTTCCTGCTTCAACTGGCTTGCTGGCCCGGATCGCAGATGCTTTCCGCCCGGTGGCAGCGAGGCTTGGAACTCCTCGCCAGCGCCGCGATTTCTGGACGCGGTTCTTTTTCACTGAGGGTCCGAAGGCTTTGGCTGAGGGCGGGCGCAATGCGGTTGATCAGCGTCTTGGTTCGCTTTTTGCTGAAGTGGAGGCATCAGAGCCCGGCAATCATCGTATTCAATCAGGTAGCGTTGCGCTGGTAGGCACAGGCCCCGGAGACCCGCAGTTGCTGACATTGAAGGCACGCCAAAAACTGCATGAGGCAGAGGTAGTCTTGTATGATCAACTGGTAACTGCCGAGATACTTGAACTGGCGCGCCGCGAAGCAACATTGATCAATGTCGGTAAAAAGGGTTTTGGCAAAAGCTGGAAACAGGAAGATATCAACGCACTGTTGATCGAACATGCGGGCAAGGGCGCCAGTGTCGTTCGGCTGAAATCAGGCGATCCGTCTGTCTTCGGACGACTTGATGAAGAGCTTGATGCTCTTGAACTCGCTGGAATTCGCTGGGAAGTAGTCCCGGGCATTACAGCGGCTTCAGCTGCAGCCGCCACGATAGGAACGTCGCTGACAAGACGCGGCAGAAACTCCTCGCTTCAATTTCTTACCGGTCATGACGTTGACGGGTTTGCGGAGCAGGATTGGGCAAATCTGTCAGCCAAAGGAGCAACCGCCGCAATCTACATGGGTCTCAAGGCTTCAACTTTTATCCGAGGTCGCCTGTTGATGCATGGTGCCCATGTGTCTACCCCGGTGACTATCGTTTCAAATGTCTCGAGGGCAACCCAGAAAATTATTACCACAACTTTGCTGGAACTTCCGGATGCGATCAAGGCCGCCGACATGACTGCCCCAGCAATATTGCTGCTCGGTTTGAAATCCCGCCGGGCTATTGAGGTGTTGGATGAACTTCATGAAAACCAATTGAAAACAGGAGCTGCATGATGGCCCGCGAATTCACTCCGCAAATCGTTACCGCCAACGATCTCCTTCAGGGAGATGTGATTTATTTGACCAAAGCCGGTACTTGGTCCCGTTTTCATAAGGATGCGCATGTTTCCAACTCTGCCGAACAGGCTCAGACAATGTTGAAACATGCAAAGACCTTTCAGGACACGATTGTCGGTGCCTATTTGGCTGATGTGTTGATCAATTCTGAAGGCGAACCGGAGCCGGCGCATTTTCGTGAAGCGTTTCGCACCCGCGGTCCTTCCAACTATTTCCACGGCAAACAGGCTGAAGTTTAAGCTTTGCTGCAAAGACAGGCGTAAGACATGTATATTTACAACGAATTCGATGAACAGTTTGTCCGCGAAAGGGTGCGACAGTTTCGCGGTCAGGTGGAAAAGCGCATTGATGGCTCGCTTACCGAAGACGAGTTCAGGCCCCTGCGTTTGATGAACGGTCTCTATTTGCAGCTACACGCCTACATGCTGCGGGTTGCCATCCCCTATGGTTCCCTCGATAGCGCCAAGATGCGCCAGTTGGCGTTCATTGCCGACAAATGGGACAAGGGGTATGGTCATTTTACCACCCGCCAGAACATTCAGTTCAATTGGCCGAAACTGACCGATGTGCCCGATATGCTGGACGCCCTTGCAGATGTGGGGATGCATGCGATCCAGACATCAGGCAACTGTGTGCGAAACGTGACGGCTGATCATTTTGCTGGTGCTGCTGCAGATGAAATCGAAGATCCCCGCCCGACCGCCGAACTGCTTCGCCAGTGGTCAACTGATCATCCCGAATTCCAGTTTCTGCCGCGCAAGTTCAAGATTGCAATCACAGGTTCGCCGAATGATCGCGCTGTTACAAAGGCACACGACATCGGCATTCGCATGGTCGAGAACGGTCATGGTGAAGCTGGTTATGAGATCATCATTGGCGGCGGTCTCGGGCGTTCACCCTTCATTGGCAAGGTGCTGCGCGAATTCCTGCCCAAGCAGGATCTGTTACCTTATATCGAGGCAGTTCTTCAGGTTTATAATCTCAACGGCCGCCGCGACAACAAATACAAGGCGCGTATCAAGATACTCGTTCACGAAGAGGGCCTCGATGAAATCCGTGCCGAGGTGGAAAGCGCCTTTGAGCAAACCAAACTGGAATTCAAAATTCCTTCCAATGAAATCGTTGACAGGATTGCTGAATATTTTGATCCGCCAAAATTTAACAATGTTCAGTCCGTTGCTCTCGATGAAGCAATGCAAAACAATCCTGTGTTGCGCTCTTTTGTCGAAACCAACGTGGCTGAGCACAAGAACCCTGCTTATGCAATTGTGACAATTTCCACCAAACCAATTGGTGGCACTCCCGGCGATGTGACCTCGGACCAGATGCGGGTAATTGCAGATCTGGCTGAGCAATACAGCCACAACGAAATACGCATTAGTCATGAACAGAATGCGGTCCTTCCCCATGTGCGCAAGGCGGATATTCCAGCCGTCCATGCCGCGTTGAAAGCCGTGGGCCTTGCGACAGCCAACATCGGTTTGATTTCAGATATCATTGCCTGCCCGGGAATGGACTATTGTGCGCTGGCAACCGCTCGCTCAATCCCGATTGCCCAGGAGATTTCCACCCGTTTTGATGAGTTGAAACTTGAAAAGGAGATCGGAGAATTGAAAATCAAGATTTCCGGTTGCATCAATGCCTGCGGCCACCACCATGTTGGCCATATCGGAATTCTTGGCCTCGACAAGGCTGGCGTTGAAAGTTACCAGATCACGCTTGGCGGCGATGCCACACAGACCATGGCGCTGGGAGAGCGCGCAGGGCCTGGCTTTGCCGCTGATGAGTTGATCCCGGCGCTGGAGCGGCTGCTCAATCGCTATCTCGAAATTCGCAGTGAAGCTTCGGAAACGTTCCTTGCCACCTATCGCCGCCTTGGAGCCCTGCCTTTTCAGCAGGCGCTGTATCCTGGAGAAGAAAAATATGCTGCCTGAACCATTCGCCCTTGCATGGCAAGCCAGCATTGAATGGCTGGAACAGTCGAGCCTCGCATTGCTCAACGAAGTGCTCAACAACAACCTTGCCGGTAAAACCGCTTTGGTTTCCTCATTCGGGGCAGACTCGGCCGTTCTGTTGCATTTGGCATCGCGTATTCGCAAGGATGTTCCCGTGCTGTTCATTGATACCAAAATGATGTTTCAGGAAACGCTGGACTATCAAAAGGATCTTGCCGACCAGCTCGGCCTGACTGATGTGCGGGTAATTTCAGCAAGCGAGACCGAGGTAAGAAGGAACGATGTCTTTGGCAGGCTGCACCTCAACGACACTGACAGGTGCTGCAATTTGCGCAAGACCATCCCCCTTGATGCAGCGCTTGAAGGCTTTGATTCCTGGATAAACGGCCGCAAGCGCCATCAGTCTTCAACAAGATCGTCAATCAAGCCTGTTGAAGCCGACGAGAGCGGCAAGATCAAGATCAATCCGCTGCTGCATTGGGAACACAATGATATTGCCGCATACATGGATATTCATGGTTTACCGCGCCATCCGCTGGTGGCAAAGGGTTTCACCTCCATCGGTTGCGCGCCTTGCACAGCAAGAGTTGCACCTGGCGCTGATCCGAGAAGTGGACGCTGGCAGGGGCAGGACAAAACTGAATGCGGTATTCATGTTGTAAACGGAAAAGTCGAAAGAAAATCTGCCTGACGCTCAACTCATAGGTCAAATGCCAAACACCGGGTCGGCATTTGTGAAGTATAATAATCTGCCCGTTCCGGTGGGTTCGCAACTTGCCGCATGGCAACAAGGAGTTACCAATGCCTGTCATTATCAAGGACGGCCATTTTGTCGAAGACCAGTTTCTCGCTGAGGGCGGCGGGTTCATACAGTTGGATGAGCTGTCGCTGAATACCCACGGTCTTGAGCCTGCACATACCGGAATTGATGTACCCAACGACACCAATCCCGAGGCGCTCGCCGGTTTGATGAACTCAGTCGCGGCAATTCGCATTCCGTTTCCTTCTTTTGCCGATGGCCGCGGCTTCTCGATAGCACAAAAACTGCGCCGCATGGGTTTCAACGGTCTTTTGCGGGCCCAGGGTCATGTACTGGCTGACCAGTATCCGATGGCGCTGCGCTCAGGTTTCGATGAAATCGAAATACCCAATGAGCAGGCAGGGCGCATGCCGCAATCCCAGTGGAAGGAAACCTTTGGCCGCGTGCATCACAATTATCTGGACCGCCTCAAGTCAGCCGCTTCCGCCTGAAGGGCACCCACAGGGTCTGGAATATATTGCTTCGTGTCGCAATTGCGATTGATATGAGGCAAGCCGCGATCTAGCGTTTCATTCGGAGGTAATGAAATGCAAGCGCCGCTGATCGACAATCTGCAATATGCCAATTGGTCGGAAGAGATATTCCGCCAGATGCAGTCGGGCGGTGTGCATGCCGTTCACGTGACGATTGCCTATCACGAGACGTTCCGCGAAATGATCCTCAATCTGGAGCAGTGGAACCGGTGGTTCGAACAGTTTCCAGATCTTGTATTTGCTGGACGAAGCAGCGAGGACATTCGGCTTGCCCAACAATCCGGCCGCACCGCAATTTTCTTCGGCTTCCAGAATCCTTCGCCAATTGAGGATGACATAGGCCTGATTGAAATATGCCACACACTCGGCATTCGTTTCATGCAGTTGACCTATAACAATCAGTCTTTGTTGGCGAGCGGGTGTTATGAAGACAACGACACAGGCCTTACCCGTTTTGGCAAACAGGTTGTGCGTGAAATGAACCGCGTCGGAATGGTCGTTGACATGAGCCACTCTGCCGACCGTTCGACACTGGAGGCGATTGACCACTCGGAGCGCCCCATCGCCATAACACATGCCAATCCGCATTGGTGGCATCCTGCACTTCGCAACAAGAAGGACGAAGTGCTGAGGGCGCTCACTCAAAGCGGCGGCATGATCGGGTTTTCACTGTACCCGCACCATCTGAAAGATGCTTCGAATTGCACTCTGGAGAGCTTTTGCCGTATGATCAGTGAAGCGGCATCACGCTATGGTTTGGAAAACCTGGGTATAGGCTCAGACCTTTGCCAGAACCAGCCGGACAGTATCGTGACCTGGATGCGCAACGGTCGCTGGTCAAAACAGACTGATTTTGGTGAGGGTTCGGCCGCAGCGCCAGGTTTTCCTGATCAGCCGCAATGGTTTCGTGACAATCGCGACTTTGCAAATCTGTTGAAGGGATTGCAGCAAGTTGGGTTTTCGCAGACAGATGCCGCAGCAATCATGGGTGGCAATTGGCTGAGATTTTATGAGAGCTCATTCGGTCCTTTGAAGCCCGTCTCCGCAAGGCCTGCTTCATGAGAAATCCGGCGCTTGAGGATCAACTTCTGAATCAGCTTTACCCGCAGGCTGAATTGCGCTCGCCCGATGAAGTCATGAAACTGGACCGGATGGGGTCTTTTTTTCCGAGTCGTCTCAGCTTCATGCGCTCCACCATTCGCCGCCTCGCCTCGGAAAAGGCGGAAGTTTCACGGCCACTTTGGGAATTGGATGACGAGGGGTTTGGCAGGGCTGTCTATCAGCTCACATTCGGCGGCAATATCTATTCGCTCGTGGCATTTTCCACCTCCATTAAACCCGAGATGCGAACTGATCGCGTGATCGCGGAAGTTTGGGACAGCTCTTTTGTTCTCTTTGACGGCATCCCGTCCAAGCAGGATATTGACAGGCTCGAGGCAAATGTGCCGCGCCAGGAAGCAGGGCGTTTTCTATCGTCAGAACTGGTTCTCAGCCGGGCCAACAAATCTGTCCGCCTTTTCGAGCAGGTAGTAAATTCTCTTGCACGAGGCGTGCAGCCCGACATTCATATTATCGTTGCAACTGGCTATCTGATGCGCACCACTGCGGTTTACGGCAATGGCAAGTTCGGGATTGCCGATCGGGCGAAAATCGAGGGGAGGCCGGGACTGTCCGGACCCTTTCAGGCAGAAATGCTGACGGTATGGCTGATCCGCAATTTCACACATGATCTTGTTGAACATGTCGCAAGGTGCAAGGCGCCTGGTATCGCAGTGCCACTGGATGACCGGTTGAAGCGACATTTGGGGATCGGCAACTCGACAGGTCTGGGCATGGCGCCGTTTCTCGTTAATCATCCTGTCCTGTTGAATAACTGGATGATGGTGCGCGAGACGGCTCTTGCCAGAACTCTCAAACTTGATGCGTTGTTGCCTGAAACAATTGCACGTTACGAGCACCTGGCATGCCGTGTCGGCGCGCATCTGGAACAGTGGATTGTACCGGACATTCGCCAAAGCGGGCGGATAGCAATCCTGCGCAACGAGTGGAAGATTTTGACCGGCGACATTGGCAGTCAGCTGATGCTTTCACATCCGCTTGAACGGCTGTATGAGCGGGCAAAAGCCTGCAGCTTTGAAGCCCAGGAGTTGATTGTGTCTTTCCTGCTTGAGCCGCAAAGCGGATTGGTTGATGGTCTGGCTGACTGCATGTCGAGTGAGGTTGAGCCGCGTCTTGATCCGTCCATGTCAATCGGCCTTATGATGGAAAAGATAGTCGAAAATTACCAATGGGCGCTCGATGTGGATCTTTCAGACCCGGCCAGTCACAAGCAGTTCTGGTATGTGTCGCAGGAAAAGCTGGAGCCGCGCCTCGGAGACCGTTTTGAAGACGAGGGCGCTGAACTCGAATTGCCTCATGATATTGCTGCCCGTGTAAAGGCATTGGTTTCAGATTTGAAACGCGAGGATCCACACAGCCTCACCGCCGGCTTCGTCATGCTAAATCCACACCACCGATATATTGTGCGGCGTGTTCAAACGACTGCACTTTTTCCATATGCCGAAATTCGTGACAATCTGGTAGGCGGGAACTGCTTGCCGATAGATATGTTGCGCTGCAAGCTGTCCTTCTTCGGAGCTTCGAGGTTTGATCCCAAATCTGACCGCTGGACCCGCATCACGCTTTATCAGGGCGCGCCCCTTGCCGGTGACCTTGTTGATTCAGACTACGACGCTGACGACTGGTGGATGCCGGTTGTGGAGTTGCTGTGATGCTGCGGTCTCTAAACGAAACGCTGGGTGAATTGCGCAAGGCCGCGCTCGGAGCCGGATATTCCGCAGGACTTGCGGAGGATATTTCCAGGGCCGCCGGGGAATTGATATTGCTCGGGCTTGATGGAACCAAGGCATTTCTCCATGCGATGCATTCAGGACCTGCCGATACAACTTTCAGGATATCCGGTACCACGAGTTTTAGTCCAGCAGTGCAGGAGAATGTTCGGCTCTGTCAGCGTCTGGAAATTTTCGACCTTGATGTGGCGAGCCATGGCATGTCTGTCTTTGAGATGATCACGACTGAACCCGCCGGCACCACTTGCCATCTGTCAAAGGTCGATCCGCTGATACTGTGGTTAGCCATGGGAATTGCGGTGGCAAAGACATATCAATGCAAATTTGAAATTAGCATTGAGGGGCAGGGAATCTTTTCGGTTTCACCAAGCCGATCTTTTTCTGCGCTGCAATTGGAGCGCCTCGCTAAACTTCCCGAATGTGCAGATGCGGATCTGGTGTTGGTCAATGAGCCCGGTGATGAGGCCTCATCAGGCGGGGCGGTCGCAGCACAAACCGACGCCGGTGGTGTTCGTGTCAATGAGGCATTGTGGCCTCAGATAAGCGCATTGGCTGCCAAGACCTATGTTCCGTCGAGCAGCATTTCCAGAAACAAGGGTGCGGGTGCCATAGTTGACGATAATGAGTGAGAATTGGCGACCGGGATGCCTCTCCAAGAGACCTGACACATTCTGCATTTTTTAAAGGCACTATTGCCCCTGATTGCAAAGCCGGACCAATCTGCCACTCAAATCACTGCCAGTATCCGGCCAAACGAGGGGTATTTCCCAGGCTGCCTGTAGCCCGCTAAAATTGGCGGGTGGAAATGAAATGAAATCAGCAGCAATTAACCCTTGATTTCCGCGCCCCAGCCTAATATTCACGGCAGCGGAGAGGTGGCCGAGTGGTCGAAGGCGCGCCCCTGCTAAGGGCGTAGGCGGGTAACTGTCTCGAGGGTTCGAATCCCTTCTTCTCCGCCAGTCATTTTCGGTCCGTTCCGGACACATAGGTTACAGTTCATACTTGAGACATGGGTAACACTTTTGGCCCGAAGGGGCTAGTGAGTGGCTCCAGTCTACAGGTTTCATCATCAAAATATCCCAGATCATAGTTCATGAAGGTTACGAGCCAGATCTGGTCATCGGTCTGCTTGATGCCAACGGTTTGTCCTGCAAAGACCTGTGACAGGTTGATCTTTTGGCGGTTGAAGCAGATGCGTCCGCATGTGGTGACGGTGACGGCCTTGTCATGAAATGGATACTCGATATCCGCAAGACCGTGATATTGCCGCGGTGATGGCTGGTAGTGATCTGCGGGGCAATCCATGGTCAATCCCTGATGCGGACGCTGGTTGTTGAACTCGTCGATGAAGTCATCGAACTTGCCTTGCTGTTCAAGGAAGTTGGCTGCTGCAGGCCTGGTTGTCTCCAGCTTGAGGGTCAGGTGCATGCGCTCGTGGCGGCCATTCTGCTGGGGGTTACCCGGTTTGATACGTTCGATGTTGATGCCGAGCCTGAGCCACCATACTGACAGCTTTGACAGATTGAACAGGGCATTGGGCGAGGCAAAGGGCACGCCATTGTCGGTCCGAATTGCCTTTGGCAGGCCGAACTCCCGGAATGCCCGCTCGAATACAGTGAATGCATAAGCTTCCTTCGTAGTATGCAGTCCGTCGCAGGCGATCAGATAGCGGCTGGCATAGTCCGTGATGGTCAGAGGATAACAGTATCGTTTGTCAGCCAGCATGAACTCACCCTTGTAATCTGCACACCACAAATCATTGGGTTGGTTTGTGTGGCAAAGCGGTGTGCCTGCCCGTTTGTTGCGCCGCCTGCGGCTCTTGCGTGTGACCAGGCCGTTGCGGTCCAGAACAACATGTACTGTCGAGATGGCCGGGCAATGCACATCGGGGTAGACCCGCTTCAACCGCTCCCGAATCTTCGGCGCACCCCAATTGGGATATTCTTTCTTTAACCGCACAATCAGCTTCTCAATCTGCATCGGTAACTGGTTGGCATGGCGGTAAGGACGCCGCGAGCGATCCGTCAGCGCTTCAAGTCCGCAATCATTGTAGCGGTTGATGATCTTGTAACCGGTCTTGCGCGAGATGTTGAACTCACGGCACAGCACCGCCATCTTCTCGCCATCCAGTATCCGGCCAATGAATTTGATACGCTCATCCATAACGTTACACTCCTTCCACGGCACCTCGCGTTCCTCCCGCAAAGGCCAAAAGTGTAACCTATGTCTCCGGAATAAAGTGTGACCCA
>JBGSTD010000010.1:0-71337 GCA_041736675.1 Salaquimonas sp.
ACTTTGGGAATGTCTGCAATCGTTCTGGCATTTTGGGTAACGTTTTCCCCCATTACCCCATCGCCGCGAGTGGCAGCGCTAACCAAACGACCACCTTCATAGCGAAGCGAAAGTGAAAGTCCGTCAATCTTGGGTTCGGCAGTAAGGGCCGGCAATCCCGGAAACTTAAGAAACTTGGCTACCCTGTCCCAAAACTCACGCAAGTCCTCGTCACTGAAAGCGTTGCCAAGAGACAACATCGGCACCGAATGGGTGATCTTTTCAAACTTGTCCTGGGCGACAAAGCCTACCCGTCTGGTTGGCGAATCATCGCGTAACAAATCAGGAAAACGCTGCTCAATCGCAAGATTTCTGCGTCGCAGGGCATCATACTCGGCATCACTGATCTCGGGCGCATCATTGCCATGATACAAGGCATCATGGCGCAGAATTTCTCCTGCAAGATAGGCAAGCTCATCCTTCGCTTCCTGCCGAGTGAGTGTTGCCACTTCTGCCTTGCCATTTATTTCCTGAGCTGCCACCCGAATGTCTCGTCCATTTTATCGCCTTGAAGACAGGCTGCCAAATTTTTCCACCTTGTAGCGGTTTTCTGCCAACTATTCAGACAGCATTGGATTGATAATCGAAGCTGAAAAGCTATTCCAGTGCGATTTAAAGATTTTGGCCAAACAAAAACACACCTGACAATCCAGGTCTGGGCCAACGCTCAGGCCAACTCTGTTTCAGTGTCCGCAGGGATATTCAAGGAGCCTTGTAGAGACTCATCTGCAGCTTGGAGATTTTGCTGGAATTGAGATATTCAATCCGGTCGAAGGCCCGTTGCTCGCTGCGTATCTTGCGAATGATATTGGACAATTTGAAGGAGGCAAATGTTCCCATGTCACGGCAACCGGCAGCGGTTCTGCCTGAAAACGTCTTGATTTGCTTTTCAAGAGCCCTCGCTCCCTTGATGGCGACTTCTCCATGATATTTTTCATGATTCTGCAATTCACGGTAAAAGCTTGCCCATTTTGACTTGAGAGCGCTGGACGCGCCTTGCTGGTTTTCCCATTTCGGAAAGATGTATTGAATGTTCACGAACACATCGACATCTTCCACGTAACACTTGCCTTTTTTGACAGCGATCTTGGGTGAACCAAAGTCATAATTATATTGCGTTGCAGCAATGGCATGGGAAAGGCTGATGTTTTTTTTGCCTTCCCGCAGCATGTTTTCACTGAGTGTCTTTCCGGTTTTTCCCGAAACATTGTAATAGGATGTTTTAGTCGTAACCTTTACTTCCGCTCTTGCCTCATCGACAGCAAATGCGCCTAGACCACTTGATATGGCAACCAACAATGTCAGCGGATAAAGCAAATCAGGCTTCAACACTTTAATACCTCACAAAGACCACTTCAGATTCGGCGAGTTATACCCATCGTCCAATTAGCGATTGAAACCGTTGACGTGTCAATATCGGGCTAGTTAAAAAAACCGTGAAGTCTGGAAAAATCACGCAGCGCTCTGATTGATCAACTGGTCTGCAGCAGCCCGCGCCTCATCCGTAATGCGCGCACCGGCAAGCATCCGGGCAATTTCCTCGCGCCGTTCATCGTGTTCGATTTCGCGAACTCCGGTCGCAAGACGACCTCCGATATCTGCTTCAACCTTGTTTTTGGCAATGACAAAATGGTTCCCGGCGCGGGCGGCAACCTGGGGCGCATGGGTAACCGATAAAACCTGAACCTTTTCTGCAAGGCGTTTCAATCTTCGCCCGATGGCATCTGCAACCGCACCACCTACACCAGTGTCAATTTCGTCAAAAACCAGCGTCGGAGCGGAGCCCTTGTCTGCAAGCGCAACCTTCAGTGCCAATAGAAAGCGGGACAATTCCCCTCCCGAGGCAACTTTCACCATTGGCCCGGCTTTGGAACCGGGGTTTGTCTGCACCCAGAACTCGATCTGGTCAATTCCGCCCTCGCCAGCTGCTGCCTCGTTTTGTGACTGCTCAACCAGAAATACCGCCTGATCCAGCTTCAAGGCCGGCAATTCCTTCATCACTTCTTCCGCCAGACGCAGTGAAGTTTCCTTCCGCATGTTCGAAAGTTCATGCGCCTTCCTTAAGTAAGCAACCTCGCGCAGTTTCAAGTCCTTGGACATCTGCGCAAGCTTCTCTTCACCGGAGTTCAAATTATCAAGATCATCGGAAAGTTTCACGGCCAGATCAGGAAGATTTTCAACGGCAACCGAATATTTGCGTGCAGCAGCCCTCAATGCAAAAAGCCGCTCTTCCACCGCTTCCAGTTCACGCGGATCAAATTCAGTCTCCCTCAGCGCCGCATCCAGCTCCTGATGGGTAAGGTGCAATCCGTCAAGGGCAATGTCCAACTGGCGCAGAGCCTCATCCAGCATACCCGGATTTTCCTGCCCCTTGCGTGACAATTGCTTTGCAAGGGCAGTCAACACCGGAATGGGCGAATGATCGCCGGACAGCAATGATACCGCCGCATCAAGATCTGTCGCGATATTCTCGGATTTCATCATCCGTTGCCGGCGTCCGGCAAGATCGGCTTCCTCACCGGCTTCAGGAGCAAGCTTCAATAATTCGGCCACGCTGTCGCGCAGGTAATCAGCTTCACGCCGCGCCTCATCCACGCTTTTACGCAAACGCTCAGCTTCACGCCGCAGGCTTTGCCAGGCCTTCCAAAGCCCCCCTACGGAGATTACATAGGGTTCCAGACCACCAAATTCATCGAGAAGATTGCGATGCACCGAAGTGTCTAGCATCGCCCTTTCGTCGTGCTGGCCATGCAGTTCAACAAGACTTTGGCCGATCTGGCGCATCAATCCAACAGAGACCGGCTGATCATTGACATAGGCCTTGCTTCGCCCGTCTGCAGACTGAACGCGTCTGAGCAGCAATTCGCCCTCGTTGGAAATACCATTATCTTCGAGAAGTTTGATAGCGTAATGACCGCTTGGCAGGTCAAACACAGCAGTCACCTGCCCCTGCAACACACCATTTCTCACCAGTCCGCCATCACCTCGTGCGCCCAAGGCCAGAGACAATGAATCCAGCAGGATGGATTTTCCGGCTCCAGTTTCACCTGTCAATACCGAAAGACCCTGGCCAAATGTAATATCCAGACGTTCGATCAGAACAATATCACGGATCGAGAGCTGAACGAGCATTCAAATCAGGACCTGTTAAAGTCTGGTGGCAATACCTGCAGTTTGCGGTTTACCGCACCCAGCCACGATTTCGGCTGCTCGCGGGGTTCAAGACCGCCTGATCTGAGCAATGCAAGCGAATCCTTGTACCATTGGCTGTCAGGGAAGTTGTGACCCAGAACCGCCGCTGCATCCTGCGCTTCGCTGGCCAATCCCAGCGCGTAATAGGATTCAGTCAAACGTGCCAATGCTTCCTCGATATGACGGGTATCCTGGAATTCCTCGGTTACCGTTCTAAAACGGCTTATCGCTGCCTGAAATTCGCGTCGCTCCATATAGTAGCGGCCGGTTTGCATTTCCTTGCCGGCAAGCTGGTCACGCGCAATACGCATTTTTACCTTGGCGTCTTCCACATACTCACTGTCCGGGTAACGCTCGGTCAATTCCAGCATTGCATTGTAAGCACGGCCTGTATCTGACTGGTCACGGGTCACATCAGGTATCTGGCGAAAATACGACATTCCGACAAGGTATTGCGCATAGGCAGCGTCCTTGTCACCCGGATACAAGGCAACATACCGCTTTCCATAGGCAGCAGTATCAGAATACGCACCTTGCCTGTAAGCAATAAAGGTCTGCATGATCAATGCTTTACGGGAGAATTCCGAATAAGGATGCTGGCGATCCAACTCTTCCAGCTTCTTGGAGGCACGTGACAGTTTGCCTTCGTCCATGCTGGCCAGAGCCTGGTTGTAAAGTACATCTGCCGGCTGAATATTATCCACAAAGTCACTGCTGCTGACTTCACTCGATTTGCATGATGAAAGCGCCATAAAGCCGGCAAGCACCAACAATACCAGGCCGCCTTTTGCCGTTTTGGGCATGAATTTGAGAATACTGTTTTTAATCATCAAATTTGCAACCTGAACCCTTATTGCCAGACTACCGACATTTTTGCTTTTAGCCCTGATCCCGGCAATGACCTGAAATGTAGCGAAGATCGCAGCCTTATAACCGATATTCGGTAAAAAGACACCAAAAACAAAACCCTGTTGCCATTCAATTACCGCAACATTGCGGCAGCGTAAACAGCATTCAGCGAAATGTGGAAAACTGGCAGACAAAACGCTGCTACACCATCTCTGCGTCGTTAGTCGTGATATAAGCTCAGAATAAAACAGCTGCATAGGCAGGTGCATTAACCGCCACCAGATCTGCGTGGCTGACGCGAGCCTGGGAAGATGTAGCTTCAACGAAATCAAACGCCGACCTGTCGGAAAGCAACGCCTGAAGAACGAGTGAGTTCAGCTTGTGGCCGCCACGGTAAGAGCGGTAGCACCCCAAAATCGGAGCACCGGCAAGAGCAAGATCACCAATTGCATCAAGCGTCTTGTGGCGAACAAACTCATCCACATATCGAAGACCATCAGGATTGATGACACGGTTGTCATCGCCAATCACCACAGAGTTTTCAAGCGAGGAACCGAGGGCATAACCGGCAGCCCAAAGGCGTTCAACGTCTTTCATGAAGCCGAAAGTGCGTGCGCCGCTAAGTTCTTTGGTAAATGTTTCAGCGGTCAGGTCACGGGCATAGGTCTGGTTGCCAATCGCTTCGCTGTCAAAATCGATCTCAACTTCAAACCGTGTCCCCGAATGAGGAATGAATTCCCCCCAGGAAGCACCCATATCCACACGAACAGGACGGTTGACGCGAATATAACAACGCGGCGCATGCAAATCACGAAGGCCTACAGCATTGATCGCCTCAACAAAAACGCGAGAACTACCATCCATCACCGGTACTTCATTACCGTCGATTTCCACAACTGCGTTATCAACATTGAGAGCCCTAAGGGCTGCCATCAAATGTTCGACAGTTGCAATGTAAACTTTACCGATATTTCCAAGGACAGTGCATAAATCGGTGGAACTGATGGAGGTAAATGTGGCGGGAATGTCTTCACAATTACCGGTCTTGGGGCAGGTCACGTTAAAAACAATGCCTGTATTGGCTTCTGCTGGTAAAAGGGTCATTGAAACCGGTTGTCCGGAATGTACGCCAATGCCGCTAAAGTCAATTTTCTGCCGAAGTGTAGTCTGGTATCCCAGCACGATATTCCCCATATCCCCTACGCGGTTAATCTTAACTCTCGGCTTACTTGTCGATCATTAAAACACCGACACCCCATTGCAATCCGAAGGCACTAAATCTTTTGATTCTAGCATTTCCGATTTTTGTGTACCTTCCTAATCGGTCAAAACCAAATCACGCTTTCTTACTATTTGTAACGTAACCCGTTTACCCATCGTCATTTTTCAGCATACTAACAAATAGTTAACAAAAGTTAACTCCCGAAGCGCTGCTCCGGGAGTTACAATTCACAGAAACTGCCTTTAATTGGCAGTTTGTATCAATTTGACTGGCGTCTGAGGAAAGACGGAATTTCCAGATGATCGTCATCATTGAGAGGACGCGCCATCGGAACAGGTCTTCCTGTGTGATCCAGATTTCCCGCAGCCGCAACCGGCTTGGGAGCATAAATGCTTTCAGCCGCACGTTGCGCAACCGCTTGCTGCTGGGCAGGTCTTTGAATTTCGCCTTGCGGTTCGACACGCTGAACCGGCTGTGGCGCATCATGCGCATGATCACGCGTTCCAAAACCAAGCTTCAGCTTCTGCAACAGGCTCATCGGGCTTCCCTCACGGCTGGCGTGAACTTCAGGAGCAGCCTGATGGGTGGCCTTTTGTGCTATCGCCGGAAAATCCTCAACGGTTGGCATCACTTTTTGCGGAATAAAACCCGACGGCTTTTCCGGAGCAGGCGGAACAAATCGTTCGGTGCTTGGCATCAGTTCGGCCTCAAGCGCAGATTTGAATTCATCATCCAGCGCAATATTGGTCGAAGCTTCCGCAGTGCGTTTCAACGGCTCAATACGGACATTGTTTTGAACAGTTGATGCCTGAACGGGCGCAGCGGGCGTAATACTCGGCTTTGGCAGATCAAGTGCATTGCTGACCTGAGCTACTCTTGCTGCCATTGTCTCCTGTGCCTTGGGTGTGATTTCAGTAGCTGCAGGTACCATGTGCATAGACGGACGAACCATCGTTGACGTGCGAACCGGAGCAGGAATTGGCGCTGCAACTCCTGCAGAGTTGTCGATACCGGTTGCAACAACTGACACCCTGAATATACCGTCCAGCGACTCGTCAAACGTCGCACCGACAATGATGTTTGCCTCGGCATCTATTTCTTCGCGGATGCGCGTTGCCGCTTCATCCACCTCGAACAGTGTCATGTCACGGCCACCCGTAATCGAAATCAGCAGGCCCTGGGCTCCACGCATGGAGGTTTCATCGAGAAGCGGATTGGAAATCGCTGCTTCAGCTGCCTGCATCGCACGGCCTTCACCTGAAGATTCGCCTGTACCCATCATCGCCTTGCCCATTTCGCGCATTACCGAGCGCACATCAGCAAAATCAAGATTGATAAGGCCTTCCTTGACCATCAGATCCGTTATGCAGGCAACGCCCGAATACAGCACCTGATCAGCCATGCCGAAGGCATCGGCAAAAGTAGTCTTGTCGTTGGCAATACGGAAAAGATTCTGGTTTGGAATGACAATAAGCGTGTCGACATTTTTCTGGAGTTCGAGAATGCCCTCTTCCGCAGTCTTCATGCGGCGACCGCCTTCA
This sequence comes from Salaquimonas sp., assembly GCA_041736675.1. Classification (GTDB taxonomy): domain Bacteria; phylum Pseudomonadota; class Alphaproteobacteria; order Rhizobiales; family Rhizobiaceae; genus Salaquimonas. The sequence continues at coordinate 6,844 of JBGSTD010000010.1, forward strand.
AACTGGAAAGGTTTGGTAACGACACCAACCGTCAGGATACCCATTTCGCGAGCAGCCCTTGCAACAACAGGTGCAGCACCGGTACCTGTACCGCCACCCATGCCGGCTGTCACAAAACACATATGTGTTCCGGCAAGATGGTCCTGGATCTCTGTCAGGCATTCTTCAGCTGCGGCACCGCCAACATTTGGCTGCGAGCCGGCACCAAGCCCCTGGGTAACATCAACCCCGAGTTGGATAACACGTTCAGCCTTTGACATCGCCAAGGCCTGCGCATCTGTATTTGCCACAACGAATTCAACACCCTGAAGGCCACCGGCGATCATGTTGTTCACGGCATTGCCGCCGCCGCCGCCCACACCGAAAACGGTGATTTTTGGCTTCAATTCCCGAATGTCGGGTTTCTGCAGGTTAATAGTCATTTCCTTGTCTCCAATTTTTGTTCCGGAAAGACTTTTCGCCCGCCAGAACCTTTTCCCCGAACCGAAACCAGCCCGAAATACCGTTAAAAACTGTCCCTCAGCCATGAACTCAGGCGTTGAAATGTTCCACCGGTGCCGGTGCTTTTGGCAGGCGCGCGATGATAGACATTCGAGAGAAACTCAATTTGCGAAATCTGCGGATAGACCATCAGTCCGACCGCTGTTGAAAATGCCGGGCCCTTGGCCGCCTCAGGCATACCCTTGATACCCATCGGACGACCAATGCGCACATTCTTTGACATGACCCGTCTGGCCAGTTCGCCCACACCGTTAAGCTGGCTTGCGCCACCCGTCAAAACGATACGTTTGCCGACAGCATCAGCAAAACCCGAGCGGGCAAGCCTGTCGCGGATCAGTTCAAGTGTCTCTTCGACGCGCGGGCGGATAATTCTAGTAAGATGTGACTTTGGCACTTGTTGCCCGCCCGCCTCTTCCTGCGGGTCGATCGACGGTATGGACACGATATCATCACCATCGCTTGCGCCTGCTAGCACAGAGCCGTGCAAGACCTTCAGGCGCTCCGCATCATCAAGGCGCGTGGAAAGGCCACGGGCCAGATCCATCGTCACATGATGGCCACCAACCGCGATCGCGTCGCAATAGATGAAGCGGCCATTCAGAAAGACTGAAAGCGTGGTGGTACCGCCGCCCATATCGATACAGGCAGAACCCATTTCGCTTTCGTCATCAACCAGTGCAGCAAGGCCTGATGCATAAGGTGTGGCAACCATGGCCTCGATCGACAGATGCGCACGGTTGATGCAAAGCTCAAGATTGCGCAAGGGGGCATTCTCGGCGGTCAAAACATGCATGTCTACGCCAAGCGTATCACCGACCATGCCGCGCGGGTCCAAAATTCCCTGCTCGCCATCCAGCGTAAAACCAATCGGCAAGGAGTGAACAACCGATCGCTCGGGCGCCATGGCATGGTGCGCACCGGCACCCAGAACCTGCGAAATGTCTTTTTCGGTGATTTCATGACCACCGATTTTTATATCAGCAGAAAACGCCTCGCTGACAAGACGTCCGGACGAAACGTTGACGATAAGAGATTCAACCGTCACTCCAGCCATGCGCTCTGCAGCATCCACAGACATGCGGATCGCCTGCTCCGCAGCATCAAGATCAACAATGACGCCGGACTTGATGCCGCGTGAACGCTGGTGACCGATACCGATAACTTCGATCTTGTGGGTCCTGCCAGGCAGCACACCCGACTCTTCACGCGGGTCTAGCCGCGCAATGATACAACACACCTTTGAAGTCCCAACATCCAGAATACTGACCACTGTCGAACGTTTCATCGACAATGGCTTCATACGCGGGAGGAAACCGTTATTGGAATGCAGCAAACTCATGTGTTACGCCCCTTGAGAGAGGTCGCAAGGGCCTTCATCTGTTCGCCGCGTTTGGTACGAACCGCTTCGCTTGCACCTTCTGACATTTTGACAATCATCCGGTCCTTGAAGCGCAGATCAATTCGCGTGACATCCCGCAGCAGCAATTCGGTTTCCCGATCAAGCTCAGCGAACCGCACAAGTTCGGCCTCCGGGTTTTCTTCCGGCAGCAAAATGGTTACGCCGTCCATCGTCTCGATATCCCAGCGACGGTCCCCAACACGAATAAGCGCCTTGGTATTGCTTGCAAGATCGGGAACCTTTTGAAGCAGCGAAATCATGTTCGCCGCTTCCCCGTTCGCGCCCTTGCCGACAACGACTGGCCACTGCCCGGCACGTCCGTCAAATGCTGCCAGAACAATCCCTGACCGGTCAATCAGTTGAAGTCCGTGTTCGTTCTGCCAGAGAGCGAATGGCTTGCGCTCATCAATCCTGATTGCAAGCTTGTTGGGATAAACCTTCGAGACAACAGCATCGGCAATCCATGGATTGGCCTTCAATGCCTGCCGCGCCGCTTCCACATCATAGGCAAGAATTGAAGTGCCGTGACGCGGGGAAAGCAATTGCAAAATTTCGATATCGGAAACTTCCAGGTTTCCCGAAATATCATAGGCATCAATTGCAATGCCCATGCTCAGAGAAAAATCAGAAACAAGCTGGTCACCGCGCGGACTGGTCAACAAACCTGCAGTTCCCGCTGTCACAGCAAACATCAGACCAAAAACCATCAAGCCGCGCCGGGTGACGCGAAAACCGCCATTCATCAAGCGAAGAAAATGACGAACCGGCTTGCGCAATGGACGCGGCAGCACAAAACCCCCGTCGGCAGAGCCAACACGGGTATTTTCCGCCTTCAAATCAGATTTGGCTTTTGAGCCTATCGATTGCAACTTGCGTCCTCCACCATCCAGGTAACGAGATCTTCAAAACTGTGTCCGGCATGCGCTGCCATTTCAGGTGTCAGGGATGTTGGCGTCATGCCCGGCTGTGTATTTACCTCCAGCCAGATCAACTCGCCCGTACCCATCAAACCGTCATCAAAACGGAAATCCGAACGGCTAACACCCCTGCATCCGATTGCTTGATGCGCCTTGAGAGACAGTGTCTGTATTTTTTGGTAAATATTTGGTTTAATTTTTGCCGGACAGACGTGTTTTGAGCCTCCTTGGGCGTATTTTGCATCAAAATCGTAGAAACTGTTGCCGGTGGGAATGATTTCAGTGACCCCAAGCGCCACATTCCCCATCACAGTGCAGGTTAATTCACGTCCCGGGATGTAACGCTCGACCATGATTCGTTCACCATAGGGCCAATCTTTCGAGTACAATTCCTCCGGCGGAGTAGACTGGCCTTCGCGCACTATCAGCACACCAAATGAGGATCCCTCATTGACCGGCTTGATGACATAAGGGGGTGTCATCACATGCTTTTCAGCTGCCTCAAGACGGTTCATCACCTTGGCCTCCGCCACCGGAACACCAAAGCGCTTGACCACCAGCTTGGCTTTTTCCTTGTCCATGGCGAGTGCTGAAGCAAGGATGCCCGAATGCGTATAGGGTATCTGCAACAGCTCCAGAATACCCTGCACACCGCCATCTTCGCCAAAGGGACCATGAAGCGCATTGAAGGCAACATCCGGCTTCAGTTTCTTGAGTGTCTCAACAATGTTCCGGTCAACATCAACTTCGCTGACCTTGTATCCAGATGCCCGAAGAGCCTTGGCGCACTCCTTTCCCGAAGAAAGGGAAACCGGTCGTTCGGAAGCCCATCCGCCCATCAATACCGCAACATGTTTGGCTGCCATCTAGAAACTCCCCGAACGACTTTTGCCGCGGGCGATGCACTTGCCAAGACTGTTTGAAAGCCCCCAATTGGCATTGTCCGCACCACCCAATTCTGTAAACCGGGCGACTCAATTCGCAGGCCGATTTAGCCTAGGGAATCAGAGGTTTCCTTGCGTTACAAGATGGATTTTGAAGTTTTTGAAATAGTGATTCATTTTCAAGGACTAAGCCCAAACAGCTGAATCAGTTTCTTACACCAAATCTGCGAAAATCAGTCATATAGCCAGCTACCTGCGATTTTGGCAGTATTTTGGCTGCGAGAACAAAAAATGAATCTGAATATTCGGGGCAAGGCCTGAGGCGTATCAAACGATTGTTCATGGCTTGAAAGGGGTTACATTTTTCCCTTGCTCAAACCTGCCAAGACGCTTGATTTCCCATTCAAGCAGGCTACCGGATTTTTCATAAACGCGGCGACGAACCGTTTCACCAAGCGTTTCCAGATCATAGGCATTGGCTGCGCCTGTATTGATCATGAAGTTGCAATGCATCGGGCTCATTTGCGCATCGCCGATCATGAACCCGCGTAGTCCCGCCTCATCAACAAGTTTCCACGCCGATTGCCCTTCCGGGTTTTTGAAAGTGGACCCGCCTGTCTTTTCCTTCACCGGCTGCACGGTTTCGCGGTGATGCTGGACTTCAGCCATCTCGCGTTCAATCTGCTCGCGCAGAGCGGGAACACCTTCAAAAACTGCTGAAGTGAAAATCAGATCATCGCGCGCAGCGCTGTGGCGGTAGGTGTACCCCATGTCATCATGCCCCAGCACATGCCTCCCGCCCTTGCGGTCGATGGCCGTGACTTCAATCACACGGTTTGTAGTCTCTGTGCCATTTGCCCCGGCATTCATTCGCAAGGCACCTCCGATACCGCCGGGGATGCCGTGATAGAAGGCAAAACCGCCAATACCCGCTTCCAGCGCCTCGCCTGCAAGTTTCCTGTCGAGTACCGCTGCGCCCGACCGCAGCCGCTTGTCAGAGATTTGCTCAATGCTGCCAAAACCTTTGGCGGATAGCCGGATGACAACGCCTTCAATCCCACCGTCACGGACAAGCAGGTTTGAACCCACCCCCACCACCATGACCGGAACTTCTTCAGGCAGAATGGTCAGAAAAGTTGCGAGGTCCTCTTCATCGGCCGGCTGAAACAACAAATCCGCCGGACCACCAACACGAAACCACGTAAGTTTCGACATGTCAGCATCGGCCTGAAGACGGCCCCGAACTTCGGTCAGTGGACCTTCAAGTTGTTTCAGAAGTAGTTGACCTGACACGTGAGCCTCAGTTCTTTGCCAGGGCAGCTAATTGTTTTGGAAGATCATATGCCCACTTGGTGATATCGCCGGCGCCGAGAAAGACCACGAAATCCCCTGGATTTGCAACTGCCGCAACCCGTTGCGCGATTTCTTCAGGTCCTGAAATCGTGCTGGCGTCCCTGTGTCCTGCGGCTTTCAGACCGCGCACCAGATTATGCTCGTCAATGCCATCAATGGGCGTCTCTCCGGCGCGGTAAACCGGCGCTATCATGACCGTATCTGCATCGTTGAAGCAGGAGCAAAAATCTCCGAACAGGCTTTGCAGTCGGCTAAATCTGTGCGGCTGCTTGATGACAATCACCTTGCCGTCCGTGGCAGCGCGCGCAGCTTTCAAAACCGCTGCAATTTCTACCGGGTGGTGGCCGTAGTCATCAAAAATTTCAACACCGTTCCAAGTGCCCGTGTGGGTAAAGCGGCGCTTGACGCCGGAAAACGCCGAAATGCCCTTGCGTATGCCCTCCGCATCAACGCCCAACTCGTGGGCGACCGCAATTGCCGCTGTAGCATTGGAAACATTGTGACGCCCTGCCATCGGCAAAACCAGATCCGCAATATGGATGTCCTTGCCGGTCTTGCGGTCATGGATATCGACATCAAAGCGGCTGTTTGGTCCGGCGATCTGCAAATTCGAAAAGCGCACATCCGCCTGACGGTTTTCACCGTAAGTTACAACCCGGCGGTCAGTGATCTTGGACACCATGGACTGCACTTCCGGATGGTCGATGCAACAAACCCCAAAGCCGTAAAACGGCACGTTCTCAACGAAATCACGAAATGCCTTTTTCACGTGTTCATAGTCGCCGTAATGATCAAGATGCTCAGGATCAATATTGGTGACCACCACTACATCCGCCGGAAGCTTGAGGAAAGTACCGTCGGACTCGTCCGCTTCGCACACCATCCAGTCACCGTTGCCAAGCCTGACATTCGTGCCAAGATGGTTGATGATACCGCCATTGATAACAGTCGGGTCCAGATTACCCGCTTCAAGCAGGGTACCCACCATAGACGTGGTTGTTGTCTTGCCATGGGTGCCGCCAATCGCAATCGCGTTCTTGAAACGCATCAACTCTGCCAGCATCTCAGCACGACGCACCAATGGAATGCGGCGCTCTCTTGCTGCAATGCGCTCTGGATTGTCCTGCTTGATGGCGCTCGATGCCACAACCACTTCCGCATTTCCCAGATTGTCGCCGTGATGTCCGATATGAACGGTAATCCCCTTTGCCCGCAATCGCTCGACATTGGCACCTTCATTTTGGTCGGAGCCCTGAACCTGATATCCTAGATTGTGAAGCACCTCGGCGATACCACTCATTCCGATACCCCCGATGCCGACAAAGTGCACGATCCCAATGTTAACAGGCATTTTCATGGTACTAATCCAAATCTAGAAAGTCAGTGAGGTAATTTCGCCGCCGCTGATAACACATTCAACGCAATCGGCAAGCCGTTTGGCAGCATCAGGCATACCCGTTGAGCGCGCAGCAGCAGCCATGATCGCCATTTCATCGGGATTGAGGATTACGTTTTCGAGAATTCCGGCAAGTTTTGCGCCGGTGAGTTCAGCTTGCGCCACCACAAATGCACCACCAGCCACCGCCATCCCCCCGGCATTTGCAGCCTGGTCGCCATCAAGTGATCCCGGCAATGGAACCAGCAATGACGGCCTCCCGATGACTGCGATTTCTGTGACACTCGATGCCCCGGCTCGGGCAATGACGAAATCGGCCCTGGCAATTTCGCCCGGCATATCGGCAAAGAACGGTGCTATGTCTGCCGTGATGCCGAGGCCTGCATAAACAGCCCTGAGTTCAGCCTCATCTTCCTGGCGAGCCTGCTGCAGGATGGATAGTTTCTTTCGCAGATCATCTGAAAGGAGCTTCAGACCCTCCGGCAAAATTTCGCTGAACACACGTGCTCCCTGACTGCCGCCAAAAACAACAAGGCGAAACGGATCAGAGGCTTGCCGTTTTCTGAATGGAATATCGAGGACCTTTTCCACCATCGGCCGAATTGGATTGCCCGTCTCTACAATTGGAGCATCGGGCAAAACGCCTACTTGCGCGAAGCCGACTGCAACCCCGTTCACCCTCTTGGCCAACATGCGGTTGGCTCTGCCCAAAATTGCGTTCTGTTCATGCACCAGCGATGGAATGCCTCTGCGGCTCGCTGCCAGCAAGGGCGGCAGGGTCGGATAACCACCAAAACCAACAGCTGCAACCGGATTCGTTTCGTTGATCAAGGCAACACTTTGCTTGTATCCACGGTAAAGCCGCAGCAGCGTTTTAACGATAGCCACCGGATTTTTTGATCCCATGGTAGCTGAGGTTATAATTACTTTCTTGTCTGCAGGAAAATTTGCGGCAAACTTGTCAGCCCGCTCATCGGTGGCAAGAACCACCTTGTAGCCGCGCAACTTCAGCACATGGGCAAGCGCTTCCGCCGGAAACAAATGTCCGCCAGTACCCCCTGCTGCCAATAATACATACCCCTTGTCCATGGCGTTGTTTCACTCGGCCGGCATGTAGGGTCGCAGGCTGAGATCAACAGGTGATGCTCGAAGACTATCAGTCCGCTTGCGGGACAGCGCCAGAACGAAGCCCATCACGATCGCCATGGATAACAGCGAGGAACCGCCATAGGAGATAAATGGCAGTGTCATTCCCTTGGCCGGGATAAGCTGCAATGTCACAGCCATGTTGATCATGGATTGTATTCCAAACAGAATGATAAGGCCCGCCATTGCAAGGCGCACATAAGCATCGCGCTCCTTCATTGCAGTCGACATAACCCGCAAGACGATGAATGCAAAAATTGCAACGAGAATGAAACAGGCAATTATCCCGAACTCCTCTGCTGCAACAGCAAAGGTGAAGTCGGTGTGGCTGTCCGGCAGATAGCGTTTTACAGTGCCTTCTCCAGGTCCCTGCCCCAGCCAGCCGCCGTTGATGATTGCTTCACGGCCTGCCTCAACCTGAAAGTTGTCGCCTTCCCCTGTCATGAACCGGTCAATACGGCCTGCAACGTGGGGGAAAAACAGATAGGCTGATGTCATGCCAACACCGGCAAGGCCGCCAAGGGCAACAATCCATATCCAGGACATGCCTGCCATGAAAAACAGCGCGCCCCAAACAATTCCAACAAGCATGGTTTGACCAAAATCCGGCTGAGCAATCAGCAAAGCGCCAACAATCCCGAACAGGATGATCGAAAACAGGTTTCCGGGAATTTCAGGTCGCCTTGTATTCTCGGCGAACAGCCAGGCAGTTATGATTACAAAAGCAGGCTTGATGAACTCCGAGGGTTGCAGGGAAAATCCGAGCACTGAAATCCAGCGCCTCGAACCCTTGACTTCAACCCCCATAAACAGCGTCGCCAGCAACAAGGGCACCATGACGGCAAAAAGAATGAATGCCGCACGGCGTACCTGTTTCGGATTGAGAAACGACAGGCTGATCATCACGATAAGCGTAGGGATAAGGAAGATGGCGTGACGAATTGTAAAATGGCTTGGAGGAAGCCCGATGCGCTCGGCCACCGGAGGACTGGCCGCAAAGGACAATAAAAATCCGATCAGGATCAGCAGCAGGATTGTTCCAAACAAAGGCCTGTCCAGCGTGCGCCACCATTCTGCCAGGAACGATCGGTCGGTACGGCTAATCATTGTGAGGCCTCCTTCAACGGTGAAAATCCGTCGAGTTGCGTGACAATCCGGCGAAAGGCATCGCCCCTTACTTCAAAGTTCTTGAATTGGTCAAAGCTGGCGCAGGCAGGTGACAAAAGCACGACCGGTTCATCGCCAATGTCATTGCGAGCATCCTCATTTGCCCGGCTGACGGCGTTTTCAAGTGTGCCTGAAATCTCAAAGGGAACGCTGCTGCCGAGCGTTGCGGCAAATTCGGGCGCTGCTTCACCGATCAGATAGGCTTTGACAATCTTTGGGAAAAATTCCGCAAGCGGTTTGATGCCGCCTTCTTTTGCGAGGCCTCCGGCAATCCAGTAGATACGCTCGAAACTGGAAAGAGCCTTGGCCGCAGCGTCCCAGTTTGTAGCCTTGGAATCATTTATCATCAGCACCTTGCCGACATTGCCAACCTGCTCCATCCTGTGGGCAAGCCCGGGAAATGTGCGAAAACCGTCGCTGATCTGTTTAGCCTCAAGGCCCGAATGCGCGCACGCCGCCCAGGCTGCCGCAGCATTCTGACCATTGTGGGCACCGCGCAGAGCGGGCGCATCGCCCATTTCGAACAGGTGCTTCTCTTCACCATCTTTTGCTTCAAAAAGCGATGTGCCCTTCAGGTAAATGCCGTTTTCCAAAATCCGGCTACCTGAAATCCGCAACACCTGCCTGCCGCTCAATTCGAGATCATCTGCAATCGCAATCGTATAATCATCATCGTAACCAACAACAGCCAATTTGCTTGCCGCAACAAGGCGCTTCTTTATAGCCGCATAATTTTCCATATTGCCGTGACGATCAAGATGGTCAGGCGTCAAGTTGAGCAATATCCCGACCTGCGGATCAAGGCTTGGTGCCAGATCGATCTGATAGGAGGAACACTCGACAACATAAACTTTTTCCGGGGCCGGTTCATCCAGCGACAAGATCGCAGTTCCGATGTTTCCGCCCAGTTGGACATCATTGCCGGCATGGCTGAAAACATGGGCAATCAGCGCTGTTGTCGTTGACTTTCCGTTGGTTCCGGTAATGGCCACGAACGGACATTCGGGAGCCTTGGATCGCCGTTCGCGGGCAAAAAGTTCAACATCGCCGATAACCGGTATCTTGGCCGCGCCTGCTTTCTCGACGGTCCAATGCGGTTTTGGATGGGTCAACGGCACACCGGGTGCCAGCAGCAATTCATCAATCGAGGTAAATTCAACGCCATGCAAATCGGCAGTATCAAGACCTTCTGCCGCCGCTTTTTCCACACTGGCAGGATTGTCATCATAGCAGAAAAGCTTTGCTCCCCCTGCTGCAAGAGCGCGCGCTGTGGCAAGGCCGGATCCTCCTAACCCGAACAGTGCAACCCGTTTTCCATTTGACGAATTAGCCGCAATCACCCTGGCACCTATCGCAATTTGAGGGTTGAAAGACCGATCAGGGCCAGAATGACAGCGATTATCCAGAACCGGATAACAACCTGACTTTCGGTCCATCCCTTTTTCTCAAAATGGTGATGGATTGGCGCCATGCGGAAGACGCGTTTGCCGGTCAACTTGAAAGAGGCAACCTGAATGATTACCGAAAGAGCTTCGACAACAAACAAACCACCAATAATGACCAGAACGATTTCATGTTTTGTCGCAACCGCTGTCGCGCCGATCATGCCGCCCAGAGCAAGCGAGCCTGTATCTCCCATGAAGATCGCCGCAGGCGGAGCGTTAAACCATAAAAAGCCAAGTCCGGCTCCAATGACAGCACCGCAAATGACCGCAACTTCACCCGTTCCAATGACAAAATGAATTTGCAGATATTCCGCAAAGATCGCGTTTCCCGACAGATAGGCGATGACACCGAAAGAACCTGCCGCGATCATCACGGGAACAATAGCCAAGCCGTCAAGCCCGTCTGTCAGATTGACCGCATTGCCTGCAGCGACAATGACAACCGCGCCAAACAGCACAAAGAAAATTCCGAGATCAAGCAACCAGTCCTTGAAAAAGGGAAATGCCAGCGAACTTGCAAATGGCACCAGATCGCCTGAAGCATTGTGTTCGCCATTGATCATGATTGCAAATACCGCAATGCCCGCGATCAGGAACTCGAGGAGCAGGCGAACCCGCCCGGAAAATCCCTTGTGACTGGCTTTGGTCACTTTCAAATAATCATCGTAAAAACCGATCGCACCAAAACCGAGCGTCACCAGCAAAACCACCCAGACATAAACGCTCGTAAGGTTTGCCCAGATGGCCGACGATGCAACAATTCCGGAAAGGATCATCAACCCGCCCATTGTAGGCGTTCCGGCTTTGGCAAAATGGGTTTCCGGTCCATCAGCACGAATAGGCTGGCCCTTGCCCTGGCGAATTTTCAACGAGGCAATAATTCGCGGCCCAAAAAGAAATACGAAAAGTGCTGATGTCACAAGGGCACCTGCAGTCCGGAATGTGATGTAGCGGAAAATATTGAACTCCGGAAAGGAGGTCGCAAAATCCTGGCTCAAATAATAAAGCATCGTCTAGTTCCCCAACCGCTTGCCGCTTTGTTTTACAGCAAATTTCGTGCAAAGTGCTTCCACCAGTTCCGCGAATCTCAGCCCGTTTGATGCCTTTAGCATGATAATGTCATCCTGGCGCAATGTCTTGCTTATTTCAGCTTGAGCCGATTGCCAGTCCGTGTAATGGCCGCCAAAGCACTTGGCGGCGAGTTCCTCTTTCAAAACAGCGATATCACTGCCGATTGTGAAAACCAGATCAATACCAAATTCTCGAATCGGCAAGGCAAGTTCGCGATGGAATTTTTGGGCGGAATGCCCCAATTCACGCATATCCCCAAGCACTGCGATTCGCCTTCCCTTACCTTCTATTCCCGTCGATCCGAGCGCTGCCATAGCCGAACGCATCGAGGTCGGATTGGCATTGTAGCTTTCATCAATCAACAAAAAAGTTTCTTTTCCCTTGGCAAGTTCATGACGTTTACCCCGGCCTTTTTCTGGCTTGATCGAAGAAACCGCATCAACGCTTTTGGCAAGATCGGCTCCGGCAAGATCGGCAACTCCAAGAACAAGCACAGCATTGCTCAGCATGTGGTCGCCATGAACATTGATAACCCCGGAATGGGTTTTACCACGCAACGAGACTGAAAATCGGGTCTGCCCATCGCTGCTTTCGGCTGACTTCAAACGAAAATCGCTGCCGCGTTTTGAACCAAACGTCAGCAGATGCTCAACGTCCGCTTTTATCGCATATTCCGACAATAGTTTCGCCCTCTTGTCGGAACTTGAAATAACCCCATAGCCACCCGGCACCACACCTTCAAAGATTTCAGCCTTTGCCTTGGCAATCTGGTCAACATCTTTGAAAGCGCCAAGATGAACCGCACCGACATTGGTGATCACTGCGATATGCGGACGAACCATCTTGACCAGCGGACGGATCTCGTCAGGATGGTTCATGCCGATTTCAAAGACACCAAATTTTGTTTCGGTCGGCATGCGCGCCAGAGTGAGCGGAACGCCCCAGTGATTGTTGAACGAGGCGACAGAGGCATGAACGGCTCCCGATGCGGCGAGCACCGTGCGCAACATTTCCTTGGTTGTCGTCTTGCCCACACTACCAGTAACAGCAATAATACGACCCTTGCAGCGAGCCCTTGCCGCCATTCCCAATTGCCGCATCGCTTCAAGAACATCACTGACAACAACCAGCGGCACTTTGATGCCGCCAAGCGCGACCAGCTTCTCTTCGGCAACTATTGCCATCGAAGCCCCTGCCTTCATCGCTGCGGACACAAAGTCATGCCCGTCCATGTTTTCACCCTTGATGGCAAAATAGGCTTCGCCCGGCTGCAATGTTCTCGTGTCGATTGAAATGCCGGTTATGCCTTCTGGCATCGGTCCGACGGGTCTGCCTTTTGTGGCAGCCAGCAGCGCGTCTGTTTCCCATAGCAATGTCACGCTTTTGCTCCGCTTGTTTTCCCGCCATTCGCAAGTATCGCTTCACGCAAAACCGCATGATCTGAAAAGGGATGAACTGTCGTTCCAATGGTCTGACCAACCTCATGCCCCTTGCCGGCAACCACCAGACAATCCCCTTTGCCCAATGCCGCTACCGCTTTTTCTATGGCGAGTTTGCGATCAGCAATTTCAATGGCTTCGGGAGCTGCAGACAATATCTGCTTTCGTATGGTTGACGGCTCTTCTGTGCGGGGATTATCGTCGGTGACAATTACATCATCTGCCAGTCTGGCAGCAATTTCGCCCATGATCGGCCGCTTGCCGGGATCGCGGTCACCGCCACAGCCAAATACACATACAAGCCGCCCAGTGGTGAACGGGCGCAATGATGACAATACATTTTCCAGCGCTTCCGGCTTGTGGGCATAGTCAACATAACAAGGCGCGTGATCGGCGGAGTAACCAACAAGATCAAGCCGTCCAGGCGCACCTTCAAGATGCTCCAGCGCATGGAGTGCCGTTTCAGCATCCGTTCCGGTTGCAATTGCCAATCCGGCCGCCACCAATCCATTGGCAATCTGGAAATCACCTGCCAGCGGAAACTCAATGCGGTAGTGTCTGCCCTCATGGCGAATTTCAGCGATCTGGCAAAAGCGTTCATGTTCCACACGGGTAAGCGTCAGGAATTCACCCTTGCGCCCAACGCTTAGCGCCTTGTGCCCTGCCTGCCTTGCCACCTCGATCGCCTTTGCGCTGTAGGAATCATCGGCAAACACAATGGCGGGCGAATTTTTGGGAAGCAATTCGCCAAACAGGCGCATTTTGGAAGCAAAATAATGTTCGACAGTCGGATGATAATCCATATGGTCCCGACCCAGATTGGTAAATCCGGCAGCACTGAGCTTGACGCCGTCTAGCCTGAACTGATCCAGTCCATGCGAGGATGCCTCCATCGCGCCATGCGTCACTCCCTCATCGGCAAGGTCTTGCAGCAGCCGGTGCAGATCAACGGGATCAGGCGTCGTCAGACTTCCGTATTCGTCACGCCCCGGCGAAACCACGCCCGTGGTTCCGATGCTAGCGGATGCATAGCCAGCAGCTTTCCATATCTGGCGAATAAAAGCGGCAACTGACGTCTTTCCAGCAGTTCCAGTGACAGCAACCATCGTCTGCGGTTGCCTTGGATAAAAGGCTGCAGCGAGCATTGACAAGGCTTTTCTGGGGTCATCAAGCACCAGCAACGGCACCTTGATACCATCAACATTTGCGCCGCTATGAGTTAGAATAGCACCGGCACCCGCTGCCAATGCCTGGTGAATATACATTGCCCCGTCACTGGCATTGCCTTTCAGCGCTACGAACAGGGTTCCTTGACTGACTTTCCGCGAGTCAGCGGTAATGCCACCAATATCAGGATCAGAATTCAACGGGCTTATGAAACCCTTAAATGCGCCTTCATCATTTGCCGTTGCGGCCCTGGTCAAGTCGCTTAATTTCATTTTTGTGCCCTGAAACCCGTCGATGTTATTTGTGCATTTGTGTTGTGTTTATCGCTGTTGAAATCTGTTTGACGGCATGGCCCACGCCCGTCAATACAAACCTCCCGTCAATATTTGACCGACATCATATCCAAATCTTCGCCAAATTGTGGCTGAACACCCAGCAATGGCGCGGAACGTCGAACAATGTTGGAAACCATGGGGGCAGCGTTCAAACCTGAGGTCGCACCCATTCCCGGATTTTCAGACTTTGGTTCATCTATGATCGTCAACACCATGTATTTTGGGTCGTTGATCGGAAAGGCCGCAAGAAAGGCGTTAAAGCGTTTTTCAGACGAATATCTGCCACGGACAACTTTTTCTGCCGTTCCTGTTTTTCCGCCAACCCAGTAACCGGGCACATCAGCCCTGCGACCCGAACCCTTTTCGACATTGAGACGGAAAAGATACCGCATGTCATCGCTGGTTTTTTTGCTGATTACCTGTATCGCCAGCTTGTCTGCTTCCTCGCGGCTTCGTTTGAATACTGTCGGCGGAACAAGTCTGCCGCCATTCATCAGCGCAGCGCCAGCAACAGCAGTATGAAGAGGTGTTGTTGTTGCACCGTGGCCAAAAGAGATCGTAACGGAATTGAGCTTCTTCCAAACCTTTGGTTCAACCGGAGTTGCAGTTTCCTGCAGTTCAAATTGCATTTTTTCAAGCAGGCCGATCTTGTGAAGAAACTCGCGGTGACCTTCCATTCCCACCACATCAGCCATTTTGGCAGTGCCGATATTGGATGAATAAATAAAGACTTCAGGAACGCTCAATACACGTTTTTTTCCATGAAAGTCATTGATTGTGAAGCCTGCAACCCTCAACGGTTTGGAAGCATCAAAGCGGCTCTGCAAAGTCACCTTGCCGCTATCAAGTGCCATCGCCGTCGTGAATGCCTTGATGGTCGAACCCATTTCGTACAGCCCGGCTGACATGCGGTTCAAATGGTCAGCTTCCAGCGCGCCTGCAGGTTGATTGGAATCATAGTCAGGAAAGGATGCCATGGCGATGACCTCACCTGTATGCACATCCAGCACTACAGCGCCCGCAGCGATAGCGTGATAACGCTCCATCGCCATCTGCAATTCTTCATGGACGATTGCCTGAACGCGCACATCCATCGCCATGATAACCGGCTCACCCTTTTCAACGGCGCCAAATCCGGCATCCCTGAGATCCTTCAGACCGCGATCGTCAATCACCTTTTCGGTACCGGCAATCCCCACATTGTCAATATTGACGTGACCAACCAGGTGGGCGGAAATTGACCCATTGGGATAAAACCGCCGGGTTTCCCGTTTGAAACCGATGCCGGGGATACCCAGTTCCAAAATCTTGTTTTGCTGGGCCGGAGTTAGCTCACGCCGCAACCAGACGAAACCCGCTTCTCCGGAAAGGCGTTTGTAAATCTGCTCGTTGTTCAAGTCCGGGAGAACCGAGGCGAGTTGCTCAACAGCTTCATCAACATCAACAATCCGGCGAGGTTCCGCATAGAGTGAGGCCGTATTGATATCTGTCCCGAGGGTACGCCCGTTTCGGTCAAGTATATCGGGTCTGCGTGCAGAAATGGTCGGGTCGGCCAAATTGAGCGCTGCCGATTGGGAAGGCTCGACAAATCCGAAATAGGCAAGTCGGGCGCAGATGGCGCCATAAACCGCACAAACCATAACCATGGCAAGAACGACGCGTGACTGAGCCTGTGATCGTGCAAAATTTTGCGTGCCCGAAAGGCGGAAAATACCGGCATGTTCTCTTTTTGCTGTGGTTGTCTCAGGGGCGTGATTCATTGTTTTTTCCCCTTGATGATGCTGCCTGTGGATACGCCCTGCTCGGGCTGACCCTCAATCAGTCCGGCAATTCCATTATCGGCACCACCTTCAAAATGTGGTGGTCTGATCGGAATTTCAGTAATCTGGCCAATCGCTTGTGGATCAATCGGATCAATATCCAATTGGCCTTTATAGCGTTCGACCAGCACCTTCAGGCGTTTGGGTTCTATCAGCAGGCTCCAGTCGGCCTTGAGAATTTCAATCGCATCCTGTTCAACCTTGATCTTGTTCTGAATTTGCGTGACCCGTTCGATGGCGATTTCGGAATCATGCTTGACCTTGAAGGTGAACGCAGCGCCGCCGAGCAGCAGACCGATCATGAGAATGTCGAGGGATCTAAGCAATTGGGTTCACCTGTGAGAGGGAGAGTTTGGGAAGACCGAACAAGTCAAGATTCTCGCTTTGCGGATCGGCATTTGTTCGCACACCGGCACGCAATTTGGCCGATCGGGAACGCGGGTTTCGTTCGCATTCCTCTTTGCCTGCCAAAATGGCGGAACGTTTTTCCTGGGAGAAAGTGGCACTGGCTGAAACAACCTGCGGCAAATGCCTTGAACCCGATGCCTTGCCGGCACGGTCAGCAAAAAACCGCTTTACGATCCGGTCTTCGAGCGAGTGAAATGTCACAACAACAAGCCTGCCACCCGGCGAGAGTATCCGCTCGGCAGCAAAAAGCGCCTTGGCCAATTCTTCGAGTTCACGGTTGACGAAAATACGCAGGCCCTGAAAACTTCTCGTTGCGGGATGTATCTTGTCGCCCGGCTTGCGACCAATTGTTTTTTCGATGAGTTTTGCAAGTTGCAGCGTGCTGGAGAATGTCATTGCTCCGCGCGCATCGACAATGGCCCGTGAAATTCGCGATGCGTGCCGCTCTTCGCCCAGAATGCCCAAAACCCGCGTGAGTGTTGCCTGGTCCGCATGGTTTATCACGTCTGCTGCAGAAACGCCTGATTGGGCCATCCGCATGTCGAGCGGTCCATCCTTTTGAAACGAAAAACCGCGCTCCGCTTCATCAAGCTGCATGGAGGAAACGCCGATATCAAGAACCACGCCATCAACGCTCTGATGGCCCAGCATGCGGGCTGTCTCGTCAAGGTTGGAAAACCGCCCGTGGGTCAGGGTCAAACGGCCTTGCATTTCGCTCACCAATTCCTGGCCGTCGCGAATGGCATTGGGGTCCTGGTCAATCGCCAGGACGTTTGTCCCCGCATTGAGCAATGCACGCGAATAACCACCGGCACCAAAGGTGCCGTCTATAATGGTTTCCCCCGAAGCCGGGATCAGATTGGCAACAACCTCGTGGAGCATGACAGGCACATGACGGATTGGTCCGCCAGCCGGAGATAGCGCATTTTCAGCGCCTTCACGACCATCGCTCACGTGCCTTGCTCCTTGCTGCTCTTCTGATTGCCGGAACCTGTTTCCGTAGATGGAGAACGAGGTTCCGCCAGGCTTGCGGGGGAATTTGAATGGGTAGAAAATGAACCGAGAGCGCCGCGCATCTCGCGCACTTTCATTCTGGCCTTCTCGCGATATCGGGCAAACTGTTCCGGTTCCCAAAGCTGGAAAAAATGCCCGCGGCCGACAAATGCCACGTGATCCGTAATTCCTGTATGGGCGCGAATATTGTCGGTTAGAATGATACGTCCCTCTCCATCGAGTTTGATCTCGTCCGCTTCCCCCAGCAGATGAAAAGACCACATCTCGTATTCCTCCGAAAACGGGTCCATCAACGACAGCCTCTGCAGGTTCGTTTCCATGAAAAGGGGACCACCTGCCTCGACAACGGGATTTTCCACGCTCAACAAAATATGAATGGAAGTTTGGCCAGTCAGAACCGTGCGGAAATTGGCAGGAATTGAAACCCTGCCCTTTTTGTCCACCCGATTGATCGTGTTCGATACGAACCGATCCATAGCTAGCCTCTTTTCCCACCTGCCTGATACTTGAAACCGTCCCCGCTGCCTGCGAGGCCGAATACTCTTGGCGCTGTGGGTTTGGCGCGCACGATCTCATGCTCGCTTCTCCCCAATTGCTGCACTCATGCACCGCGATCCGGGTTCAATATCAGCCACCAAGAAGATTGACCGCTGATCCGGAAATCCGACACACGCAGCCGCGCTGTCATCCGCATTATTTCGATGCAAATCATTGTTGGACCTGTTCGAAATATGACATGTTTGGGGTATCATGGGATAATTTGGGCGTCAATGGATTGAACTGGAAAATTAAGGCTTTTTGAATCCTTTATTAGGATTTCAGTAAGCTTTGCCCAAATAGGGTTAAGGAACCCTTAAAGGCCATTTGTGGCAGGCAAGCCGACATCTGGCGATGAGTCAAAGTGACTCACCACCACAAACCGGCGCTAAAAAAGTATCGAAAATATTTGTCTTATTATCAGTTAATTACGTCTGGCGATCCGGGCCGCCGATTTGTATTGCTCAACTTGTTGCAGCCAGCAAGCATGCCGCTGCAGGACGCACAGGCAAAAAAATCTATCAAAAAACAGGACGAATTGCGTCTTTTACTGTCAGCCTTGTGAGGATTTTGCCCACAAATTGATATCTTCCTCATTGGAAACACGGTCAATCTGCGCCAGTTCCTCTGCAGTAAATTTCAGATTTTTGAGCGCGCCAACACAATCTTCCACCTGTTCCGGCTTCGAAGCGCCTATCAGCGCGGTGGTGATTCTCCCTTCGCGCAACACCCAGGCAATCGCCATCTGCGCCAGGGTTTGCCCACGCTTTTCAGCAATTGTGTTGAGCTTGCGAATGCTTTCGATAGCCGCGTCTGAAAGGAAATGAGGCAGTAGGGATTTTCCCTTCTCTGCCCGGCTTCCTGCCGGAACACCGCTCAGATATTTATTGGTAAGCATCCCCTGGGCCAACGGCGTAAAGGCAATAGACCCAATTCCCAGCTCATTGAGCGTATCTTTCAATCCGTCCTTTTCCACCCAGCGGTTAAGAATGTTATAGCTAGGCTGATGGATCAGGCATGGCGTTCCCATTGCCTTCAACAATGAATGCGCTTGCCTAGTGCGCTCGGAATTATAAGAGGAAATTCCGGCATAAAGCGCCTTGCCCGAACGCACGATTTGATCGAGTGCACCCATTGTTTCTTCAAGTGGCGTATCAGGGTCAAAGCGGTGGGAATAAAAAATATCAACGTAATCGAGCCCCATCCTTTTGAGGCTGGCATCACATGAGGCTATCAGGTATTTGCGGCTCCCCCACTCGCCGTATGGACCCGCATGCATTTTGTAACCTGCCTTGGAGGAAATGATCAGCTCATCGCGATACCCCCTAAAATCGGTTTGCAGTATTTCACCGAATGCCTCTTCGGCGCTGCCGGGCGGCGGCCCGTAGTTATTTGCAAGATCAAAGTGGGTAATCCCAAGATCAAACGCTTTCCGGCAGATAGCCCGTTTCGTCTGGTGCGGCGCATCATGGCCAAAATTGTGCCAGAGTCCAAGCGATATGGCCGGAAGCTGCAAACCGCTATTGCCGCAGCGGTTGTAAATCATTGCCGAATAGCGATCCGGATTAGGAGTATACGTCATCAGTCCGTTTTCCCGTTTGTTGAGATGCTATCGCCCGATAGGTGTCTTTGTCATTTCAAGATGCAGCAAATTTCCTGTCCAAGGGTGGGCGTCACAGACCGCCTCATTGAGTTCAACCCCTAGGCCGGGCTCGCTGGAAGGGATCACATGTCCATTTTCCCACTCGATTTTCTTGTGCAGCAGTTCTGCGTGGAAACCATCCCACTGTTTGATCGATTCAAGCACCAGAAAGTTTGGCAGCGTTGCAGCAAGCTGAGCATTTGCCGCGCCAACAATTGGTCCGCAATAACAATGCGGTGCGACCTGAATATGATAGGTTTCCGCCATTGCCGCAATTTTCTTGGTTTCCAAAATACCACCGGATCGCCCAAGATCCGGTTGCAAAATAGAGGCGGCTCGATTTTCAATAACACGGGCAAATTCAAAGCGCGTAGTCAGCCGCTCACCTGTCGCCACGGGGATCGACGTCGCACGCGCAACCTGTCCCATCACTTCGGGCATATCCGGCGGACAAGGCTCTTCAAACCACAACGGATCATAGGGTTCGATCGCCTTGGCCAGCCTGATTGCACCACCAGCCGTAAACTGGCCATGGGTTCCAAACAGGATATCGGCTCGTGTGCCAACTGCCTCTCGTACTGCCTTGCACATCGCTGCCGACAACTCGATATCGACAAGGCGCGGCATGTGTCCGTCATAGATGGTGTAAGGACCGGCAGGATCAAACTTTACTGCATCAAACCCTTGTTCGACACAGGCAAGCGCAACTTCCGCAGCTATATCCGGATCATTGTAGACGTGCTTTGGCGTTACACTTTCGTCAGGATAGACATGACCTGATTGGGGATAAAGATAGGTGTACGAACGCAGCGTTTCATGCACCCTTCCTCCCAACAGATTATAGACCGGCTGATTGGCCTCTTTTCCGATAATGTCCCAACAGGCCATTTCGAGCGCTGAATAACAGCCCATCATTGTGACATCCGGGCGCTGGGAAAATCCAGATGAATAGCATGAGCGGAAAAATTGCTCGATCTTGTGGGGATCATGACCAATGAAATAGCGTGCAGCTACATCTTCGATCATCTTTGCAGTCAGATGCGGATCAAAGGTCGCGCAATAAGCTTCCCCATAGCCGGCAACACCCCCATCAGTGACCAGCTTGACAAAAATGAAATAGCGCCCGCCCAAGGATGGCGGCGGATTTCCAACGACCCAGGTTTTGACGTCTTTCAAAATCATTGATGATCCTCCAATACGAGCTGAGCGCCCTTCCATCCGGTTGCAATGGCTGCAGCGTTGGTATTGCCCGTTACGATGTTGGGGAAAACCGAAGCGTCTATAACCCGCAAACCTTCGACACCATGAACTCGCAAACGCGAATCCACAACCGAACTTTCAGAACTTGGCCCCATCCTGCAGGTAGAAACCGGATGATACACCGTTCCCGAGCGCTTTCTGAAATCGGCAATCAGTTCCTCATCGCTTTGACATTTTTTGCCAGGCACAATTTCCTGTTCAATAATCGCCTTCATTGCAGGCATATCGGCCAGTTTACGGATATATTTTACCGCATCCAGCATTTCCTCGACATCCCTCTCGTCCGAAAAGGCGTTGGCTGTTATTTTAGGTGCAAGGAACGGATCGCCGGATCGGATCATAACTTCCCCCCTGCTCAGTGTCCGGCAATTGGACAGCCCGATGGAAAATCCTGCAAACGGATCAGGTGACAAGATCGGGCGTTCACCGACGCCGGGAATAACCGTCGAAAACGCCTGGAAATAAAGTTGCATGTTTGGACGGTCAAACTTCTCGCTGGTGCGGAAAAACCCACCGCCGTGATTGATGCTGATCGAAAGTGGGCCATCACGAAGCAACAGATAGCGCATGCCGACAATCAGCTTGCCCCACCAGGGCCTCAACAGATTGTTGAGCGTTGGCCGGTTAGCCCTGAAGGTGTAATTGATACCTTGATGATCCTGCAGATGTGCGCCGACATTGGCATTGTCAAACTTCACATCAATCCCGTAAGAGGCAAGCAGTTTTGCAGGGCCTATTCCAGACAGTTGCAGCAATTGCGGCGAATTGATTGAACCGCCAGAGACGATTACCTCCCGCGTGCAGCGAACCTGACGCAACTGGCCTTTGCGGCGGTATTCAACGCCAACAGCCTTTTTCCCTTCGAACAGGATTTTTGTGGCCTGGGCATTGGTCTCAACCTTGACATTGCCTCGCTTCATGGCGGGACGAAGAAATGCCCTTGAAGCGGAATTTCGCCTGCCGTTTTTCGTGGTGAGCTGCCAGATACCAACACCTTCCTGGCTTTCCCCGTTGAAGTCCTTGTTTAGAGGCAGACCAGCCTCTTGTCCCGCTCTGATAAAATCCTGTGTCAGCAAATGTACGCGGTCCTCGATATTGCTGATATGAAGCGGACCGCCGGCACCGCGCCATTCATCAGCGCCATCTGCATTGTCCTCTATTTCCTTGAAAACGGGGAGCATATCACGCCAGCCCCAACCGGGATTGCCGGCAGCCTCCCACTCATCAAAATCCTGGGGAGCGCCCCTTATCCAGACCATTGCGTTGATTGAGGAAGAACCTCCCAGTAACTTGCCGCGTGGCCAAAAATCCTGCTGGCCTGCAAGACCTGGATCAGGCTCTGTCGCATACATCCAGTTCACTTTTGGGTTAAAGAAGGTCTTGCCATAACCCAGCGGCATTTGGACAAAGAAGCGGTGATCTGTTCCTCCCGCTTCGAGCACCAGCACACGAAAACGGCCATTGGCAGAAAGACGCTCAGCCACCACGCAGCCCGATGAACCCGAACCAACCACGATGAAATCCGGATTTTCCATTCTATCCCCAAGCCAAATCAAACGGCACATTGCTCTATTTCAAAGCAGATACTATTGATGCAATTGAATAACAACAGCCGGATTTCCGTCAAGACAATGGCGCAAACAGAACGCAGTTTAATCTGGCACCTTTCGGGGCCAGATAAAGGAATTCAAAAAGTTATCAGCGCGCGAGGTTGTAATGGCAGACGGAGTTTCAAAAAAGTTTGATCCCCTCACCAAGAAAAAGGGCTTTGCCCATTTCTTGGCGGCAACCGCCTATTCGATTGGCGGGTTCAAATGCCTTGTGAAAGAGGCCGCCTTTCGCCGCGAGATTGGCGTCGCGTTGGCCTTGCTGCTGATTTATCTTCTGGTAGGAGCAAGCCTTCTAAACATCATGATCAGCCTGTGCCTCATATTCATCACTTTTGCCATTGAAGCGCTTAATACGGCTATCGAACTGCTGGTGGACAAAGCATCGCCCGAAATTTCCGACTTTGCCCGCGATGCAAAGGATTTGGGTTCCTTTGCAACCATGTGCCTGTTGGTCGCCAACGGCATGTTTGCGTTTTATGCGATTCTCGCTGCGCTGAAGTTTATTTGACCGATTTTTGTCGGGATTCGTTCGGCCATTCCCAATTGCAACCGGCATCACGTGTCCATAGGTAAAATACCGCTGACATTTCTGTGATTGTACTTTGTAAAATCGTGAAAAGCCATTTCCGGATATTCAGTTAGTGTTGCCTCAGTCGAGGATCAAACTCGACTGGGAGCGAACAAATTTCCCACAATTATCCATACTGAATCCTGAAAGGTATTTCAAAATGACAAAATCACAAAAAGTTCTCGCCGCAATGATGATCGTCGGCGGCATGGCTGCAGCTGCACCAATGACCTCTGCAAACGCAGCATGCTGCGCTGCCGCAAAAGTGAACTGCTGCTGCGCTGCAAACAAGTGCAACGCATGCTGCGCCAAAAAGAACTGATTTCCTTTTCTTTGTTGCTATGCTCAGTCAAGACCGGGCCAAGCAGTAGGACTGGAAATTCAACATAAACATGACGGCGGGGCTCTCCGGTTCCGCCGTCTTGTATTATATTTGTATTTGCAGCTACGACGCAGGAAAAGCATAGGAAAAAATCATGGATGCAGCCTCGAAGCGCTCACAAAGCCAAATGGAAGGCTATGAGTTTCTAACTGGAAACGATTTTTCAGGAGTGTCTGACGCGCATCTGCAATTGATGCAGGATGGCGTCGACGAAATGCTGGCCGTTCTCGGGGAAGCAACTGAAATCGGCTATCATGTGCTGGCCAATGTTTTGGCATCTTCCGGTGAAGAACCCTTCAGCCAGTGGCAGCATTATCCCCCAGGTGACATTCAGGATTCGGACAGCGGCTCAATCTGGTTTTACCATGCCCACAGCGAAGATGAAATCGCCCGTCCCTGGAACGAGCACGGCCATTTTCACCTTTTCAGATACACTGAAAAACTGCGCCCGGATGCCGCTGCATTGGCGTTGCCTGCTGAAATTAACGAGGAAAAGGGAGGCCTCTGCCACCTTGTTGCTGTCTCTTTTGACCCGAACGGCCTGCCCGTGCGGATATTCACCACCAACCGCTGGGTCTCAGGCGAATGGATGTATCCGGCAAAAGACGTTATCCCCCTGCTGGATGAGTATGCAATGGTCGGCAAGGACTATGAACTGACCAGTCGCTGGTTGTGCGCCCTGTTGAAACTGTATCGCCCTCAGATCGAATGGGCGCTGCATGAACGTGACCGCAAGATCGCCGAACTTGGCGCAAACAATCCGGATTTTGCCGAAGACAAGGCGATTGAGGTATTGTCGGCAGTCGAATTTGACCTTGCCGCGCAGATTGATGGAATCGAGGCCGAAGTGGAACGGCGAAAAGCCTGATCCATTAAATAAGGCCAATCCAACGCTGAAGACAAAAGTCAATTGCCAGCCGGTCTGTAAGCCGGGTTCTGTATGACCATCAGGTTTCCCCGACGATGTGGTGATCATTCATCTGGGACTTGTGTTACCACACGCCTCGACGCAACCCACCCGGACAACTGGCCTGAAAACCGGCTGGCAGGTTTCCCTGCCGCGTTGCCCCTATTCGGTTTTGCTCCCGATGGGGTTTACCGTGCCATCATCATTGCTGACAATGCGGTGGGCTCTTACCCCACCTTTTCACCCTTACTCATGCAGTGCTTGCGCGCGCAAAAGCGGTATATTCTCTGTTGCACTTTCCCTTGGGTTCACAGGCAAGCCCGCTTTCCCAGCCGGATGTTATCCGGCATCGTGTTTCCATGGAGCCCGGACTTTCCTCCACCACGGCCTTTCGACACTTGTGGCAGCGATCACCCGACCGGCTGGCAAGGCGACTTAATGCCTAAGCAGGCGCAAGGTCAACCATTGCCTTGCCTTCATCGGAAAATGCCTGAATTATGGCGCTTTTCCAATTCATGGTTAACAAAGAATTAAAATGTTTCAGGCATCCTGCCGGTAAACCCTCTCTGGAGCTTTTTGATGAAATCGCATCTCAACCGCCGTACCTTGCTGACCAATGCCGCAATCGGCCTTTCAATAGCGCCATTTTCCACGATGCTGGTTTCAACCGCTCTTGCGGCGGGAAAACAGTCTGTCAGTTACGGGGCCAACAGCCTTGATATCTATACGCCCTCCAATCCGGCCAATGCCCCGGTCATCCTTTATGTACACGGTGGAGCCTGGCGATTGGGCAATCGCGGCCAGATCGGCTCGAAGGCAAAATACTACACCTCAAAAGGATATGTATTCGTATCCGTCAGCTACACGCTGTATCCAAAGGCGGATGCGGAAAAACAGGCCGTACAGGTTGCGCAAGCAATCAACTGGGTAAAAAAGAATATCGGCGCATATGGTGGCGATGGCAGCCGCATAGCCGCCATGGGCCATTCTGCAGGATGTCATCTGGTCTCTCTCGCGGTTCTTTCAGGTGCGGCACGACCCAAATTGCTGATTTGTGTGGATACTGGAGCCTACGATCTTCAATATCTTTCAGATATCAGCGGCGGTAGAATTCCGGCCTTGTATTCAGCGCTAAACACAAAGGAAAAATTCGCCCGATGGTCACCCATCAGCTACGTTGGCAACGGCGCAACCCCGCCTATACTGGTCATCTGGTCGAAAGCAGAATTCAGGGACAAGGTGTCAACACGGTTTGTCAACGCACTTTCAGGTGCCGGCGCCAGCGTCACCAGTTTTGAAGGCAATGGTTACAGCCATTTGTCCATCAATTCGTCAATCGGTAGCAATCCGAACGATCAGGTGACAGCCGCAATTGATCGGTTCTTGAGCCGTTTGTAATAGAAAAGGCAGCCCTTGAGCCGCCTTGTTCAAATTCATATCCATCAAATAATCAGATATAGCGCGCAACCCGGTTGCAATAGCGCTTGCTGACAGGGTTCATCCGTGTTGCACCATGCCCTGCATTATATCTCAGTATGGTTCCACAGGTGGACCCCCCGGCGAGCCTGTGCGCCTTCCCGAGATAAGCCATGCCGTATCGCAGATTGGTATCAGGATTATACAAGCCTTTGGCTGATCCGCGGTAGCCCATCAATCTGGCTGTCGATGGTTTCAACTGCATCAGACCAATTTCGCCTGCCCGGCCGCGGGCATTTGCCCGATAGCTACTTTCCACGCGAACAACCGCATGGGCGAGACCAAGGGGAACACCATTGGCTCTGGCATGTTTTGCGATAAGGGCATGATATTGACCTCTGCCACGAACACCCCCTGATACCGACGCTGCTTTTGGTGCTGCCGCAGCTTCCAGCTTGTTCAATTCGGCTGTGGATTTATCCAGTTTTGCAACCAGTGGATCACGCTGCGCCTTGAAGTATTTCTTCTGGTCATCAGTGAGCGGCTTGAGCATCTTGTCATAATCTGCAAGTCGCTTCTGGTCGCCATCTACCTGCTTTTTGGCAGCAGCTATTTTCGATTTAAGGTTTCCGCCGGACTTTGCTGCCTTTTTCTCGGCAGTTGCATCTGGCTTCTTGTTTGCCTGGGTGTCCTGCTTGGCAATCTTGCTCGCATTGTTACGGGCAGTAGCCAAAGCAAAACTCTCCTTGGAAGAAAAGGATTTCTGTGAAGCAAGGTCTGTTGAAGAACACGAAGTTACAAAGATCGACAAACCGATTGCCAAGACGAGGCGAACCCCGGATTGTTTTAGTATTAAAACCATAAAACAGTCCCCAAATAATTGGAACACGCCGCAATGCCCAGATTAAACTACAATGTACTTTACTCTAACTCGACGGAGTTCTATGACCTTTGAAAGTTGACTGCAATGTGTCAGCCTGTTCAATTGACGTTACGATATGTTACAGGCCTGCAAAGTTTGACATCGTCTATTCAGAGTCAAACCATTTGCAAAAGCCGGTAAAGCGTATCTATCGTTGAGGCATCCGCCACCCCGTCAACTTTTTCCTGGCGAAAATGCATTTGAAAGGCTTCAACCACTTTTTTGGTTGTTTCGTCAAAATTTCCTGTCTGATCAATACCGTATCCATAAAGTGAAAGCATTGCCTGCAACGCCTCAACGGGTTGACCGCTTTCGCCAAGACACAGGAAGCGCCCACTGGAGATCGAAGTTGGCTCGACCCAAAGTCCAACGCCCGCATTCGATAACATTTTCCATGAAAATTTTTCGCCCGGATCAACTTTTCTACCAGGCGCAATGTCGGAATGGGCCAAAACATTGCGCGGTTCGATGGAATTTCTATCCACGATATCACGGCACAGCGCAGCTACTGCCTGCATTTGAATTTCAGGAAAGTCCCTGTAGCCATACTCATGACCCGGATTGACGATTTCAATCCCGATGGATCGGGAGTTGATATCCTCGTTATCGCGCCAACGGCCTTTGCCCGCGTGCCATGCCCGAAACTTCTCTTCAACCATCTGCACGATGCGCCCGTCCTCATGCACCAGATAGTGGCAGGAAACCTGGCTTTCCTCGACGCAAAGCCAGTTCAGCGCCTGTTCTCCGTCAGGCATGCCCGTATAATGCAACAGAAGAATATCAGGCGACTTGACCAGTCTTTCATTGAAATTGACCGCCTGGCGCAGTTGGCAGGCACAGGACGTATCAGCAATTTCAATCAAATTCCGCGCTCCCTGCAAATATGGTTCCAGGCCTGGTTCATGCCTGCCAACCGGTCGTTGGCGATCTTGAGAAACTCGTCAGGCACACCGCGGGCAATCATCCTGTCGGGATGGTTTTCCATGACCAGCCGGCGGAAATGTTTTTTAAGTGTTTCATTGTCCCAATTGGGATCTGCTGCCAGAATGAGGTATGGATCGCCCTCCTCGGGCATGACATGGCGCAACTTGATACCTTCATAGGCCCGGTGGTCGATTGCAAAAATATTTGCTACCGTTTCAACAAACGATATCTCGCTGGCATGAATCAATCCGTCAGCTTTTGCGATATGAAACAGACCATCTATCACATCGCGCAAGATATCGCCGTCATCAGGAAACAGCCGCTTAACCTGACGGGCATAAGCTTCAAAACCAGCCACATCCTGCTTGGCAAGATTAAAAACGCGCGCCACATGTCCGGTCTCATCAGCCGGAACCTCGAACAATTCCTGAAATGCCACCACTTCTTCCGGTGTGACCACACCATCTGCCTTGGCCATTTTAGCTGAAAGCGCAATAATGGCGATGGAAAATCCAACCTGCTTGCGAGTTACCGGATCGCCTTCAAAAAACGTGCGCACACTTTCCACCGCCACAGACAGTGCCTGCGACGCGAAGGTAGATACGAATTCACCAAGCTGGGTCCAAATCGACATGGCGAATGTTTAGGTGAATCGAAGGAGTCTTTGAAGCAAAATATTCATGGTCTATAATATTAGTCAGACGTTGTTCAATACAGGCACGAGAGGGACACTACAGGGGGAGTTATCAATCCCGGTCGCGTTGTTCCATCTTCAAAATTTCATTGTTCTGCGCATCACCGAGAACAAGTTTGTATCTGTCTCTTCGGTAAATTGAAGCTTTGTTGAGCGCTTCAAACAGTACCTGTTCATGCGCCATGATTTGCGGTGGGCACATTTTCCTGGTCGCACCCATTTGCCCAAACTGAATAGATTCATTGTCAATGATTTCATAGGTGCCAAAGAAATGATTGCATCCGGCAAATCCGCTTACCTTGCCCTCTGTTTCAAACCTCAGGAATGCTTCCGGATTTGACGAATAACCCCACTCTGAGCCAGCCAAAGTTTCAGCCCGGGCAGATGAAATCAACAAAAAGAACAGAGCGGTGCAGGCTATCAATCTCGACACGGCAAATCTCCTTACAAACTGGCGGCACTTCTTGCAGCCTGATCATACTGGCCGGATAATATCCGCAACAGTTGCGCTGCGCGCGAAATTTCTTTCACATCTAGCCCCAGTGTCTTGATGCTTTCAATTAGCAAAGCTTCGCGAATTTTATGATATTGCTGACACGCTGAAGCACCCGAAGGAGAAATTTTGGCAATTTTCTCCTTACCCCGCTTTCCTGTCGACAACAGATTGAGGCTCTCCAGTTTTTTTATTGCGTAATTTACCAGATGCGTGTCTTCTATATGCAACATCATGCACAGTTCAGATAAGGACTTCGGACGGTCACGGTGGTGGACAGAATGCAACACCTGCACGTCCATCGGAGTGAGGCCTGGAAGTCCACTTGCGGTAGCTGCCAGAACGGTCCATCGCTGCATGGCGTTCGATGTCAGTGTCATGGCATATTCGAGTTCGGAAAGGGCCGGCAAAGCCCCGCTTGCAAGATGGGCGGCTGAAACAACAGGACCGATTTCGCGGGAGGCGTATGGTGCAGGAACTTCGCTTCCTTCGCCGTCCCCTTTGTCTTTCTTGTCTTTTGAAGCCATGGCAGTTTCGCCTCTTGTTGATCATCCCAACATTTACATTGACATTTTATCGATAAATTGTCGATAATATCAAGAACTAATTCTCAACCTTTCTATCCAAACTGTCGGGAGATACGCAATGCCAAATTCCAGTTCATCAAATGGAAAATGGGATTTCTGGATTGATCGTGGCGGCACTTTTACCGATATTGTCGGCCGTGCGCCCGATGGCACATTGCATCCGCACAAGCTTCTCTCGGAAAATCCGGAAGCTTATCGAGATGCTGCAGTGCAGGGAATTCGCGATTTGCTGGGCGTAAAGAAAGGCGACCCTGTTCCCTCCGAAAAGATTGCAGCAGTCAAAATGGGGACAACGGTAGCCACAAATGCGCTGTTGGAGCGCAAGGGCGATCGAACTGCCCTTTTGATCACAAAGGGATTTGGCGACGGACTGCGCATCGGCTATCAGGCCCGTCCTGACATTTTCGCAAAGGAAATCATCAAGCCGGAAGAGCTTTATGAAACCGTCATTGAAATTGACGAACGGGTGTTGGCAGACGGTACTGTCGAAAAAGTGCCTGATTTGAATATCATCCGCGCCGATCTTGAAAAAATCAGGAAAACCGGAATCAAATCCGTTGCCCTGGTGTTGATGCATTCCTGGAAATATCCAGAACACGAACAGCAGATTGCAAAGTTGATCCGCGAGGTCGGATTTTCCCAAGTATCTGTCAGCCACGAGGTTTCCCAAATGGTGAAGCTCATCGGCCGCGGCGATACCACGGTAGTTGACGCATATCTGTCCCCCATCCTTCGCCGTTATGTCGAACAGGTCGCCGAGGAATTGGGGATTGTTCATTCGAACGCCGCCTCTCGTGCAGCTCAAGCGGGCAGCGAGCGCGATAAAAAATTGTCCCCCAAACTGATGTTCATGATGTCATCAGGAGGTTTAACCGCCGCCGAACTGTTCCAGGGCAAGGATGCAATCCTGTCCGGTCCAGCCGGTGGGGTGGTTGGCGCTGTGGAAACCTCACGCCTTGCAGGCTTCCACAAGATGATCGGCTTCGACATGGGCGGCACGTCAACGGATGTATCCCACTATGACGGCGAACTGGAACGCGCATTTGAAACAGAGGTCGCCGGTGTTCGAATGCGTGCCCCGATGATGCGCATCCACACTGTCGCTGCCGGAGGAGGCTCTATCCTCCACTACAAGGACGGACGCTTCCAGGCCGGACCCGATTCCGCAGGTGCAAACCCCGGCCCCGCCTGCTATCGGCGCGGCGGCCCTCTCGCTGTAACCGACGCCAATGTGATGGTTGGAAAATTGTTGCCGGACTATTTCCCGAATATTTTCGGCCCGGGCCAGGATGAGCCGCTTGATGTAGAAATCGTGCGCAAAAAATTTCAGGAACTTGCAGCTGAAACCGGAACCTTGCCAGAAGAGGTCGCCGACGGTTTTCTTAAAATCGCTGTCGAAAACATGGCCAACGCGATCAAGAAAATTTCGGTCCAGCGCGGCTATGATGTAACCGAATATGCGCTCCAATGTTTCGGCGGCGCTGGCGGCCAGCATGCCTGTTCGGTCGCCGACAGCCTGGGAATGGAAACAGTTCTCGTCCATCCTTTCTCCGGTATCCTGTCAGCCTATGGTATGGGCCTTGCCAAAATCCGCGCCAACAGAACCCGTGCGCTGGTGAAAGTCCTCGACACCAATCTTGAATCAGAACTTCAGGCAGTTGAAGCAGAACTTGAGGCAGACGCCCGCAGCGAACTTGAGGGGCAGGATGTAAGTGATTCATCCATAACCGTTTTTTCCAGAGCCCACATTCGCTACGATGGCACTGACATGCCAATCCAGATTGTACTGTCCGGCGCTGAGGCGATGACCCGCGAGTTTGAGCGGCTGCATCGCAAGCAGTTTGGTTTTGTCTTTGAAAACAAGAAACTGATTGTCGAGGCTATCGAAGTAGAAGCCGTTGGCGGTGGCGCGGGCATAGATGAGCCCGAGCATGAACTTGCCGATCCGCTGATCGCCTCGCACACCGTGACGCGAATATTCTCGAATGGCGTCTGGCATGATGCGGGCATTTGCAAACGCGAAGACCTGTTGCCCGGCCACCGCCTGATTGGCCCAGGCCTTATCATCGAACCGAACCAGACCATCGTGATTGAACCTGGCTGGCGCGCCGACATCACCAAACTCGACCACATCGTCCTGACCCGCCATGTTGCCCTGAGCCGCAACAATGCCATTGGCACCGAGGCTGATCCGGTGATGCTCGAAGTCTTCAACAACCTCTTCATGTCGATTGCCGAGCAGATGGGTGTGACCCTGCAAAACACCGCCTATTCGGTCAACATAAAAGAGCGTCTCGACTTCTCCTGCGCCGTCTTTGGGCCTGACGGATCGCTTGTCGCAAACGCGCCACACATGCCGGTGCATCTCGGCTCCATGGACCGTTCAGTCGAGACGGTGATTGCGCTTAACAAGGGCAATATCAACCCCGGCGATGTGTTCATCCTGAATGCTCCGTACAACGGCGGCACGCATCTTCCCGACATCACGGTCGTCACCCCTGTTTTCAAGGAGGAAAGTTCTCCCTCCGTGGCAGGACAAACTTCCGTTTCCGACGGAAGTGCCGGTCCGCGAACGGGCGAAGGCCCGGACGGGGTTTCGGAAAACAAAAATGAGAATATTATTTCGCCAGAAATAATATTCTGGGTTGCCGCCCGTGGTCACCATGCCGATGTCGGAGGCATGGCCCCAGGCAGCGCGACGCCGCGCGCAACCCACATCGACGAGGAAGGCGTGCTGATCGACAATTTCAAACTGGTCGACCGCGGTGTCATCCAGGAAGAGGGAATGCGGAAAATCCTCACCAATCACCCCTGGCCGGCGCGCAATCCCGATCAGAACATGGCCGATATCCGTGCCCATATCGCCGCCAATGAAATGGGCGTCAACGAACTGCGCAAGATGGTTGCCCATTTCGGCATGGACGTTGTGCAGGCCTATATCAGCCACGTGCAGGACAATGCCGAGGAAAGCGTCCGCCGCGTTATTGATGCCCTTTCCGATTGCCAGTACACCTATCTGACCGATAACGACCAACAGATCAGCGTAAAAATCAGCGTCGACAAGGCGCGCCGCGAGGCGACTGTCGATTTCACCGGCACTTCGCCGATTGCAAAGAACAACTTCAACGCTCCCGAGCCGGTGACCCGCGCCGCAGTGCTGTATGTTTTCCGCATGATGGTCGAAAACAACATCCCGATGAATGCAGGATGCCTGAAACCCATCAACATCATAATTCCCGATGGCTGCATGCTGAAACCGGTCTTTCCGGCGGCTGTTATCGCCGGAAACACCGAAACCAGCCAGCACGTGACTAATTGCCTGTTCATGGCCCTTGGCGCCCTTGCCAATGCACCGGGCACAATGAACAACCTCACATACGGCAATGCCCGCTACCAGAACTATGAGACCGTCTGCGGCGGCGCGCCTGCCGGACACATGAATGATGGGCGCGGCTTTGCCGGGGCATCCGGTGTTCACGTCCACATGACGAATACGAGAATGACGGATCCCGAAATCCTCGAAATGCGCTATCCTGTCGTGCTGGAAGAATTCTCCATTCGCAAGGGCTCCGGCGGCAAGGGCAAATTCCATGGCGGCGACGGTTGCCGCCGTGTGATGCGCTTCCTTGAGGACATGGATTGCGCCAT
Organism: Salaquimonas sp.; assembly: GCA_041736675.1. Classification (GTDB taxonomy): domain Bacteria; phylum Pseudomonadota; class Alphaproteobacteria; order Rhizobiales; family Rhizobiaceae; genus Salaquimonas. The sequence continues at coordinate 39,896 of JBGSTD010000010.1, forward strand.
TTTATCCTCCTCGCGATATCATGCGCCCAAAGGCCTTGCAGGCGGCGGTGATGGCGAAGTCGGCAAGACGCAGATCAGGCGCAAAAACGGCACCATCGACACGCTCAAGCATTGCGACCAGACGGAGGTGAAAGCCGGCGACGCCGTAATGCTCGAAACGCCCGCCGCGGGAGGATATTTGCCCGAGTGACGAGAGAGGCTGCATTTGACTTTGTTTCACTCCTTCGTATACGTTGAATACGAAGATGATGGGAAAAATATAAAATGAAAAAATTATTTGTTTCGGGATTGGCAATCGCGATTTATATTGCACCACTTCAAGTATTGGCAGCCGAAAAGTACCGGGGAAAGTGGAATGGATCGGCTGGAACAACCTTAACAATCAAATCCGGCTCACCGCTGTCAGTTCAATACTGCTTTAGGAATGAATGCTCTAGCCACAACCCAAGTGGAAGTGTCGATAACATGACCATCCTGTTTCCTGCGCGAAACAATTTCCCGGGTGCAACCATGACAATGAAAAAGTCCGGCGATAGTTATTTGGGCCGCTATCAGGTGAAGGGAGCTCCCAAAATTTCGACTGCTACACTGAAAAAGAGCGCATTCTGATTTAAGCAAAACGTTAACCCGGTACTGCTCCAACATAGTGCTCGATATGCAAAGCAGTACATGCGTGGGCCTGTTCAAGACCAGTAATGCGCTGTCTAGAGGGCAAGAACATTCCCTCCACAGTTATCCTCGGGCTTGACCAAAACAAGCGAAGCGCCGTCGATGCTCGGCAGACACTTTGCCCATTCTTTTTGGGCTAATGTCGAGAGACCCGAGGACCCAGTGCGTAATGTATCTGTTTGTCATCCTCGGGATTACCCCCCTCTGTCCTGTCGGACATCTCCCCCCAAGGGTGGAGATGCGATGTGTCGAAATGCTGCGTCTTTCAATCTCCACCCTTGGGGGGAGATGTCACGAAGTGACAGAGGGGGGTTGCGAACAGTAAAAAACTTAAAACATGCCTATCCGTTCACTCGGCGGATTCCGCCAGTGATTTATCAAAGAGCAGATGCAAACACGCGACCTGAGCGCCTTTCGTCTGACCATTGTGTACGGGCCTTCAGGCCGCGCGCGAAGATTTTTTGTTTCGGGAGGCTCTTCAGTACACCGTCCAGCCCGATCATCAAGGTATACCCCCTTGGGAATTGAACCCTCTCGGCATACCGCTCCGCTGCTGCCCTCTCCAAATCCGACGGCGATATCAAACCCGGCGCTTGCATGAAAACAGTGAGGAGATAATAGGGGTAGGTTTTCAGAACGGGGATATGTTTTTAATCGAAGTTTGAAAAAATTGGAGAATTGACTAAGCATATTGCGCCAAAACAGACAAATAACCGCTTGGAACCCAAATTACTGGCTACGTCGGGGGACTATGTCCTGACAGCGACGCCAAAAGTAATCGAAAGAAGCCGACTTTGGACCGTGGTGGCTAACAGACAAACAGGCTAGAATGGCTAAGATAAATCGCTCCAAAGAATTCTTTTACGGCAAAACTGAAATGTCTGAATCAACTAAAAGCCCATCAGCTAATAATGTGACGAACGATAGGATTGAACTTCTCAAGAGAATGGTAGCATGCCACGCAGACATACAAACAAGCTTGAGCGCAATTACTTTTCTGAATGAAGCAGACGAGCATGAGTCCTATAGCATTGAACAACTTCGTCGATTTAAGTGCTATGAAACTACATTTGTAGTGGCGTATGGCCGAGCGTTCACGGAAAGTGACGGCAGCAAACACAAACTGCTCAGCTTTAAGCGAGTAGGTCTGAAACTGTCGCCAGAGGAGAACCGACTTCATTCAAAAATTCTGGATGCTCGGCGAAGGAAATACGCACATTCAGATTTGTCTGCAATTCATACGAGAATTGACTTGCATGATATCGCTTTTGATAGTGAAGGTTTAGGGGTTGCCCATGCCCATATTCAATGGGATGAGGGATTAGATTTCATTGAGGGCTTTGAGCCAGATCAAATTATGGATTTGCTTCGAAAAATTAGACATCAGCTCTTTTTGACCATCAACGTCTTGGCCAATGAACTAAGAGACCACTTACCAATTTATATCCGGCCGGAAAAACTTCAGGACGAAGAGCAACAAAAATTTCCATAATTTTGCTTATCGCTTATCTACCATAATTCGCAAATGTCTCAAAAGTCCGCAAATCCGCCTTTCACGCGAAACAAAAATCTCATTAAAAAGCCGAAGCTTGACAGCCCCCTACCCGACCAACCCGTCATCCTTGCCCATGATCAGCACCCAGTAGTGCGTGTAGCGCGGATTGATACCGGACGTGTTGAACCCGTAGGCAAGGCCTGCCAGCGTGTAGCCCGATTTCAGCATGTTCCTGCGATGGTCCGGACTGTCCAGCCAGCCCTGGATGGCCTCGTCCACCGAGCCGTAACCAACGCCGATATTCTCGCCCGATGAATTGTCAAACCCAACCGCAAAAATGCGGGAGCGGAAATCGGTGCCCGGCCCGATCTCATGGCCATAGAGGCCGCGCGATCCCATGAGGTCGGCATAGTCCTGCGCCGCCTTTTGCAGGCGCTCGTCACGCTGAAAATCCGGCAGCCAGTGTTTGCGGCGTATCTTGTTGAGTTTTGCAAAGCCGTCACGCACATCAAATTGCAGCGGCGTGGCGGAAACCTCCGAGCGCAACCTTCGTCCGGCATGGCTTGAACTGCCATTCGAACAACCTGACAGCGCAACACTGCCAAGGAGCAGGAGCGATCCCGCCCCGATGACATCACGCCGCGAGGGATCCAGTCCGACTTTTCTGATCAAATGCCTGGTCATTGCCAAAGTATGATCTTCAAGCGTTAAGAAAGCCTTTTCAGGCGGACGGGCCTTTTCCTGACAGAGGACCGCGGACGCAAGAAACGGGTGGCGAAACGGGCGCCAATCGCCTATGCGTGATCTCGCCTTTCTGAAAGTAGCACCCATGAACAAGCAGCCCGCAACCGCACAAGCACCGGCGCAAACCGGCATGTCCGCAACCATCTGGTTGTTGCTGATCCTGCTTTCGGTGATCTGGGGCGGTTCGTTCCTGTTTGGCCGCATCGCTGTGCTGGAAATTCCCCCGCTCGTCGTCGTGCTTGCGCGCGTTGCATTGGCCGCCCTCGCCATCTGGCTGTTCATTGCCATCACAGGGCGCAAGATCGCTCTTTCCAGATGGTTCGTGATCAACATTGCAGGCATGGCAATCCTCAACAATGTGATCCCTTTCACTTGCATTCTTTACGGGCAAACGGAAATCGGTTCGGGCCTTGCCTCGCTCGTCAACGCGATGACACCGATCTGGACCGTCATCATTGCAAACTTTCTGACCGCCGATGAAAAACTTTCAAAACGAAAAATGCTCGGCATTGCAGCCGGATTTGCCGGTGCGGCAATCCTCATCGGGGCGGATGCCCTGCGCGGATTGAACGCCTCGGCGCTGGCACAGGCAACCGCCCTTCTGGCAACCATCAGCTACGGTTTTGCCGGCGTCTATGGAAAGCGCTTCAGGCAGCAAGACCCGATCGTCACCGCCGCAGGCCAACTCACCTTTTCAACCATTTTCATGGCGCTGATTGTGCTGGCAACAGGCACTGCGTCCAACCTTGAAATGCCATCGACGCTGGCAATCTGGTCAGTCATAGGCCTTGCCATTCCCTGCACGGCTTTCGCCTATGTGCTGTTCTTCACCATCCTGCAAAAATCCGGCGCGACCAATGCATCGCTCGTAACTTTTCTGGTGCCTCTAAGCGCAATCGCGTTGGGCATCCTGTTTTTGGGTGAACAGCTTGAAGTGTCCCACATTGCCGGAATGTTGGTTATCGGAACGGGTCTTATCATCCTCGACGGGCGATTTTTTCGCGAAAAAATCAATTGAAATCAAGCAGCTAACTCGCCGTCCTGACTCTTTTCGTTAATCCCCAGCAGGCGACAGATTGCAACCGGAAGCTCGGCCTTGTTCATCGTGTAAAAATGAAAATCGGTGACCCCGCGATAGACAAGATTGTCGACCTGTTCAGCGGTCACCGCAGCGGCCACCAGCGAGCGCGTGCTCGGATCAGCGTCGAGGCCGTCAAAGCGCTCGGCCAGCCATTTGGGAATGCTGGCACCGCAGCGGGAGGAGAAATTGGCAACCTTGCCAAAGTGGTGAATGGGCAAAATTCCAGGCACAATCGGGATATAAATCCCTGCCCGGCGCACCCGCTCAAGATAGCGCTCAAAGTGATCGTTGTCGAAAAAGAACTGCGTGATCGCCCGCACCGCGCCGTTGTCAACCTTGCGCTTGAGCATATCAAGATCGGTGGAAAGATCGGCGCTTTCGGGATGCTTTTCGGGATAGGCCGAAACACTGATGTCGAAGTTTGAAATCGCCTTCAACCCGCCCACCAGTTCCGCACCGTTGGCATAGCCGCCAGGTGTCGGCGCATAGCGCTCGCCCACGCCAAGCGTCGGATCACCGCGCAAAGCAACAAACCTGTCAACGCCCATTTGCTGGAACTCGCCGATTACCTCGTTCACCTGTTCGCGTGTTGCATCAACGCAGGTCAGGTGCGCAGCCACATTCAACCGTGTTTCATCTTTGATCCGCTTGACAGTTCGAAGCGTCCGCTCCCTCGTTGATCCGCCCGCGCCATAAGTGACCGAAACAAAGTCCGGTGAAAGCTTTTCGAGACGGCGCACGGTTTCAAACAGCGTTTCTTCCGCCTGATCCGAATTGGGCGGAAACAATTCGAACGATACCTTGATCGGCAGGGAACCTGAAAATTGTGATAGAGCCATGATAGTTACACTCCCTTGCCGACATTGCCCGCAAGCAACATGTTCGGATTTTTTGCCAGCCAAAGTGTGACCACCAGTGATTTTTCCTTTTCGCTGCTTGTGGCAGCAAGTTTCACCGTCTCCAGAACTTCAAGACCGGCGGCCTCCATCCAGTTACTCACCTGCTCGGCGGGAAAACCGAGCCGCAAATGCGCATGACTATCGCGCAGGAATTCAAGAGTATGGGGAGCAAAATCGACGATCAGCATCCTGCCCTGCGGACGAAGCGCCTTGGCAGCCTCACGAATGGCCCGTGCAGGATCATCCAGATAGTGCAGAACCTGATGAACGGTCACCAGATCATAGGCCCCCTGGGGTGTTGGAAGATTCATCAGATCACCCTGCCGGATCTGGGCGCTGTGAATATTTGCCTTGTCGAGATTGGCCCGCGCAACTGCCAGCATTTCCCGGCTGGCATCAATACCAACCGCCTTGTCATAAAGCGGGCGAAGCAGTTCCAGAATGCGTCCGGTTCCCGTCCCAAGGTCGAGCAGCGAGTGAACCGTCGCCTTGCCCAGCATTTTCAGGATGGCATCTTCAACCTGGCTTTCATCCACATGAAGCGTGCGGATTGTATTCCAGCTGGCGGCATTGGCGGAGAAATATTCTGCCGCCTGAGCAGCGCGGCGCGAGCGAACCGTTTCAAGCCGCTCCAGATCGCGGGCCAGTTGCGGATCAGTGTCACTCATGTGCGATAGAAGCGAAGTCACAAAGGCAGCCGGCGCGCCTTCTTCAACTCCGCGAAAGTAGGCCCACGCGCCCTCCTGATAACGCTCCAGCAAGCCTGCCTCGGAGAGCAGTTTGAGATGTCGTGAAATGCGCGGCTGCGATTGCCCCAGAATCTCAATCAGGTCGGATACGGTCAGGTCGCTGTGCGAAAGCAGAGCCAGAAGGCGCAAACGCGTATGCTCGCCTGCCGCCTTTAAAAGGTTGACAGTCAGGTCGAGTGGCAATTGAGTCTTGCGCAGCATGAACGGTTTCCCTAAACTTCAATAGTATTTTAAAATCATATAAACATATCTTTATATCATTTTCGAAAAGATGCAAGTTGGTTTTGAAACAGGCCCCGATACCCACTTTCGATGGCAACACAATTTGATGGCAGAAGATGAAGCTGAGCCGAACACACAAGACCAACCCGAAAATCGGCAAGCTTCTGCGCCAAATGCTTCCGGCTGTCACATTGTCAGACTTTCAGGCAATCGAGGAAATCGCCCAGCGCGGCCATTTGCGCCATCTGCCCGAAGGCATCATCGCCTGGCAGGCGATCACCGCGCATGTGCGCCATGCCCATACAGACTATGACGAATTGCTGGCCGAGGGATATGATGTCGAATCCGCGCGCCATTTCGTTCTGGATGCAATCAACAGCAAACTGGAGGAATGGGGTTGCACACGGCGGATCGAGGAAGGCGATAGCGAAACCTGAACGGGCTATTGCCGGGTTTGTTGGCTTGGGCGCTCGCCTCTGCCGCCAAACCTTCAGGCTCAGTAAATCCACTGCTCCCAGATTCTGGCGCTAAAACTCTCGCCATCCTTGATTGTGCCTTCTTTTTCGACCCAGGCAACGATACCGCGCTTCATGTGCGCCGCATCCTTGAAAGCCAATGCCATATCGCTGTCCTTGAAGGATTTACCCTCGGTATCAACACCGACATTCTTGGCAATCGAACCGCCCGAAAGGCGGCACGGCGCATTGTAGCCATCAACGCGAAGCGTCACACCCCCTTCAAAAAACAGCAGTGTACGCGGCGGCAGATAGCTGAGATTGGCAATCCCCGAAACAACGATATTGGCACCAATCCAACCCGGCTCCAGCTTGTCAATTTCCATCGCAGCAGCGATTTCGTCCAGTTCTTCGACCGACAGGATGGATATCTGCCGCTCATTGCGCATCAGCGTGCCGCGCGGATACCAAGGCTCACGGCCCCCGGAGCGCCTGCTGACACCGTGATGGAAATCGCCGGGGATGCCCTCAAAAGTCAGTGCAAGCTGGTTTACCGGCAGAGAGACAAAATCCCTGCCAACCGCCTTCAATAGCGACGTCACCTTGCCGTTGACTTTCTTCGGAGGAGTTTTCTCGATCATGCGTTTGCCTTTTCAATGGATTTCACACTGATACCTAAAGCAAACTGGCCCATCTGTCGCCAACTACCCGCGCTGGCGGGCAGAATCTTGTTCAATTTTTCTGCCGAACTGTTAGGGTCAACCATCATTGAAAGGACCAGCCCATGGCAAAATCGCATAAACCGGTACCACCGGCCTCAAAGAAAAAATCCAAACCGATAGTTGCTTTGAAACTGCCAAAGGCAGAGCAACCATTGACCGAGCGGCAGGCCAAATATCTTGCAGTAGCCAAGGAAAAACTCGGCTTTGTGCCCAATGTTCTGCAGGCCTATGCCTGGCACTCCACCAAGTTCTCAGCCTTCACGGAAATGTACAATGACCTGATGCTGGGCGAGTCGGGCCTCACCAAACTTGAACGCGAAATGATCGCCGTCGTCGTTTCATCAGCCAACCATTGCTATTATTGCCTGACAGCCCACGGAGCGGCTGTGCGCCAACTTTCTGGCGATCCCAAACTCGGCGAACAAATGGTGATGAACTACCGCACAGCCGATCTCACCGATAAACAACGGGCCATGCTCGACTTTTCATGGTTGCTGACCAAGCAGCCCGAGATAATCGACGAGGAACACCGTTCCGCCTTGCGCACGGCAGGATGGAAGGACCGTGATATTTGGGATATTGCCTCGGTTGCCGCCTTCTTTAACATGTCGAACCGTGTCAGCGCAGCGACAGACCAGCAACCCAATGATGAATATCATTCAATGGCGCGGTAAAGAAACACAATCCGGCACGATCTTTGACTGTTACCGTAAGCTCAAAGCGGCAAATTGCATCGTCAGGAAACCCTTTAGCGCAGCGCTTTGCCCGGCAGGGTCGCTGATCTGGGTTTTCATGCCCTCGATCCACAGCACCAGGTTGGTAGCCATCATCGCGGCGGGAAGCGCCGGGTCCTTGGCAATCGGTTCGAAATGGCCGGTGATGACCGCGATCATCCTCTTAACAAAATCGGCAATGATGTCCTCCGAGAGGTCGCTCTTGAGGTCGAGCAATTCGCTGCCATGGGTGGTTCCGGCCAGTTGAGCCATCATGTCGAGCAATCCGAGCTGCAATCCGTTATAGAGGACATCACGGGGATGACCGGGCTTTGCCAGTTCCTCTTTCAATATCTCGATTGTCAAATCGCACATGTCACTCGTCGTCGCGCGATAGATTTCCTGTTTGTTCCTGAAAAACTGGTAAAGCGCCGGGCGGGAAATTCCACATTCCTTTGCGATATCGTCCATGGTGGCGCGGTTAAAGCCATAGCGCAAAACCACAGCGAGAGCTGCCTGCAGGATGCCATTGCGCTTCTCGCCCGCTTTGGTTTGCGAACTTCCCGCCCTATGTGCATAAATGTCATGAAACAATCTGTTTTCCATGGAATGTTAATAGCATAATTTGAACGATTGACAATCTGACATTTTTACGAATAATGTCAGATTGTAGAAATTGATATAGCATCGGGAGCTGGTCGCATGAAACTGACGGTCAATGGAACAATACATGAAGTCGATGTTGAACCTGAGATGCCGCTGCTTTGGGTATTGCGCGATGAACTTGGCATTACAGGTCCCAAATATGGCTGCGGTATTGCCCAATGCGGCGCCTGCACGGTGCATGTGGATGGCGTTGCGGTACGCTCTTGCCAGTTGACCGCGGGCGAGGTCGAAGGCGAAATCATCACGATCGAAGGGCTTGGAACCCCTGGTGCCCTGCACGCGGTTCAGGCTGCATGGATCGAGCATCAGGTTGCCCAGTGCGGCTATTGCCAGTCCGGCCAGATCATGGCGGCAGCCTCCTTTCTGGAGTCAAACCCCGATCCCGACGACCTGGCGATTGATCAGGCAATGTCCGCCAATTTGTGCCGCTGCGGCACCTATCCACGCATTCGCGAAGCGGTGAAAACCGCAGCCACCAAACTGAGGAGTGCATGATATGGGCAAACTTCGAACGATAGCCCGCCGCACCTTTCTGATTGGCTCCGCGGCCATTGCCGGCGGTGTTGTCTTTGGCGTTTACGCGTACCAGAAACCCGGCAAAAATCCGCTCCTGGAAACCCTCGCCGATGGTGAGGCGACCATTACCCCCTATATCAAAATTACCGCCGATGGCATTACCCTGATCACACCGCGCGCAGACAAGGGCCAGGGTGCCTATTCCCTGCAGGCGGCGTTGATCGCAGAGGAACTCGACGTGGATCTGGATCAGGTCAGCGTTGACCCCGGTCCGCCGTCTGCAACCTATTACAATACGGCGCTTGCCGCAGAAGCTGCAGACTTCATGATTCCCGCCCAGGGCGCATTGAATTCAATGGCCAAAACCGGTCTTGATGCTGCGATGAAATTCATAGGCCTGCAGATCACCGGCGGCTCAACCACCGCGCCCGACGGATATGACAAGCTTCGCATGGCAGGCGCTGTTGCCCGCGAAACCATCAAGAAGGCCGCCGCAAAAAAATCGGGTATTCCGGTTGACCAGTTGAAAACACTGAAAGGCGAAGTATTGCTGCCGGATGGATCGGCGCTGTCTTATACCTCGCTCGCAGGCGACCTCGCCAATGTCGAGGCTGCGTCAAACGTCACGCTAAGGGAACCGTCTGAGTGGCGGATACTCGGCAAGCCGATGCAGCGCGTCGACATCGTAGCCAAGTCGACCGGCACGCTGACCTATGGTATTGATGCAAAAGTCGACGGCATGGTTCATGCCACCGTTTTGCTCAACCCTGCGCAGTCTGGTGCCATCAACGGTTTTGATGCCACTGAAGCTGAAAAAATGCGTGGCGTGAAAAAGATCGTGCCTGTTACAGGCGGTGTCGGCATCGTCGCCAACAATACATGGCGGGCATTCCAGGCTGCACAGGCAATCAAGGCCGATTGGGCGAAGGCATCTTTTCCCGATACCATGGAAGGGCACTGGAAGGCCCTCGCCGACAGCTTCAATGCCGATCAGCAGGACAGCCGCCATCGCGATGACGGCGATGTTGAGCAGGCACTTTCGTCCGGCACTGTAATTGAGGCCGAGTATCGCGCGCCCTATCTAGCCCATGCTCCCCTTGAGCCGATCAGCGCCATTGTACTTGTCACCGACAACAAGGCGGAAGTCTGGACCGGGACACAGATACCCCGCTTTGTGCAAAACAATGTGGGTAAAATCACCGGCCTCGATCCTGAGCAAGTGATCGTTCATGTGCAATATATGGGTGGCAGCTTCGGCCACCGCCTCGAAGATGAAGTGGTAAAGCAGGCAACCGAAATTGCCGTTCAAATGAAGGGCACTCCGGTCAAGCTGACCTACAGCCGTGAAGAGGACATGACCCACGATTTTGTCCGCCAGATCGCCATGGCCCGCATGAAGGGCACCGTGAAGGATGGGATGGTTGAGAGCTATGATCTTGCCATTGCAATGCCCTCTGTTGTGGTTTCACAAATGTCGCGTCAGGGGCTTGGTGTTCCCGGACCAGACAGCCAGATCGTTGCGGGTGCATGGGAGCAGCCTTTTGCGGTTCCCCATCACCGCGTCACCGGCTATCGCGCACGCGAGCTTGCGCCAATCAGTTCATGGCGTTCTGTTGGTGCTTCAACCAACGGCTTTTTCTACAACCTTGGCCTTGATGAACTTATCCATGCCGCAGGCGCTGATCCGCTGGAAGAGCGGCTTCGTCTCGCCAGCGATGATCTCACCCGCACGATTCTTTCAACTGTAAAGGAAATGTCAAAATGGAACGGTCCGGCGCTTGATGCGGACAGCGCGGGCAACAAGCGCGGGCGCGGCGTGGCGGTTACCAAAAGTTTTGGAGTAACAGTTGCCGAGGTCATTGACGTATCCCATACCGCCAGCGGCATCAAAATCGACAATGTCTGGGTTGCGGCAGATGTCGGCAAGGTGCTTGATCCTGTGAATTTCGACAATCTGGTCAAGGGCGGCGTTGTCTTTGCGCTCGGCCATGCGATGAACTGCGAAATCACCTATACCAACGGCATTGCCGATCAGACAAACTACCACACTTTCGAGGGAATGCGGATGTATCAATGTCCGCAGATCAAGGTAAAGGGCCTTGAAACCGGTAGCTGCGTCCTTGGCATTGGCGAACCTCCGGTGCCGCCTGCCGCTCCTGCCCTTGCCTCGGCGATCTTCGCGGCAACCGGTATTCGCATCCGCGAAATGCCGTTCAACAAATTCATTGATTTCGCGTGAAAGGGTTCGTGATGAAAAGACTGGTTTTATTCCCTGTTGTCATGATCTGCTTTACGCTCAACGCTTATGCAGCTTCAGAAAAAGCCGTCCTCAACCCTCCTGCCGAGGGCTCGGTCAGCGTTGAAGAAGGCCTCGCAGCCTGGCAGCGCATTCATGAAGTCGTATCGCATCCACGTTGCGCAAACTGCCATGTGGGCGAGGATAACCGGCCGATGTGGTCAGGCGCACACTACGGCAAGACACGCCCGCACGGGATGAACATCAATGCAGGCGAAAGCCGGATTGGTGCAGAAACACTTCAGTGTTCAACATGCCATACCAAACAGAATACAGAACTGTTGCATGGAGCGCCGGGTGCTGAAAACTGGCATCTGGCCCCTGTCGAAATGCAATGGTTCGGCAAAACTTCCGCTGAAATTTGCGCCCAGCTGAAAAACCCTGAAACCAATGGCAACCGCGATTTCATGGCACTAGCAGAACATGTAGGCTTTGATGAACTGGTCCACTGGGGCTGGAAGCCGGGTCCCGGCCGCGAGCCTGCACCTTATTCAATACAGCAACACACCGATGACATGCTGATATGGGGCGTTGCCGGCATGCCCTGCCCCGCAAACTGAGGATATGTCAGATGAGCTCCCTGTTTTCACTCAAAAATGCTGCCATTCTTGTCTTCCTCGGCGCCATCCTGCACCTGATCACCCCTGTCCTTGCTGGCGGGTTGAATGATGATGCCATGTTCATGGTGTCGGGCGGCGTGATTTACGTGTTGTTTGCAATAGCCCTTTACCGCCAATGGCGTTGGGCAGCCTTTTTTGCCTTCCTGATGATGCTCGCAGGCACAATTATCAGCTTTGGCTTTTCAAATGGCGGAACAACCATACCGGCCTGGCTTTATGCGGCCAACTCAATCGTCAGTCTGCTGGCGGCTTTCAGCCTGTTTGGTGCTTTATGGAGCAATAAACCTGTGCTGGCTTAATCTCGAGAACTCGATTAATTCTGCGATTCCCTAAATTTGATTTTGAAAGGGTCAACGCATTTTGAACCAGAACCTGGACTTGGCTGATCGTCAATTGAAGGCATACAATGCACGTAATATCGATGAATTCATGGCGTGTTGGGCTGAAAACGCGAAATACTACGCTCATCCGGACCAATTATTAGCCAACGGAATTTCAGAGATAAGGCAACGGCATGTCCAACGTTTTGAAGACACGAACTTACATGGGAAATTGATCAGCAGAGTTTCTGTGGGAAAAACGGTTATTGATTACGAAACGGTAACCCGCACATTTCCTGATGGAATAGGTACTATGGACGTGGCAGCAATTTACGAAATTCAAGAGGGTAAGATACAAACGGCCTGGTTTATATTTGGAGAAGTGACCTTTTCGCACAAATAAGTCAAAGAACTGACCTGTTTCAAAAGATCACTACTTAATAGCCATTTCAAATTAAAATGGGGTATTTACAATCTAGGCAACCTGCCGCGCCAGTGCGCACTGTGACCACAGATCGCTCAACGAGCGCACCAGATGAGCAATGTCCTCATCGGTATGCAGTGGGCCGGGAGTAATCCGCAACCGCTCGGTCTTGACCGGAACAGTCGGGTAATTGATTGGCTGGACATAGACACCGTAATTGTCGAGCAGGATATCGCTGATCCATTTCGCCTTCTTGGCGTCCCCCACCATCACCGGAATGATATGGCTGTCATTGGGCATGTAGGGAATACCCATTTTCTCAAGGCCGGCACGCACCTTGGCCACATTGGCATTTTGCATGTTACGCTCAACCGCGCTCTGTTTCAGATGGCGAATTGAGGCAAGCGCTCCTGCAGCAAGCGCCGGCGGCAATGCGGTCGTGAAAATGAACCCCGATGCAAACGAACGAATGAAATCGCAAAGCCTGGTAGACGCGGCGATATAACCGCCCATCACACCAAACGCCTTGCCAAGCGTGCCTTCAATCACATCAAGCTGGTCCATCAGGCCGCGCTCTTCGGCAACACCGCCGCCGCGCGGGCCATACATGCCAACCGCGTGCACTTCGTCAAGATAGGTAAGCGCGCCATGTTTCCTGGCAACTTCACAAATCTCCTTGATCGGGGCAATGTCTCCATCCATCGAATAGACGGATTCAAAGGCAACGAGAATGGTTCGCCCCGGAGCAACTTTTGCCAGCTTGGCATCAAGATCGCGCCAGTCATTGTGCTTGAAAATATGCTTCTCGGCGCGTGAGTGACGTATGCCCTCAATCATCGAGGCATGATTTTTCTCATCAGAAAAAACCACACAATTGGGCAGCAGCGCGGCAAGGGTACCTAGGCTTGCCCAGTTGGACACATATCCTGAGGTGAACAGAAGCGCGCTTTCCTTGCCATGAAGATCGGCAAGTTCCTGTTCGAGCAGGACATGGGTATGGTTGGTGCCTGAAATATTGCGGGTTCCGCCTGCGCCGGTGCCATAGGCATCAATCGCATTTTTCATTGCGTCCATGACATCGGGATTTTGCCCCATGCCAAGATAGTCATTCGAGCACCAGACAGTTACATCTCGGGTTTCACCCTGGAAATGGCGCTTGGCCTTTGGGAAGCTGCCTGCATGGCGTTCAAGATCCGCAAAGACCCTGTAGCGGCCATCCTTGTGTAAAGCATCCAGCTTTTCCTCGAAAAATGCCTCGAAATCCATCCCTCTGTCCCTGTGTTGGTGGATCAATTCATGATTGATCTGTTTTTTATCAACTTTACCGCGCGAGGCCAACCCCTGCGAGATGTCTGGTTTGCTTGACTATCTGTCAAGTTAACCCGGCTGATTATTGAGCCGGGCTGAACTGTTTGAGATAAGCAATGACATTTTCAACTTCGTCTTCCTTTTTCAGGCCTGCAAAGCTCATCTTGTTGCCTTTTACATATCCTTTTGGATCTGCAAGATAGGCAGCGATGGTTTCTTCGTTCCACACCAGTCCGCCCGTGCCTGCCTCGGTCATGCCTTTTGAGTATTTGAAATCACCCATGGTGCCAGCTGTGCGCCCAAAGACGCCTTGCAGTGACGGGCCGACTTTTTTGGCATCGCTGTCAACAACGTGGCAGGCGGCACACTTCTTGAATACTTTTTCACCCGCCTCGATATCACCATCGGCAAAGGATGGCGAAACCGAAAAACCGACCATACCAAGGGCAACCAAAAAACCGGAAAGCTTTTTCATTCATTTCTCCAAAGACTGTTCAAAGGGACATCAAAACTATTTAACATATTTTGAGCGTTGATGCCGCGCAATAAACACGATTCCAAATCAAATTCCCTTGTGCAATATGACGCATCAACGACAAAAACGTTGATCTGTGTCAAATCGCCAAAAAGTGTGATGTTTAACCGGCAACCTTTTTCAAGTTAAAGACTTGTATCAGCCAGAGCCAACTCGGGTCGCCAAATTGAAATAGATGAAATAACCTATGTATTTCATTTGGTTGACTTACTTAGCATCTCCAAGCCCCTGAAGGGTGTTTTCATGAAAAACCGGTTGTATCTTCACATATTTTTTCTTGCTGTCATTTTTTTGACTACTGATTGCATATCGCCGCAACTAGCCGCTGCTGTTGAAATTCCCGTTCCCACCAGACGGCCCGTGAGCACGACACCAGACAGCCGCTCTTCTACCGAAGCTGAAACAAAGGGAAACAAAGGGGCAATGCCCGAAATCTCCTCGAATCTGCCGAATAAGACCGGAGAAATGACGACAATTTTGGATGCTGCGGAAATTGCCTGCCGCACGCAATTGTTGACACTCGGTGCCAGGTTCGAAGCGATACCACAAATTGCCGGCAAAGAAGGCTGCGGGATAGAATCGCCTCTGTTGTTGAAGGAAGTGGCGCCTGGCGTCAAACTGGAGCCGCAAGCAGAGATCAATTGCAAAACGGCTCTGGCAACGGTCAACTGGGTTGGCCAAGTGGTATTGCCTGCGCTTCGTACCGGTTTTCCGGAAAGAAGGCTTGTATCAATCCGGCAAGCCTCAACCTATGTTTGCCGCCCGCGAAACAATGTCGAAGGCAGCAAACTTTCAGAACACGCAACCGGCAATGCGATTGATATTGCCGCTTTCAACTTTCAAAAGGAAAAGCCGATCATCATCGCGCCGCGCCAGCGAACCGGCCAGATGGAGGAAGCCTTTCAGAAAGCCGTCCGCTTTGGTGCCTGCCCACATTTCACCACTGTCCTTGGTCCTTATAGCGACGCCAGCCATGCCGAACATCTGCATTTTGACATGGCTGAGCGCAGAGGCGGATACCGCCTGTGCGACCTGCCAACGCTGCCAAATGACAAGGATTCAAAAAAGGATTCGGCAATTGGGAAGACCAGCGCCGAATAATGCAAATATCAGCCGATGACCGAAAAGCTGGACTCCATGTTGATTTCGCGGTTGCGCGAGCAGAAGTCGAGTTTCACCACCTTGTCGATGTGTTCCAGATGAAAGCTGAGTGGATCGCGGTCGTGGTCATGCCCTGCTTCACACGCCTCGATAATATGGGCCATGATCTTGCCTGCAACAGGTGCATTCTTGAACTGGTTTCCGCTGGTCCCGCATGCCATGTAAAAGCCGGGCAAATCACTCTTGTCGTAAATCGGCATCCAGTCTTCGGAGACGTCATAGAGAGCCACAACCCCTTTGGCTGTGTCGGGAATGCCAAGTTTGGGAAGGCGCTGCCCAACCCGCATCACCATGGTTTTCCACTGGGTGGTGAAATTGTGGTCAAAGGTATCGGGATCATCCACCCATTCACGGTCATCACATTCAGGATCCTCTGAACCGATCAGGATATTACCCCGGCCTTCGGTGCGCACATAGGTCGAGATATCGCTGTCCGAATAGACGATGCCGTAGTCGGGTGCGAAACCTTCAGGGGCAGGTACATGGGCAACTTCGTGGCGCAGCGCACGCGTCGACATCTTCATTGTTGAAGCAACACCGGCCATCTCGTTGATCTTCGACGAATGGGGCCCGGCCACATTGACCACAACAGGCGAGGAAATCACCTTTCCGTTGTCAAGTTCAACTCCGCTGACACGGCCGTTTTCGGTGAGGATTTTGACCACAGCGCGATTGAACATAAACTTCGCGCCATGCGCCTCGGCCGCGCGCTGTGCATTGTGGGCCGACAGTTTCGGATCATTGACATAACCGCCGCGGGGAAAAAATACCGCCCCTGGGATCATGCCGCCATTGGGTTCGCCAAAATGCTCATCGTCAACACGCTTCGCCGGGGAATAGGTCTGCAAGTCAGCATGCGGCATGTACTTTGGAATATCCTCGGTCTTTACCTCCACAAAGGGGCAATTGACCTGCTTCATGATTTCCATGCCCTTTTTAAGGTATCCGTTATGCTCGGTCTTGATGACGAGGCATCCCGTATCATGGTAGGTGATCATGCCATGGTCGTCCGCAACGCCCATGTAATCATCCCAGTTTTTCCAGTAGTGCCAGCCTTCAAAGGCAATGGCACAGGTTTCAAAGGCCGAGTAATAGGTGCGGATGATAGCGCACGAACCGGAAGTCGAGCCGTAACCTGCCTCAGGCAACTTGTCTATGGAGAGCGTCTTGTAGCCTTTTTTTGCCAGTTCGAAGGCCGTGCAGGCACCAATTACCCCTGCTCCAATGATGATCGCGTCATATTTTTCCAACATTATGTTTTCCTGATTGTGCCTGAGCATGGTTCCTTGATTGCAATATGCGGCAGGCTTCCCGTTTTCCCGAGACGAAAACCGACACAAAAGGATAATTTCAAGCCTACCGTGTTTTCCTCTTTTAAAGAATTGCGCATATCGACAAGCGTTGCTAGCGTCCGCGATGAGAAATGCTGGCCGGTTATAAACCTGAAAGCAAAAGCACTGCCGGAGATACAGAATGACGCTTCCAGCCAAAGCCCTTTGCGTCCTGCCAGGGGTTCACTCGGTATGACGATGCTGCAGCCCGTTCTTCCGGCTGAAATTTCTCCGCAGCGCAGCCGTGGCAACGGTCGGCTCACTATTAAGCACTTCGCCGGAAAATCCCGCATCGACACCCTCTATCAGGAGGGATGCGCTAAAATCCGGATCCCCGCAAGCCATGATCATTCATGCCTGGAAGCAGTGATGATAAACACTTCCGGCGGCATGACAGGCGGCGACAGGCTCGAATGGCATTTTACCGCAGGGAAAAACACAGAAGCGGTGATCACCACACAGGCTTGCGAGCGAATTTACAAATCGGACAGCGACATTGCCAGAACCGACGTCCAACTGGAAATCGAAGACGGGGCGCGCCTTTCCTGGCTGCCGCAGGAAACCATCCTGTTCAACGATGGCAATTATGATCGCACGGTGACAATCGACATGGCCAGTAGTGCCCGATTGTTGTTTGTCGAGCCGGTCATCTTTGGCCGCGGCAAGATGGGCGAACGCATCGACAACGGCTGCTTTCGCGACCAGTGGCGCATCCGTCGCAATGGCCAAATCGTGCATGCCGAAAACTTTGCGATCAAAGGTCAGGTTTCGGACCAACTGCAATCAGCAGCAATTGCCGATAGCAACCACGCCTTTGCCACCCTTGTGCTGATTGCACCTGGAGCAGAAGCAAAACTTGAAACCGCACGCCAAATTATCGGCAGGAATGGCGGTGCATCCTTTTGGGAAACTGCCAAATGTGGCAAGCTAATTGCAAGGCTAATGGCAAAAGACGGCTACGAACTGCGCAAGACATTGATTCCGCTCATTGCATTGCTCAATGAAGGAGCAGCATTGCCTAAATGTTGGTCACTTTAACGACAGGGATAAGGACTTCAAATGAATTTGACCCCAAGGGAAAAAGACAAACTGCTGATCTCGATGGCCGCCATGGTTGCCCGCAAGCGTCTCGAGCGCGGCGTTAAACTCAATCATCCCGAGGCCATCGCCCTGATCACCGATTTCGTCGTCGAGGGCGCACGCGATGGCCGCTCTGTCGCGGACCTGATGGAGGCCGGTGCCCATGTGATCACCCGCGCCCAGTGCATGGAAGGCATCGCTGAAATGATCCACGATGTGCAGGTCGAGGCAACTTTTCCTGATGGAACCAAACTGGTTACCGTCCACCAGCCAATTCGATAGGAACGCAAATGATCCCCGGTGAAATCTTTACTCCAAAAGGCGATATAACCTTCAACGAAGGTGCCGCAACAATCACCCTGAAGATTTCAAATACGGGTGACCGCCCGGTTCAGGTGGGTAGCCACTACCATTTTTACGAGACCAATGCGGCGCTGGAGTTTGACCGCGAGGCAGCCCGCGGCATGCGCCTAGACATAGCGCCGGGAACCGCCGTGCGCTTCGAACCCGGCCAGTCGCGCGATGTGACGCTTATTCCACTTGGCGGCAAGCGCGAGGTCTATGGCTTCAATCAAAAAGTGATGGGTAAACTGTGACCCGTAGCCTCCCCCGCATACTTGGCTTACTTGTCTTTGCCGCCTTTCTGGCGGGAAATCCCGTACGCGCCCAGCAATCAGAACCGCCGCTCAACTGCGAAGAGCCGATGGACCAGTCGTCGATGACCCAATGTGCCTATCTCGCCTGGGAGACCGCCGACAAGGAACTGAACACGGTCTGGAAAACTGCCATCAAGGATGCAAGGGACGCCGATGCGGAAATGAAATCCTACGGCAGTGACGATGGCCGCCCGGGTTATGAGGACACGCTGCTGAAAGCCCAACGCGCCTGGATTGCCTTTCGCGATGCCCATTGCGAATATTCAGGCTTTGAAGCCCGCGGCGGCTCGATGGAGCCGATGCTGGTAGGCATCTGCCTTGAGCAACTGACGCTGGAGCGCACTATGCAATTGAAAACAGAAAGTGGTGAGCAATGAACCCGTTTGACCCTTTTGGATATTGGAAGACACTCTCGGACGTGACCCGGACCGCCATCGATTCCCAATCGGTTATCATGATGCGTACCCTTGGCATGGCTGGCCTGTGGAATTCGTCATCCAATGAAAATCACATGATGATCCGCGAGAAACAGGCAGCGGCAATCAAGTCCGCAACCAATGTCGCCTTGGCCATCGGTCAGGGTAAAAGTCCGGCTGAAATCACGCAATCAGCGATCAAACCATACAAACAGAAAACCAGAGCAAATTCAAAACGCCTGCAAAAGCGCGGATTGCGCTGATATACCGGAGATCCCCATGCCAGCAAAACTATCCCGCTCTGCCTATGCCGCGATGTTCGGTCCTACCACTGGCGACAAGGTGCGCCTTGCCGATACTGAACTGTTCATCGAGGTGGAAAAAGACCTCACTTCCTATGGTGAGGAAGTTAAATTCGGTGGCGGCAAGGTCATCCGCGACGGCATGGGCCAAAGCCAGATTACCCGCGCGGCAGGCGCTGTCGACACAGTTATCACCAACGCGCTGATCCTTGATCATACCGGAATATTCAAGGCGGACATAGGTCTGAAGGACGGACGCATTGCAGCCATCGGCAAGGCTGGCAATCCTGATACGCAGGCAGGTGTGACCATCATCATCGGCCCAGGCACCGAGATCATTGCCGGCGAGGGCAAGATCATCACCGCCGGAGGCTTCGACAGTCACATCCACTTCATCTGCCCCCAGCAGATCGAGGAAGCATTGATGAGCGGCGTTACCACCATGCTCGGCGGCGGAACAGGCCCTGCCCACGGCACACTGGCAACCACCTGCACGCCAGGCCCCTGGCATATCGGGCGGATGATCCAGGCGATGGACGCCTTCCCCATGAACATCGGCCTTTCAGGCAAGGGCAACGCCTCGCAGCCTGCCGCCCTCGAAGAGATGGTGCTTGCAGGTGCCTGTTCGCTGAAACTGCACGAGGACTGGGGAACCACGCCTGCCGCAATTGATTGCTGTCTCTCGGTTGCCGACGCATTTGATGTGCAGGTGATGATCCACACCGATACACTCAACGAGTCGGGCTTTGTCGAGACCACCATTGATGCCTTCAAGGGGCGCACCATTCACGCATTCCACACCGAAGGTGCGGGCGGCGGCCACGCCCCCGACATCATCAAGGTTTGCGGCTATTCCAATGTGCTGCCCTCCTCCACCAACCCGACGCGGCCTTTCACGGTCAACACCATCGCCGAGCATCTCGACATGCTGATGGTTTGCCACCATCTCGACAGCAACATTCCCGAGGACATCGCCTTTGCCGAAAGCCGCATCCGCAAGGAGACCATTGCGGCAGAAGACATTCTCCACGACATGGGCGCGTTCTCGATCATTGCCTCCGACAGCCAGGCCATGGGCCGCGTTGGCGAAGTGATCATCCGAACCTGGCAGACAGCCGACAAAATGAAAAAACAGCGCGGACGGCTGAAAGAGGAAACCGGCGACAACGATAATTTCCGCGCCCGCCGCTACATCGCCAAATATACGATCAATCCGGCCATTGCCCAGGGCATGTCAAAGGAAATCGGCAGCATCGAGATCGGCAAGCGGGCCGATATCGTCATCTGGTCTCCGGCCTTCTTTGGCGTCAAGCCCGACATGATCCTGGTCGGCGGGTCAATCGCGGCAGCGCCGATGGGCGATCCCAACGCCTCCATTCCAACTCCGCAGCCTGTTCACTACCGCCCGATGTTTGGCGCCTATGGCAAGGCCTTGACCAATTCATCGGTTGTTTTTGTTTCAGGCGCAGCAGCCCAAAGCGATCTGCGCGCCCGCCTTGGCACCGACAAACAACTGATCGCGGTTGAAAACACCCGCAGCGGCATTTCCAAGGCATCCATGATCCTCAATGACGCAACACCGCATGTTGAAGTCAATCCCGAAACCTATGAGGTGCGCGCCAACGGTGAATTGCTGACCTGTGAACCCGCCACCGAACTGCCGATGGCGCAAAGGTACTTTCTTTTCTGACACTGACAATACAACCCAATGACAACCCACATTCCACTTACCCACACAAGACTTGAATGTAGCTACAAATGTAGTTACATTGCCGGGAGAGAAATGAATGGAGTTCGAGTGGGACGAGGGGGAGGCCAAGGCAAACTTCAAAAAGCACGGCGTTGCTTTTGAAGATGTCATCGAAGCGTTCAAGGACCCTCACATCCTGACGTTTCAGGATGGCCGAAAAGACTACGGAGAGCCAAGATACATTTGTATCGCGGAAATCAACACGAGAATTCATGTGCTAGTATTCACCCTGCGGGAATCTTCCATCAGAATAATTTCAGCGCGCAAGGCCAATCTACGGGAAAGAAAACAATATGCCGACAATCAGACGCACCATTGATCTTTCAAAGCCGCAAAGGCTGTCAAAAGAAGCCAAAGAGCGGTTTGATGCAATGAAAGACGAAGACATTGATTTCAGCGACATTGCTGAAATCACCGACGAGATGTGGAAGAACGCCGTTGTTATGCGCCCGGAAGACTGGACAAAGCGGCAGTTGACGCTGCGCCTCGATCCCGACATCATCGACTTTTTCAAGGCACAGGGCAAAGGCTACCAGACCCGCATGAACGACGTCTTGCGGGCCTATGTCGATGCGATGAAGAAGTGACAGGGGGAAACGAAAATCGCACCTTGAATACCCCAATCTTTGCGCCTTTGTCTAAATTGACCAACAAGGAATTTTTTCATGCTCTACGTAATCGCCACACTCACCATACAGCCCGGCAGCTGTGACACCGTATTTCAACATGCCCTGCCCTGCATTGAGGCAACTCGCCAGGAGACAGGCTGCATCTCTTATGACCTTACCCAGTCGCTGACTGATCCAGACACGCTGATCTTTGTCGAGCGATGGAAGGACAAGGACGCGCTGAAAGCACATTTCAAGCAGCCCCATATGGCTGTGTGGCGTGAAAAAAGCGGGCCTTATATTGTATCGCGCAAGATCGAAATCATTGAAAACGCCGATATTGAAATACTCTGAGCGTGCGCTGAAAAATGGCCTGAGAGGGCAATCATGGTAAATGTCGGGTTAATCAAATGTTTAAACTTGATTCATCTGTACGGCCGAAAAAAGATTGCCCGTTCCAAATGACACAACAAAGCCTTGGAAGTTTCATGATTGTGACCAATTGCACATCCATATCTTCATCCAGTGCCTTAGATGGCAATCACGGGTGTTACAAAAGCAGGGGCTTTTATCAGGATGAACGCAATGGCACAGACATACAAAACCAATCCGTTTCCGCCGCTCTTGATGAGCATGCTGTCGACCACTATCAGCTGGCTGGTAAACGAGGACGAGTTGAACAAGGCGCTGGAGGAGCACATGGAGGAAATCCGTGCGCTCAACGCGATGAGCGATGCGCAGTTGGCGCGGCTTGGCATTACCCGCAACCAGATCACGGCCTATGTTTTGCACACCAATATCTGAATTGTCCCGATAAGGACCAGGATAAGCCAGCGCCGTCTGCAAAGGCGGTGCTGTCATGATCCGGGCGACACGGGTGATTGATCATGTTCACGATCCGGCCACTAAAATTACGCTGGATGAAACAGCCCGCCACCGCCGCCGCATGGTGATGACCACCGACAGGATGGCAAACGGATCAACGCTTCAATTCCTGCTCGACCTGCCAAAGGCGCAATTGCTGCGCCATGGTAACGGTCTGGTGCTTGAAGACGGCACGATTGTTGAAGTGCTGGCTGCCGCCGAACCCCTCCTTGAAATAAAAGCCGCCAATCAGGCGCATCTGCTTGCAATTGCATGGCAGATCGGCAACCGCCATCTTGCCGCCCAGATCAACGAAGCCAGCATCATTATCCGCCGCGATCATGTGATAAAGGCGATGCTCGAAGGACTTGGCGCGACGGTGACCGATATCATAGCGCCGTTTGATCCCGAAGGCGGCGCCTATGGCGGACAGCATCAGCCTCATTCCCATGGCGATGGCCACGACCATGAGCATTGAACGGGTGGACTGGCATGGCGCATCAATTAACGTCGATACCGTTATTGATGAAGGCTATAGAAACACTCAAAATGTGCGACGATTTTTCAAAAGTGAAGTCGGCGATGATTTCAGTTTTGACAGATCTTTTATGGCATGGATGAAATCAAACACAGGCAAATCTCTTGGCGATGCGGTTCAAGAGTTCAAGCGACGCAAAAACCAACAATGACCGATCACCATTCTCTCTTGAAATTGCTTTCATGGCTCTCGCCGGCATTTCCAACCGGGGCATTCAGCTATTCGCACGGCCTTGAAGCTGCCGTCAGCGACGGGTTGGTCACCAACAATGAAACCCTTGAAGCATGGCTGAATGCGTTGCTGACGAAGGGTCCCGGCTGGAACGATGCAATTTTTCTCGCAGAAGGTTGGCGCTCGTTTGCCTCGCCGGAAAAGATCAGTGAACTCGCTGATCTTGCCCTTGCCTTGACGGGCACAAAAGAACGCCATCTGGAAACCACCGCCCAGGGCAGCGCCTTTGCAAAAGCCGCAACCGCCTGGAACGAACCGGCCTGCCGCCTGCTGCCGCAGGATTGCCCGCTGCCGCTTGCCATCGGTGTGTTGGCAGGCGCGGAAGAGATCAACCTTGATGCAGCACTAACCGCCTATTTGCATGCCTATGTTTCCAACCAGATCCAGGCTGCCTTGCGGCTGATGCCACTTGGTCAGACAAACGCCCTCACAATCCTGAAAGCGCTGGAGCGGACGATATCGAAGACTGCCCTGCGCGCTTCTTGTGCGACACTGGATGATCTTGGCAGCGCAACCTTCAACGCGGATATTGCCTCCATGCGGCATGAAACACTTCAATCAAGGATATTCAGATCATGAAAGGCAACGGTCCTTTGCGCGTCGGTATTGGCGGACCAGTCGGTTCCGGCAAAACCACTCTCACCGCGCGTCTCTGCGAGGCAATGCGGGACCGTTTCGAGGTTGGGGTGATAACCAATGACATCTACACACGCGAAGATGCAGACGCGCTGGTAAGAATGCAGGCGCTCCCCTCAGACCGGATTATCGGTGTCGAAACAGGCGGCTGCCCGCACACGGCCATTCGCGAAGATGCCTCGATCAACCTGCAGGCGATTGACGAGCTCAATCGCATCCATCCAAAGCTTGATGTGATTTTTATTGAATCGGGCGGGGACAACCTTGCCGCAACCTTTTCCCCCGATCTCGCTGACATGACACTTTATGTAATCTCGGTCTGCCAGGGCGATGATATTCCCCGCAAAGGCGGTCCGGCCATCACCCGTTCTGATCTATTGATCATCAACAAGACTGACCTCGCGCCTTATGTTGGCGCAGATCTGGCGCGCATGCAGAGCGATGCAGGCAAAGCCCGTCAGGAACGGCCAAGCATTTTTACCGACCTGCGAACAAACAAGGGAACCAGCGAGATTGTCGATTTCATTGTCTCGACCGGCGGGATATGATCGGTCATCAAGTTCAATTTCCGAAAGCCGACCAATGCCTCAAACCATCATTGCCCAACCCTTGACCAAGAAGGCATTTGCGCCTTTCGGCGATGTAATCGAAAAGGCCGGGAGCGAAGAGCGTCTGATCAACAACGGCAAATGCGTACGCTATCACAATCTGGCAAAAATCGAATTGGCAGGCCCCGCAGCATCGCCATCAATCAATATCTTTTGCGGCCAGCCTTATGAGATGCCCCTCACACTGGCGATGGTCGAGCGCCATCCGCTTGGCAGCCAAGCGTTTATCCCGATGCATGAGCGGCCGTTTCTGGTAGTTGTCTGCCCCGACATGGGCGGCGTACCGGGTGAGCCGAGAGCTTTCATTACCGAGCCTGGCCAGGGTATCAATTTGCGCATGGGCCAGTGGCACGGCGTATTGACCCCGCTTGGAGCGGAGGGTGATTTTGTTGTCATCGACCGTATCGGCGAAGGCAATAATCTCGAAGAACATTACTTCGACAAACCTTTCACAATTGCCCTTGCCTGAAATGAAAAAGGCCCGAATTGCTTCGGGCCTTCTTTTGCTGTCGCCCCAAAAACGATTAGTCAATATCCTCTGGGATAATCAGATTGAGTACAATCGCAATCACCGCTGATGGCAGCAGGCCTGAAGTCAACAGGATCTGCAAGGTTTTCCCGGTATGCAGCAAAGCCTCCGGAACAAGCTGAAGACCGAAGCCGACTGACAACGCTGTGGCGAAGATCACCATGTTGCGGCGGTTCCATTTCACTTCAGACAGCATGCTGAGACCAGCAGCAGCGACCATGCCGAACATGACAATAACACCGCCGCCAAGCACGTTGATCGGAACAGTGGAAACCATTGCGCCAACCTTCGGAATAAATCCGCATACGATCAGGAATATCGCGCCAATGGTGACCACATGACGGCTCATCACGCCTGTCATCGAAATCAGGCCAACATTCTGTGAGAACGAGGTGTTGGGCAGACCGCCAAAAATACCGGCAACCGCAGTACCCAGACCATCGGCAAAAGTCGCGCCGCTGATTTCCTTGTCAGTTGCTTCACGTCCTGCGCCGCCTTTGGTGATACCGGACGTGTCACCTACGGTTTCAATTGCCGAGACAATAGCCATTAGGCACATGCCGATGATGATCGCCCAGTTGAGTTCAAAACCCCAACGAAACGGATTTGGCATTTCGAATATTCCGGCACGTGCGATGTTGCCAAAATTCACCTGTCCCATCAGCAACGCAACAATATAACCGGCGACGAGGCCGATAAGAATTGCTGCAACCGACATGAAGCCCTTTGTGAAAAACTTTACGCCAAGCGTAACGATTACCACCACAAGTGCTGGTGTCCACTGGGCAAGGGTGCCGAATGAAAGGCCTGTGTAATCAACCGGCGTTCCACCAGCTTTTGCAGCTGCCATGGCCGCCAGAAGCTTGTCCTTGGCAGGCACGCCACCGGCGGCATATTCAATACCGACCTTGATCAGGGCCAATCCGATCATCAACACGATCAGGCCTGTCACCAAAGGCGGCAGCGCGAAGCGGATCTTCCCGATAAAAAAGCCAAGGCAAAAGTGGAACAGGCCGCCGATGAAGACACCGGTCATCAAACCGCCTAGACCTGCCGCACCCAATCCGGCAACAGCAGGAATCATGATCGGCAGAAAGGCAAAGCTGGTTCCCTGCACGATCGGCAATCTTGCCCCGACAGGGCCAAAACCGATGGTTTGAAACAAGGTGGCGATGCCGGCAAACAGCATGGACATCTGAATCATGTAAATCAGGTTCGGAAAATCCGGTGAATTGGAACCGAAACCAAATCCTGCCGCGCCCGCAACAATGATCGCAGGCGTTACGTTACTGGCGAACATTGCCAAGACGTGCTGAATACCTAATGGAACAGCTTGCGCCAAAGGTGGAGTATAATTGGGGTCTCTAAGTTGCTCTGGCGTCCCCAACGCCGAATTATGTGTTGCCATTTGGTTTTCCTTCCATTTTGGCTTTCAAGAAACCAATCCTGTCGTTGCCGAAAAGACTGTCGATACAGACCATAAACGGGTATGCATTTCTGGCACTCATGAATTGGCAAACGGCATCCCCCTCGCCTGCCAATCCTTACAAAGCCCTCCCAAGCTTCATTTGCCGGTTAACATCCTTGTACAAAAGATACCGGAATTTCGTTTGTCCCGCGGCATAACAGGCTTGCGGACAAAATGCCCTCAACCACATGAAATCGCCCGCTTCGACTTCAACCCAATCCTTGTTGAGTTTGTAAACTGCCTTGCCCTCAAGCACATAAAGCCCGTGTTCCATCACATGGGTTTCCTCAAACGGGATTAGCCCGCCCGGCTCAAAGGTAACAATCGTTACGTGCATGTCGTGTCGAAGATCAGTCATATCAACGAACCGCGTTGTCGCCCATTTTCCTTGCGTGTCAGGCATTGCTATTGGGGCAATGTCCTTTTCATTGACCACGAATGCTTCCGGCATCTCAATTCCGGGAGCTTTTTCATAGGCTTTTCGTATCCAGTGAAAAACGGCATTTGCCTTTCCCTTGTTGGCGACCTTCCAGTTTGAGCCAGGCGGAATAAATGCATAGCCGCCGGGTTTCATCTGATGCACCTTGCTTTCCAGCGTCAGCGTCAGAACGCCCTCAACGACAAATATCACGCATTCGGCTTCGTCATTGCTTTCAGGCATATTGCTGCCGCCACCAGGAGCAACTTCCATGATGTATTGCGAAAATGTCTCGGCAAATCCACTGAGCGGGCGGGCAAGAACCCACAGGCGGGTTTTATCCCAACCTGGCAGGTAGCTCGTCACGATATCGCGCATGACACCGCGCGGAATGACGGCGTATGCCTCGGTGAACACCGCACGCCCCGTCATCAAATCGCTCTGTGCAGGAAGTCCTCCCTTGGGGGCAAAATAATCGGCTTCGTTTTTCCTTACCGGGGCCATTGTTCTTCTTTCGCGATGGTTCAGGGCAGAATGTCCGACAGCCGTAAAAGAGCAATGCGCTCCACCTGCCGGCACGCTGTTTCAAATTCCTGCTGACGATTGTTATTGACCCGGTTCTGGAAAGCACCCAGAATCTGGTGCTTGTTAAGCCCCTTGACGGCAATGATGAAAGGGAATCCGAACTTGTCTGTATAAGCGTCATTCAATTGGGTAAATGTCTGACGTTCTTCATCGGTCAGTGCGTCCAGACCCGCACCAGCCTGCTCGCTGGTTGATTCTGCAGTCAGGCGTTTTGCTGCAGCAAGTTTTCCGGCAAGATCGGGGTGCGCCCTAAGTACTCCAAGCCGCTCTTCTTCATCTGCGCTCCGAAACTGCGCGCACAAGGCGGCATGCAATCCTATGGCACGGTCATGTGCGGGGCCCATCTCCGCATCAAAGGCGCGTTCCGCAATCCATTTGGAATGTTCAAAAATACCGCCAAAACGGGTGACGAATTCTTCCTGTTCCATTTGCGAGGGGCGCAGCACCTGTGGATTTGCCGGATGATGCTCTGCCCAATGCTCGGCAATATCAATACGCTTAGAAAACCACACATCCTGATGGCTTTTGGCATAGTCAATAAATCGCTTGAGCGCGGCAGCCCGTCCCGGCCGTCCGACCAGCCTGCAATGCAGACCGATATTCATCATCTTTGGCGAACCGGCTTTGCCTTCGGCATACAAGACATCAAATGTGTCTTTCAGATAGGTATAAAACGGATCGCCGGAGTTGAACCCTGCCGGTATTGCAAAACGCATGTCATTGACATCAAGTGTATAGGGAATGATCAGCTGGTCCCTGCCCTTGTGATGATACCAATAAGGCAAGTCGTCTGCGTATGAATCCGACACGTAGTCGAGGACGCCCGTCTCCGCGGCCAGATCAACAGTATTGACCGAGCATCGGCCGGTGTACCAGCCGCGGGGTCTTGAACCCGTAACCTGCTCATGCAGCGCAATGGCCTTTTGCATATCCGCCATTTCAGCCTCGCGGCTGTAATCCTTGTACTCGATCCATTTGAGGCCGTGGGAGGCAATTTCCCAATCCGCTTCCAGCATCGCGGCAACCTGCTCCGGCGAGCGTTGCAGTGCGGTTGCCACGCCATAGACAGTGACGGGGATGGCGGCCTCTGTGAACATGCGGTGGAGACGCCAGAAACCGGCGCGCGATCCATATTCGTATATGGACTCCATATTCCAGTGGCGCATTCCGGGCCATTGGGCAGCACCAACAATTTCAGAAAGAAAGGCCTCTGAGGCGGCATCACCGTGGAGAATGTTGTTCTCTCCGCCTTCTTCGTAATTGACCACAAATTGCACAGCAATCGCCGCCCCGCCCGGCCAAACGGCCTTGGGAGGCGTCGCGCCATATCCGATCATGTCTCTAGGATAGCGAGCCAACAGTAATCCCCATTATTTCGAGAAGCTTACATCAATAAAATAACCGGATTATCAAATAAATCCTGAAGAAGATTATGTTGATTCCCGCGCTTGACTCAACACTTTTTGTTCGCGCTACAGTAAGCTGAAGGCAGATTCGATAAATGCCTAACCTGCAGGATTGCACAATGAACCAATCAAACGGATATCTGACCACACATGTACTGGATACAGCCAGAGGCTGCCCTGCCGAGGGGATTGTCATTACGCTTTACAAAGTCTCCGGCAAATCCAGGCAAGAAGTGGCTTCAACCATCACCAATGATGACGGAAGAACCAATAGCCCCATCCTGCCCAAGGAGGCATTCGCACCAGGCAAATATGAACTGGTATTTTCTGTTGGCGAGTATCTGCACAAACACAAGCTCGTCAGCAAAACCGATGAACCCCTGTTTCTTGAGGAAATCCCGATCCGCTTCGGGATGAACGATGCCAACGCCCATTATCACGTGCCGCTTCTGCTCTCACCCTACGGGTATTCGACCTACCGGGGCAGTTGACCTCAGGCCTTGCCCAGCGCCTTGCGGCAGCGGTTGACCGCGTAGTCAATGAACAGCCTGACTTTCATGTCCTGCAATCTTTTGTGCGGATAAATGCATGAAAATGGCTGGCCTGTTGGAGGCGTATCGCGCGCCACTTCCACCAGTTCGCCGGATGCAAGATAAGGCGCGACTTCAAACCGGGTCTTGTTGATGATACCACTGCCAGCCAAGGCCCACGCGGTCAGAACATCCCCGTCATCGGTTTCGAGCGGCGCATTGAAATCATAGCGTTTGACAATATTGCCGACACGCAAATTCCAGAAAAACTCAACAGCGCCCGGAAATCTGAGCATCAGGCACTTGTGATTGCCGAGCATAAGTTCATCGCCATTCTTCGCCATGCCATACCGCTCGATGTATTTGGGCGACGCGCACAGCACTCTTTCAAACTCGTGAATTGGCCGTATCCGCATTTCGGAGTCCGTCTGGTTGCCAAGAACAAACGCAGCATCAAGACCTTCGGTGGTGATATCAACCCTGCGATCTGACAGGCGCAAACGAACATTGAGATCGGGATATTGTTCCTTGAAATCGGGAACCATTCCGGCAATCAGTTTCTTGCCAAGGCCAAGCGGGGCCGAAACAAAGATCGTGCCTTTTGGCTGGGAGGTGATTTCAGCAATGTTCCCCTCAACTTCGTCAATCGTGTCGAGTATCTTTATGGCGCCTTTGTAGAACAACTCGCCATGTTCGGTAGGCTTCAAGGTTCGAGTTGTGCGGTTGAAAAGCCGTACCCCGAGATGGCGTTCCAACTCACCGATCCTGCTGCTTGCCACCGCTGCTGATATACGCAAATCCCTGCCCGCAGCAGACATGCTGCCCAGTTCGTAAACGCGGACAAAAGTTTTGACATTTTCAACATAAGCCATGGCTTGAACTAGCATTTTATGGTTTCATTTGAAAGTCTTTGAACATATTACCTATTCAGTCTTGAAACTGTTTGGCACACTCTGCTTAAACAGATCGAATACGGGGAACTATCACATGTATGAATTTGCGATCGCCTGGGATTGGATCGGATTTGCGGTCCGCTGGCTGCATGTCATCACCGCAATGGCCTGGATAGGTGCAAGTTTTTACTTCATTGCGCTCGATCTGATGTTGAAACCGGCGCCAGACATGCCCGCAGGTGCGTATGGCGAGGAATGGGAAGTCCATGGCGGCGGTTTTTACCACACAACCAAATACCTGGTGGCCCCTGCCCGATTGCCAGAACATCTGACCTGGCACAAATGGCAGAGTTACATCACCTGGCTTTCGGGTGCGGCACTCTTGATGATCGTTTACTGGGTGGGCGCAGAACTTTTCCTGATTGATCCCACCAAAGCCGATCTCGGCACATGGCAGGCGATTGCAATTTCGGCCGGATCACTGACGATTGGCTGGATCATCTACGACTTCCTCTGCAAATCACCGCTTGGCGAAAAACCCACTTTCTTGATGCTGCTCCTGTTTGTCTTGCTGGTCATCATGGGCTGGGGGTACAAGGAGATATTCACAGGGCGTGCGATGATGCTGCATCTGGGTGCCTTCACCGCAACCATCATGACCGCAAACGTGTTTTTCATCATCATGCCAAATCAGCGGATTGTCGTGAAGGATTTGAAGGAAGGCAGAACGCCGGATCCCAAATATGGCAAGATCGCAAAGCTGCGTTCGACCCACAACAACTATCTCACCCTGCCCGTCATCTTCCTCATGTTGTCCAATCATTACCCGCTTGCTTTTGCAACGCAGTATAACTGGATCATTGCTGCCCTTGTGTTCCTTATGGGCGTCACGATCCGGCTCTATTTCAACACGATGCACGCTACAGGCAAGGGACCGCACTGGACCTGGCTTGCAACTTCGGTACTATTTCTTGTCATTATTTGGCTGTCAACCGTAC
>JBGSTD010000001.1:0-10477 GCA_041736675.1 Salaquimonas sp.
CCCGGACAATGCAGGCGCGGCCTCAACCGACTTCATGCATCTGATGGGTCTGGTGGCGCTTGGTTACATGTGGGCCTTGATGGCTGAAAAGTCGCTTGAAGCCCTTGGTGAGGGTGCCAATGGCAAGGCATCTTTCCACGAAGGCAAGCTGGCAACGGCGCGCTATTATTTTGAGCGCATCATGCCGGAAGCCGGTGCGCATCTTGCACGCATCCAGTCAGGTGCCGACAGCATGATGGCACTAAGCGCCGAGGCGTTTTAGGAGACTTTCTGCATTTGCCATACTCCGGCAACGTCCGTAGGGTAACGACAATTGAGTGTTAATCCTGGCAAGTACTGCTTTGCAGGATATGACAATGAACCCTCGGCCTGGTGGCCGGGGATGACGAGGGAGGAATTATGAGACCGCAGGAAGTATTGAACGTTCCAAAACCGGCCTGGGAAACCGAAGAGGTGGCCATGGTCAGGGAAATGGCCACAAAGTTTCTCGAAAACGAGATAGCGCCCAACTATGCCAGCTATGAAAAGAACGAAATTGTTCCGCGGTCTGATTGGGAAAAAGCAGGGGCAAATGGTCTGCTTTGCGCTGCAATGCCTGAAGAATATGGCGGCTCGGGCGGCAGCTATGCCCATGAAGCAGCGATAATTGAAGCCTTGGGTCACACCGGCGTAGACGGATTTGGCATAGCGCTGCATTCAGCCATTGTTGCACCTTATATTCTCCATCACGGGTCGCAAGAGCAAAAGGAAAAATGGCTGCCACGCCTTGCAACGGGTGAGTTGATCGGTGCGATTGCCATGACTGAGCCCGGTGCAGGTTCGGATTTGCAGGATGTTAAAACCTCTGCTGTTCGCGATGGCAATCAATACCGCATCAACGGCTCGAAAACCTTCATCACCAACGGCCAGAATGCCAATTTGATTATTGTTGTCACGAAAACCGATCCGTCCAAGGGTGCCAAGGGCACGTCACTGATCGTCATTGAAACCGACGAAGTTCAGGGTTTTGAACGCGGTAGAAATCTCGACAAGATCGGCCTTAAGGCGAACGATACGTCAGAGCTCTTTTTCAATGATGTTAAGGTTCCAACCTCCAACCTCATTGGTGCAGAAGAAGGCCTCGGTTTCATTCAGTTGATGACCGAATTGCCGCAGGAGCGCCTGATCATTGCCAACCAGGCGATTGCTGCAATCGAAACCGCGCTGGCACTCACAATCGACTACGTCAAAGAGCGCAAGGCATTTGGCAAGGCTATTCTTGACTTTCAGAATACCCAGTTCAAACTGGCTGAATTGAAGTCTGAGGCAACTGCCATGCGGGTTTTTGTCAACCATTGCGTGGAGCAGCATTTGCAGGGGAAACTCGATGCGCCAACCGCCTCAATGGTCAAATATCTGTCTACCGACCTTCAGGGAAAAGTGATGGATGAATGCCTGCAATTTTTCGGCGGATATGGTTATATGAACGAGTATCCGATTGCCCGCATGTTTCGCGATGCCCGCGTGCAACGCATCTATGGCGGGACCAACGAGATCATGAAACTGCTTATTGCGAGGACGCTGTAGCGCTACCGGGAGAAAATACATGCCTAAGGGATACTGGATCGGACATATCGATGTCCATGACGCGGAAACTTACAAGAACTATGTTGCAGGAGCGACACCTGCCTACAAGGAATTCGGCGCGAAGTTTCTGGTTCGCGGCACTCCGTCCGAGCAGGTTGAAGGCGATGACCTCGGCCCCCGCCATGTGGTGATCGAGTTTCCAACCATAGAGGCGGCCAAAGCCTGTTATGCGAGCGAAACCTATCAGGCGGCACGCCAGCACCGTCTCAATGCCTCCAAGGGAAGACTTGTTATTTCAGAAGGATTTGAAGGCTGATGGCAAAGGGATACTGGATTGCCCATGTGGATATAAAAGACCCCGAGCGCTACAAACTGTATGTCGAGGGTGCACGGGACGCTTTTGAACAATACGATGCGAAGTTCTTTGCCCGTGGCGGAGCTTATGAAATTCTTGAGGGAAACATCAAGGGCGCGCGACATGTGATTGTTG
This sequence comes from Salaquimonas sp., assembly GCA_041736675.1. Classification (GTDB taxonomy): domain Bacteria; phylum Pseudomonadota; class Alphaproteobacteria; order Rhizobiales; family Rhizobiaceae; genus Salaquimonas. The sequence continues at coordinate 2,057 of JBGSTD010000001.1, forward strand.
AATTCAAGGATCTTGCCACAGCAAAAGCCTGCTGGAGTTCACCGACATATCAGGCGGCACGCGAGCATCGCCTTGCTGCTTCCGAAGGCAGCGTAACGATTGTTGAAGGTGTTGAATAGGAATTGAACCGTCCCCTTTTTGTTGGTGACTTGCCAACTCATAGGGTGACAAAAATTGCGCCTGCCTAGGCATGGCGCCCATAGGAGAAGCAAAATGGCAGACGCATATATTTACGATCATGTCCGCACCCCGAGAGGTCGCGGCAAAAAGGACGGATCGCTGCACGAAGTTCCGGCTGTAAGACTTGCCGCAAAGACACTGGAAGCGTTGCGCGATCGCAACAACATGAGGACGCCGCTTGTCGATGACGTGATCATGGGCTGCGTTGATCCGGTGGGTGAAGCAGGATCGGATATTGCCAGAGCCGCTGTATTCGAAGCAGGCTACGACAATTCGGTTGCTGGAATTCAGATCAACCGCTTTTGCGCATCAGGCCTTGATGCGATCAATTTTGGCGCAGCAAAAATCCAGTCGGGCATGGATGATGTGGTGATTGCCGGCGGCGTGGAATCGATGTCCCGTGTCGGCATGGGCATGTCGGGTGGCGCATGGCCAATGGACCCTTCCGTTGCTGTGCCTTCCTATTTCATGCCGCAAGGTGTTTCGGCAGATTTGATCGCCACCAAATACGGTTTTTCGCGCGATGATGTGGATGCCTATGCGGTGGAGAGCCAGAGGCGCGCTGCCAAATCATGGGAAGAAGGCCGCTTCAAGAACTCGGTCATTCCGGTGAAAGACCAGAACGGCATCACCATTCTTGCCAAGGACGAGCACATGCGCCCGACCGCGGACATGCAGTCTCTCGCCTCCCTCGACGCGTCGTTTGTCATGATGGGTGAAATGGGCGGCTTCGATGCCGTTGCAATCGCTGCCCATCCTGATGTTGAAACGGTGCGCCATGTGCACCATGCCGGCAATTCGTCAGGCATTGTTGACGGCGCAGCGGCAGTTTTGCTCGGCTCCAAAAATGGCGGCAAGCAGCTTGGCCTGAAACCGCGGGCGAAAATTCATTCCTATACCAATATCGGCTCTGACCCGGCTATGATGCTGACCGGACCGATTGATGTGACCGAGAAACTGCTCAAACAGGCAAAGATGAAAATCACCGATATCGATCTGTTCGAGCTTAATGAGGCCTTTGCCTCGGTGGTGCTGCGCTACATGCAGCATTTCAACATTTCCCACGACAAGATGAATGTCTGCGGCGGTGCGATCGCCATGGGTCATCCACTGGGTGCCACAGGTGCGATGATCCTCGGCACCGTTCTTGATGAACTGGAGCGGCGCGGCAAACAGACAGCCCTCGTCACGCTCTGCATTGGTGCAGGCATGGGAACAGCAACGATTATTGAACGGGTGTAACGATGACATACAAGAACTTCACACTGGAAACAGATGCCGACGGTATTGCGCTTGTTACTTGGGACAGCCCGGGCAAAAGCATGAATGTGATCGACCAATCCGTTCTGGAAGAATGGAACGCGATCATCGACAAAGCGGCCAGCGACGAAGCCATAAAGGGTGTCGTGCTTACGTCAGGCAAGAAGGCATTTGGCGCGGGCGCAGATCTTACCATGCTGGAAAAGATGATGAACGACACGGCTGCCCTTGCCAAGACCGACAAGGAGGGCGCGGCCAAGCTGATGTTTGAAAACGCCTCGGCGATGAACCAGATCCTTCGCAAGCAGGAAACCTGCGGCAAGCCTTTTGTTGCGGCAATCAATGGTCAGGCGCTCGGAGGTGTATTTGAGATCACCCTCGCCTGCCATGCGCGCGTTCTTGCAAACGATCCATCCGCCAAGCTCGGCCTGCCGGAAGTGAAGGTTGGCCTGTTTCCGGGCGGCGGCGGTACCCAGCGCCTGCCTCGCCTGATTCACACCCAGGAAGCACTGCAATATCTTCTGCAGGGCAAGAATTTCTCACCAGACAAGGCCAAAAAGCTCGGCGTTGTTACCGAATTGGCTGAACCCGGCCAAGAAGTTTCGGTTGCGAAACAACTTATCAGGGATGGCCTCAAAGCCGTTCAGCCGTGGGATGAAAAAGGCTACAAGCTGCCGGGTGGCGCGGTTTACTCTCCGGCCGGTTTCAATCTCTTTCCGCCAGCCAATGCCATCTATCGCCGCGAAACGCAGGACAATTATCCGGGCGCACGGGCGATCATGAAATGCGTTTACGAAGGTCTGATTGTTCCGTTTGATACGGCACTGCGCATTGAGTCCCGCTATTTTGCCCAGGTGCTTCAAACCACTGAAGCCAAGCACATGGTGCGTTCGCTGTTCATGAGCCTGCAGGCGATCAACAAGGGTGCGCGCCGCCCGGCTGACCAGCCAAAATCGGAAATCAAAAAAATAGGCGTTTTGGGTGGTGGCGGCTTCATGGGAGCTGGCATCGGGTATGTGACCGCCAAGGCAGGCATCGAAGTTGTTTTGCTCGACCGTGATATGGCCGCGGCCGAAAAAGGCAAAGCGCATTCCGCTGGCCTGGAAGACAAGGCAATTTCGAAAAAATATTCAACTGCCGAGCAGAAAGATGCTTTACTCTCACTCATCAAGGCTACTGACAATTACGCTGATCTTGCCGATTGCGATCTCGTGATTGAAGCCGTGTTTGAGGACAGCAATGTCAAAAAGATCGTCACGGAACAGGCAGAAGCCCACATGAAGAAAGGTGCAATCTTTGCGTCAAACACTTCAACGATCCCGATCACAGATTTGGCAAAGGCCTCCAAGCGGCCATCCGACTTTATCGGTATCCACTTCTTCTCGCCGGTCGACAAGATGATGCTGACCGAAATCATCATGGCCAAAAAGACCGGCAACAAGGCGTTGGCGGTTGCCATCGACTATGTGCTGAAGATCAAGAAGACGCCGATTGTAGTCAACGATACGCGCGGCTTTTATGTCAACCGCTGTGTGCTTCGCTACATGTCCGAAGCCTATAACATGCTGATTGAAGGCGTACCTCCGGCGATGATTGAAAACATTGCCAAGGCTGCCGGTATGCCGGTTGGTCCCTTGTCACTCAATGATGAAACCGCTATCGATCTGTCACACAAGATCCTGCACCAGACGATCCGCGACATGGGCGAGGATGCTGTTGACCCGCGCCACGTGAAACTGGTCGACACGATGGTCGAAAAGCACGGGCGTCTTGGCCGCAAGAACGGCAAGGGCTTTTATGATTATCCCGACAAGCCGGCCAAGAAGCATTTGTGGCCGGAGTTGAAAACACTCTATCCTCAGCAGAATCCCGAAGACGTGGACGTGCAGGAAATCCGCAACCGTTTTCATGCAACAATTGCTGTTGAAGCGGCACGCTGTGTGGCTGAAGGGGTTGTCACCGACGTGCGCGAGGCTGATATCGGCTCAATTCTCGGATTTGGCTTTGCCCCGTTTACGGGTGGTGCGATCAGCTATATTGACGGCATGGGTACAACAGCCTTTGTTGCCCTGCTGAAAAAACTGCAGAAGAAGTATGGGGACCAGTTCAAGCCGAACAAGCTGCTTCTTGAAATGGCAAAAACGGACGAGAAGTTCTACGACCGTTTCAACCCGACTGCAGAGCCTTCAAAAAAGGCGGCCTGAGCTGGTTGCCAAACGAATTGCAAATGAAAGCCCGGCAGTGAAAGCTGCCGGGTTTATTTTTGGTTGATGCTGACCTTGACACTTTGGGCAATAAAATTGATCGGCCCAAAACTCATCAGGAACGATACATCGGCGCTGTCACGCCCCACACCGATCAACACTGTCGACAGCGGGTCGGCCATGCCTGTCGGATCGACCATATGCCACTTCCCATCGAGAAACACCTCAACAATGGCATGAAAATCCTGGGGGACGGCGCCGGGTGAATAAACACTGACATAACGCGCCGGGAAGCCGCCTGCCCGCAGCAGGACAATCAGCAGATGCGCCATGTCGCGGCAGACACCCTGTCCCTGCGAAAAGGTTTCAACTGCGGTTGTCTGGGCGTGGGAAACCCCTGAAACATAGCTGATATTGATGTTGACCCAATTGACCATCGCGGCAACTTTTTCCCCGTCAGACAAATTGCCGAATTGCTGCGCGGTAAAATCCTGAAACTGGTCTGACTGGCAAAAACGTGAGGGCATGAGATAGCTGACAACGTTGGGCGGCAGGTCCGGCAGGGGGGTGGCCAAAAGCGTTTCCAGGCCGACCTTCTTGCGAGTCACATTAACCAACGCCCGGTAGTTGCAAACAAGATTTTCATTGGCAAGAAGCCATGTGCGATGCCCGATACCCTCTTCTGCCTTTACTCTTGCAGGATCGACGGCTCCGCCAAAAGTGATGCTCTGACTTTGCACATGCTGGCCAGGATGCCCCGCCGCCTCGATCTGAAGAAGGAGGCGGGTGGGTTGGGTTATTTCATATTCAAGATGGACATCTATATCGACAATCATGATTGCGAGCGTAACGCCGGCAGGCCTATTCCGGTTCCCTGAAATCCGCCGTCAACCGACAGGATCTGGCCCGTGATATAGCTCGCCTCGGGGGAGCACAAAAACCAGATCGCATTGGCAATCTCTGTCTCGGAACCGTAACGGTTGAGCGGGATTGCGTCGTGATAAGCGTCGATGATTTCCTGGCTGTGAACTGCCATTGCAAGCTTGGTGCGAACCGGACCTGGCGCAATCGCATTGCAGCGAATCTTGTATTCGCCAAGTTCTGCAGCCTGCTGCAAGGTCAACTGATTGACGGCCGACTTGGAGGTTCCATAGGCGACCCGCAGGGTCGAGCCGCGAAGCCCCGAGATCGAAGCAATATTGACGATTGCCGCACCGTCCGCATCACGCTGTTTTTTCAACAATGGAATTGCCGCCTGGCTAACCAGAAATGTGCCATCGAGATTGGTTGCCATCACACGCCGCCAGCGCTCGAATGTGGTCTCCTCTATCGGTCCGAAATCAGCAACACCGGCATTGTTGACGAGGGCATCTAGGCGGCCAAACTCCGAGCCGGTACGTCCGATGAAATCGGTGACCTGATAAGGATCGGATATATCGTTGTGAAGCACAAGCGCGCCGGGCAGCTGCTTTTCGGCAACCTTCAACTCGCTTGCATCAATGTCAACGACCGCAACATTCCAGCCCTCACGCAAAAACCGTTTTGCGGTGGCAAGGCCGATGCCGCGCGCCGCGCCTGTTACCAATGCTGTTTTCGTCATGAATTCCCCGTTTTCCGCCATACACAATACCAGCCTTCCGGCGCTTCACTCTTGGCATAAAAATGTCCGGTTTCGCAATGGACCACATCCAGAATTCCGGCGTTTTCCATCCCGGCAATCTTTGCGGCAAATCCGCCGGACTGCCAGACATCCTTGTGGATGGTGCAGGCAAATTTGGCACCGGGTTTAAGTATCCTGAAGAGTTCATCAAGACACGCCGCTCCGACATGGGCATGGGTAAAGGTACCGGTGCATATTATTGCTTCATATTCAGCGTCGTGAACCGCAAGCGGCTGGTTGAGATCAGCCTCAAAGAGCCTCGAATAGACATTGCGACTTTCAGCCACTGCCAGCATTTGCGGTGAGTAATCAAGGCCGTCCACATTTGCATAGCCGAGAGAGGCGAGTGCCTTTCCCGCGAGGCCAGTTCCTGCGCCAACATCAAGAATACGCGCCCACTTGTCCGCCACATGTGCGGCAAGCAGTTTCGCCGTCATTTCCGGCGTCAGATAGCCAAGGCCCTCAAGCATCGTCTTGTCATAGGTTTTTGCCCATTCAGCATACAGCGCCTTCGATTCGCTGCTGCCTTTCAGCGAATAGGCTCTCTGCAGCAGTTCGGCAGGGTCTTCGTTTGTCTGCGCAGCGTCTTTTGTCATGCCCCTGCTTTCCACTGGATTAGCCGATTTTTCAGACCGCCTATCATTCTTGATGATTACATCGAAGCACAGATTGAAGCTTGTAACAAATGGAGTATCTGGAAATGAATGAATTGTGTATGGGAACCAATGCCTACGAGCCGTGGACCCAGTGCGTGATGGATCGATTTGTCATCCTCGGGCTTGATCAAGACAAGCGAAGCGGCGTCGATGGTCGGCAGACACTTTGCCCATTCGTTTTGGGCAAATGTCGAAAGATCCGATGGTAGTCATCCTCGGGCTTGACCCGAGGACCCATTCCGTGATGCTTCCCAACTCACAATTGGTGGATAGATCATGGCATGGATCGTCGGGTCGTAGCCCGACGATGACTACCTTCGGTGATGAACGAAAAAGCCCGTGAGAAATCGTTCACTCGGCGGAATCCACCAGTGTTTTATCAAAGAGCAAATGCGCTCTCATCACTTTTCACTGCGTGAAAAGGTGATTGCCGCTTTTGTTTGGTCGAAATCTTGCGCTTCCCTCACTGAACGCTCGGTCAACGTGCGATTTCTCTTTTGTTTGGTCAAAATCTTGCGCTTCCCTCGCTCAACGCTCGGTCAACGTGCGATTTTTCCTTACACAAACACAGGACCCGGATGCCAATCCTTTGAGCCATATGTGTACGACCCACCGGGTCCTGCGCGGAGATTTTTAGTACCGGGAGGCTCTTCAGTACACCGTCCAGCCCGGCCTTCAGGTATACCCCTTGGGAATTGAACCCTCTCGGCATACCGCTCCGCTGCCATTGTTCCAACCTGCAATGACGGCGATCACCCGGCGTTTGTGCGTGGACAATAGTGCAGAAACAATAACCGCAGGTTTTGGAGCGGGGATAAGTTTGTTAGAGGTTTGTATTGATCCAACCTGAAGACACCGAATGAAAGACTTCAAGAAGCCCAAATGGCGCTCTGGCAACAAGAATGCCGATGAGCGAGCGGATGATCTGAAAAAGCGATTTGAAGGTGTTTCAAAGCGCAGCAGTTTCAGGCATGTCAGTTATTATCATGTTTCTAGACGGCGAAAGCGTGCCGCGATTGCCCGCCAGGTTTTGATGATGGCCGGGCTTTTGTTGACGCTCGCTTTGGTTATTTACGCCGGGGCCTATTACAAAGGCTGGCGCTGGGATGAGATGGCCAGACACGTCGCCTCATTTCCCAATTGCTCGGCGGCAAGGGCCATGAGACTTGCTCCTGCCAAGGGCGGTGAGCCCGGCTATTATTTGCGACATGACGCCGATCAGGATGGCATTTCGTGCGAGCCCTTTCCCCGCTGATGCGGTGACTGGCCTATGTTTCGTGCTGTTTTAGGGAGTATGATGGATCGCGGATGTGTACTGCGCATCTGCGGGATGACGCCTTGGGTTTGGCAATCCCGCCGCCTGCGTCTCCCCGGACTTGATCCGGGGTCCATTGAAGCTGTCAACAGGTGGCGACTGTCGGCTTAATCGACATTTCCCTGCGGGAAAGTGTTTGCCGGGGGAAAGATGACCATGTTGGTGTCTGGCACTTACCGGACGCTGTATCCAAAATACGGCAAAGTCATTTTTGGCTGGACTCCTGCGATTTGTCTGTCTAGAAAGGAATAATTTCCTTTCTGGCAGATCTGCTGCGGAAACGAGAGCTTACCCATACAAACCGGAGCACGGATTGATGCTTTCCCACGACAGAATTTGGGCCGCTATTGATGCCCTTGCCAAGCAGAACCACCTTTCAGCATCGGGTTTGGCGCGCCAGTCGGGTCTAGATCCGACGTCTTTCAACAAGTCCAAGCGAATGACCGGCGAAGGGCGGCTGCGATGGCCCTCGACCGAATCGATAGCAAAGGCGCTTAGCGCGACCTCTACCTCGTTCTCCGATTTCATGGCACTCGTCGAAGACCGGCCGCTCAACGTGGTCGATATTGCCTCGCGTTTCAAGATGCCGACGTTTCGCAACGTGCCGCTGCTCGGCTTTGCGCAGGCGGGTGTCGGCGGTTTTTTTGATGATGGCGGTTTTCCGGTTGGCCAGGGGTGGGACGAAGTGCAGTTTCCGGCAACCGATCACGACCAGATATATGCGCTCGAAGTTTCCGGCACCTCGATGGAACCGCTCTACCGTGACGGCGACATCATCATCGTGCAACCGGGCGCCAGCATTCGCAAGAAGGACCGCGTGGTTGTCAAAACTCGCGAGGGCGAAGTGATGGCGAAAGAACTTGCGCGCAAAACCGCCACCTCCGTTGAACTCGTGTCGATCAACCCCGAGCATGAAGACAGGGTCTTGCAGCTCAAAGACATTGAATGGATGGCGAGAATTGTCTGGGCCAGCCAATAAGGCCCTGCCCCTCGGATCATTGGGCGCGGCGAAACAAAACTATTCCGGCAGATTTTGTTTGCCGACTGGAATACCAATCAGGATTGGCATTACTCTGATCCTTTCCGCTTTGCTGGCGACCTGCAGCGAACCGCAATCAGAAAAACAGGATCAACCGGCTGTTGCTT
>JBGSTD010000018.1:0-20857 GCA_041736675.1 Salaquimonas sp.
TAAAACCTTGAAAATATCATAGGTTGTCTCTGCTGTATTAAGGGTCTCAAGAAAAACTGAATAATTTCGATAGTCGAAGTTTTTTCCGCGATCCACTAGTTCAGGTACATATGGCATTTGAATTCCCACAAAGTTCAAATATTTTGCCCTCCTTCCGAACTCACTTAGTGCAATTTGACACTAAAGCAATCGGGAAGGGCTTTCGATTTGTTGATTCCTGTTGTGGGCAACTTTTAACAAGAATGACAGCCAGTCAGTGAAACACAATAAGTCATATAAAGTGATTTATCTACCGGAAACGTGAAAATCACAATTTTTGAGATAGTAGCTTGGGGCGACCAATGGTCTAAATGTCTGGTAAGAGCAGGAACCGGACAAGAAGTTCAACCATGAGCAGGGGGGTGCACAGTATTGATCGCCCCAAGTTTGCGTGAGCTCGTGGGTAGCTTACACAAAAATGATGCTGTCTTGTACGACAATCTCGGATTGAGTGCGGCGGGCCATTTCCTCGACCAGGTTCTTACGCAACCATCCCAGCCGTTTTTCAGACACACGTTGCGCGCTGTCCTTGATCATGACGCGGACATTGATGGTGCAGGGAGGCTCGCAGCGGGCCGAGTGTACCTTGGCTGTGTTGTAGGCCAGCTTGCGAATGGATTTTGCAGTCCAGTCAAATGATGGAGCGATGTCGATCTGGAGTTTGTTGTCATCCGCTCTGGCATCTGAAAGTGATGTGCCGAATGTTCCGGTAAAGACAATACCCGCAACAAGAAGGCTTTTCAGCAGGCTGCTGCTTACAGTACTAAAAACTCTGGAACGTTTAATGTTCATGATCATCATTTTTCCCCTTTTGAGTTACCGCATTTGTTTGAGGACAATCACACATTAACGTGCCCTGCGATATTCCCAGACCTTGCCGCTGAAATTGTGTGCCAATAAATTAACCAGAAATTAACCATGAGGGACGGCAGCCGAGGCTTTGCGCTAACTTAAATTTGTTGTTTGGACCAAGTTTGTCGGAAATAGGCCAGAAATGAGGATGTGAAGGGGAATTGAACAAGGCTAGGCAGAATAGCACTTTATAGCTTGTTTCAACTGTACCCTTGCATTCTCCTGCGTTTTCGCCTATTGCCCCGCTTATTCCACACGCGGGATTGCGCGACTGGCCTCAGCCTCCAGCTTTCAAAAGCACGGCACCTGCCAGATTAAGCGTTCCGGTGACTTGCCATCTGGCAGTTCATTCCCCGCGGAGGTTAAACCGGTAAAAGGAGAATACTATCATGGCGCTGCCTGATTTCAGCCTACGCCAGCTATTGGAAGCTGGTGCCCATTTCGGCCACAACACACACCGTTGGAACCCGAAAATGGAGCGTTACATTTTCGGCAAACGTAACGCCGTTCACATCATTGATCTTGCACAGACTGTTCCGTTGTTGCACCAGGCGCTGAAAGTTGTTTCAGACACTGTAGCAAATGGCGGCCGCGTTCTGTTTGTCGGCACCAAGCGCCAGGCATCCGAGATCATTGCTGATTCTGCCAAGAAATCTGCGCAGTATTATGTGAACCACCGTTGGCTCGGCGGTACACTTACCAACTGGAACACGATCTCCGCTTCGATCAAGCGCCTGCGCAAACTGGAAGAAATGCTTTCAGGTTCCGGCGCAGAAAACTTCACGAAGAAAGAGCGTCTTATGCTTTCGCGAGAACACGACAAGCTTGAACTTGCGCTTGGCGGTATCAAGGACATGGGCGGTGTTCCCGACCTGATGTTCGTGATCGACACCAACAAGGAAAAGAACGCGGTTGATGAAGCCCGTCGTTTGAATATTCCGGTTGTCGCCATCCTCGACTCAAACTGCAATCCTGACCCGATCAATTATCCGATCCCGGGCAATGACGATGCTTCCAGAGCAATTGCTTTGTATTGCGATCTGATCGCCAAGGCAGCTCTCGATGGTATTGCTCGTCAGCAGGGCTCGCAAGGCGTTGATATTGGTGCCATGGCTGATGCGCCTGTGGAAGAAGTTTTGGCCGCCGAGCCAGCTCCTGAAGAAGCCGCACAGTAAGTGCAGTTGATTTGACCAGTCCGCCGGGGGAATTGAATTTCCGCGGCGGCTTTTTATATGAACCGAGAAGCGGGCCGGGCGGTCTGGCATTGCGTCACACCCCCGCAACAACGCCTCGATAAGCAGAGTATGGAAGGCATTTTCGCAACAGACGGAATGCCTGTCCGCAATTGCAAAAAGGATAATGAGATGAGCATTACCGCAGGAATGGTAAAAGAGCTGCGTGAAAAATCAGGCGCAGGCATGATGGATTGCAAAAACGCCCTGACTGAAAACAATGGCGATATCGAAGCGGCTATGGATTGGCTGCGTTCGAAAGGCATTGCGAAGGCCGAGAAGAAATCCGGCCGTGTTGCCGCCGAAGGATTGGTTGGCATCGAGCAGAGCGTCAACAGCGCCGTTGTCGTTGAAGTGAACTCCGAGACCGACTTTGTTGCAAAGAACGAACAGTTCCAGTCAATTGTCCGTCATATCGCAATGACAGCGATCAATACTGATGGAAGTGTTGAAGCGGTTGCCGCTGCCAAGATTGCCGGCGGCGACAAAACTGTTGCTGACACACTGACAGAAGCCATTGCAACAATAGGTGAAAACATGAACCTTCGCCGCGTTGCGAAAATGGAAGTTCCGCACGGTATCGTCGCGACTTACATGCACAATGCCGCCAGTGATGGTCTTGGCAAACTGGGTGTGCTCGTTGCTCTTGAATCAAACGGCGACACGGCAGTGCTCAATTCTATTGGCAAGCAGATTGCCATGCATGTTGCCGCTCTGAACCCGCTTGCAGCAACCAAGGAAGAAATCCCGGCGGATGTTGCCGAGCGTGAACGCGCTATCTTTGCCGAAAGCGCACGCGAATCCGGCAAGCCTGAAGAGATCATCAACAAAATGGTCGAAGGCCGCATGCGCAAGTTCTATGAAGAAAGCGTTTTGCTCTCCCAGACCTTTGTAATCGATGGTGAAAACACCGTTGAGCAGGCTTTGAAAAATGCTGAAAAAGAAGCCGGCGCACCTATCAAGTTGAAGGGTTTTGTCCGTATGGCGCTTGGTGAAGGCGTTGAAAAGGAAGTGACCGACTTTGCGGCAGAAGTTGCCTCAATGAACAGGCAGTAAGATTACTGTTTATCAGTGACGCAGAATCCAGGGCGCTTCGTGACAACGGGGCGCCCTTGGTGTATCGGGATGAAACATTTTCAGAAAAGCGATTCACGATCCAACATGGCAAACTCAAAAAGCACCTCCGGCAAAGCGCTGAAATTCAAGACTGTTCTTTTCAAGGTTTCCGGTGAAGCGCTGATGGGCGATCAGCAGTTTGGCATTGATCCGCAAACCACATCTCGTATTGCGGCTGATATTGCCGAGGGCGTCAAACTGGGTGCAAGGGTTGCGCTGATGGTTGGCGGGGGAAATATTTTCCGTGGTGTTTCGCTTGCTGCAAAGGGATCGGATCGTGTCAGCGCTGATCATATGGGCATGCTGGCAACGGTAATGAATGCCATTGCCATGAAGATGGCGCTTATTGAGCAGGGTGTTGAAGCGGTTATTCTTTCGGCTATCGAATTGTCGACTTTTTGCGAGACGTTCACCCAGCGTGGCCTTGAAAGCCACATGAAAGCGGGCAGGGTCGTGGTCTTTGCCGGTGGTTCCGGTCACCCGTTCTTTACATCCGATACTCCGGCCGCCTTGCGCGCTTGCGAAATGAAGGCAGATGCCATCATCAAAGGGACACAGGTAGATGGGATCTATTCTGCTGATCCCAAAACCGACCCGGGTGCAACCCGATTTGATAAAATTACCTATTCGGATTTTCTTGCCCGCGGCCTCAAAGTGATGGATACATCGGCGGTAGCGCTGGCACGGGACCAGAAAATTGCCATAGTCGTATTTTCGTTGAAAGAAAAAGGCGGTTTTGCAAAAATCCTGCAGGGTAAGGGAACATCAACAATAGTCAGCGAGTAAGCGGCTGGACATCATGGCAAAACCACTTTAACTGGCAAGCCATCCAATTATTAAATGAGGTATTTTTTATGTCTGATGATGCGATCAATTTCAGTGATCTGACCAAGCGTATGGATGGTGCTCTTTCTTCACTCAAGAACGATCTTGCCGGTCTTCGCACAGGCCGTGCTTCAGCTAGCTTGCTCGATCCGATCGTTGTTGAAGCATACGGCCAGAAAATGCCGATCAGTCAGGTTGGCACCGTCAACGTTCCAGAAGCGCGGATGGTTTCTGTCCATATCTGGGATAAAAGCATGGTAAGCGCTGTTGAAAAGGCAATTCGTGAAAGCGGACTTGGCCTGAACCCGATAACAGACGGACAGAACCTGCGGATCCCCTTGCCGGAGCTCAACGAGCAGCGCCGCAAGGAACTGGTGAAAATTGCCCACCAATATGCCGAGGGCGCAAAGGTTGCCATTCGCCATGTGCGCCGTGACGGCATGGAAGAGGTCAAAAAGGCTGAAAAAGACAGCGTGATCGGCAAGGATGATGCACGTGTATTGTCTGACAAGGTTCAAAAAATGACTGATGACATGGTATCCAGCGTCGACAGCATTGTTGCACAGAAAGAAATCGAAATTCTGCAAGTGTAGGAATTAGGGCAATTCCAACGCGCTTGAGGAGAACGCCTGGAAATGACGAACAAAGAGACAAGCAAAGCGGTCAAGAATGTCCCGCGCCATCTAGCCATCATCATGGATGGCAATGGCCGATGGGCAAACAAGCGCGGTCTGCCTCGCCATTTTGGTCACAGAAAGGGCGTTGATACTGTCAAGTTGATTGTCAAGGCGGCCCGAACACAGGGCATCGAATTTCTTACACTCTATTCCTTTTCCACTGAAAACTGGACGCGTCCAGCCGACGAAGTCAATGAACTTTTTTCGCTGTTGAAAATGTTTATCCGGCGCGATCTTGCTGAACTGCATCAGAACAATGTCCGGGTCAAAGTAATAGGCGTGCGCACCAATTTGCCTGATGACATTTGCTCTCTGCTCAAAGAAGCTGAATTACTGACCAAGGATAACCGCGCTCAGACCTTGATCATCGCATTCAATTACGGATCACGCAGCGAAACAGTTTGTGCGGTCAGAAAGATTGCGGAGAAAATCATATCTGGTGAATTGTTGCCGGCCGATATTTCTGAGAAAACGATTTCAGATCACCTTGACACAGCAGGAATTCCCGACCCGGATCTTATACTGCGCACAGCAGGCGAATTGCGGCTGTCAAATTTTCTGATGTGGCAAGCGTCCTATTCCGAGTTTGCATTTGTTGACAAACTCTGGCCAGATTTCACGGCAGATGACCTTGCCGGAGTGTTGGATGACTATTCTTCTAGAAGGCGAAAGTTCGGGGGCCTTGAAAACCTGGATACAAAAGCAAAAACAGCGCGCGAAACGGGGAGCTGAATCGGGCGCTGTCAGAGATCTTTTGTGGGGGGACAATGCCGGAGATCAATAGCCAAACAAACGGAAAATATGCGGAGCTGCCGGTCAGGATTTTATCGGCTGTGGTGCTTGCGGCCTTTGCGCTTTTTTGTACCTGGATGGGCGATGAGACGTTTGCCCTTCTGGCAATTGCCTTGTCCCTCGTTGTTTTTTATGAGTTCCGGCAAATGACAAGAAGCCAGTTGCCGTTTCTAGTCAGCCTGTTTGCCCTCGTTTTCCTGATCCTTTTGTTCGGCTCCTATTTTGTCGGGCGACAGAGTTCGGGTATTGCGATCATCGTCCTGGCTGCACTGGTTCTGATGGCGTGGGAGTGGGTGCGCCAGAAAAGTACATGGGGTGGCATTTTGCTGCTTTATGCCGGACTTCCTTTCTCTGCGCTGGTCGATTTGCGCGCAGGATATACCGGTCTTTTTACCGTACTGTTTGTGTTTGCTTGTGTGTGGGGGGCAGACACGCTCGCCTATTTTTTTGGCAAGACGTTTGGCGGGCCAAAACTTGCCCCCTCAATTTCGCCCAACAAAACCTGGTCGGGCTTTATAGGCGGGCTGGTAGGCGCAGTTTTGATTTCGGCAATCCTGACCTGGGCGATGTATTATCCGATTACCGGTTTATCGGTCGGACTTGCGATTGTTCTGTCTCTTTTTTCGCAAGGAGGGGATTTGTTCGAATCCTGGGTCAAGCGCCGTTTTGGTCTTAAAGATTCGGGGAAAATCATCCCCGGCCATGGCGGACTGCTGGATCGGGTGGACGGATTGATTTTTGCCATCGTTGCGCTTTGGCTGATTGTTCTGGCATTTACCACCCAAACTTATCGCAACGGAACCATGTCGGACATACTGGTCATGATGTTGTTCTCCTGATTGCAATTTCTGGCCATTTTTTCGATATGCCTTTGTGCCGCCGAATTTGGTTGATAAATAGGGGTGCGCTCGTGACACTTGCAAGGTAAAGCGAAACACACTAGCAATCGGGCAGTTTTATTTCAGCAATCATCGGTAAATTCATGAACACTCTTCCTGTGCCAGCTATTTCCTTTTTTGGCTATATTCTTCCATTTCTCGGTGTCCTCACAGTCGTCGTGTTTTTTCACGAACTGGGCCACTTTCTGGTTGGACGTTGGAACAAGGTGAAGATTGATGCGTTTTCCGTCGGTTTTGGCCCTGAGTTGATAGGCTTCAACGACAAACATGGAACTCGCTGGAAGCTTTGCCTTATTCCGCTGGGCGGGTATGTGAAATTCTACGGCGATGCCAACGCGGCCTCAACGCCTGATTTTGAAGCGGCTGCCCAGATGAACGACGAAGAAAAATCCGGGAGTTTTCTACACAAAACCGTAGGGCAGAGAGCAGCGGTGGTTGCTGCAGGGCCTATCGCCAACTTCATTTTGGCGCTGGTGATCTTTTCATTGAGTTTCATGTTTTTCGGCAGGTATGTTTCCGAGCCGGTTGTCAATGAAGTGCTTCCCAACAGCGCAGCAGCGGCCGCCGGTTTTCAGGTCAATGACAAGGTAATCGAGATTGACGGCACGTTGATCGCAGCGTTTTCGGATATTCCGCGCATAATCGCACCAAACCCTGATCGTGAAGTGGTGATCAAGGTTGAGCGGGCAGGCCAAATTGTTGAAATGAATGTGACCCCGCGCAAGCAGGAACGGATCGACCGATTTGGCAACAAGCATTCTGTTGGTATTTTGGGTATCGGAAGTGATCCAAAGACATCCGGCGGGCAGGTTATCAAAAGCGGGCCGCTGGAGGCTGTCGGACAGGCAGCGGCTGAAATCTGGTATATCATCAGCTCCACACTAAATTTTCTCAAAGACATTATCATGGGTTATCAGTCAGCGGATAATCTGAGCGGGCCAATCGGTATTGCGAAAGTTTCAGGGGAAGTTGCGACACTGGGTGCAGCAGCGCTGATAAATCTTGCGGCCTTGTTGTCAGTCAGTATTGGTCTGCTTAATCTGTTTCCAATTCCGATGCTGGATGGCGGTCATCTGGTCTTTTACGCCTTCGAGGCAGTCCTTGGACGTCCGGTCAACGAGCGGATGCAGGAATATGGAGCCAGAATTGGACTGTCACTGGTGCTGATGTTAATGATTTTTGCGACCTGGAATGATATTTCACGGATATTTTCATCCTGATCACCGATGGCGTTAATCTGCCTTGATAACGTTTGTTTGCAATTGGCAACTGAAGTTGAGTGGCACGAAGCGACGGAAAACAACATAAATCATTGCAATAGCAGTAAAATCGACCAAGGTCAGGGCGTGCGCGGGGCAGGATTTAACATAAAATTAACCATTAAACAGATTTGCCATGGCGAATCTGCAACATGTTGACGGAATAACAAAATTCTTTAGGCATCAATGGTTGCACAGGACGGGAATCCCTGTAAAAGATTTGTTAACTAAGCCGGATTCTGTCCGGCGTTTGGCATATGGTATGATACAAGCCTGTTCCTGTGTTTTGCTTCGTTTGAAGTTTGAACCGGACAGAAAGAGTGAGGCGACTGTGTTTGCAAATTTGAAGCTCAATATTTTGGCAAAGTCTATGCTGTTCGGCATTTTCCTGGCCGTCTCAAGCGTAACATTTTCCGGACCCTTCGCATTGATCGGCGCAACCCAGGCGCAAGCTGCGGTCGTCAACTCGATTGATGTTCGCGGAAATACCCGCATGGATGCCGATACAGTCCGTTCTTTCCTTACGATCAAACCCGGCCAGAATTTCGGCAATGATGATATTGACGAGTCGCTCAAGGCGCTTTTTGCTACTGGCCTGTTCGGCGATGTCAGTATTTATCAGTCCGGCTCGACACTGGTGGTCGAAGTTTCAGAGAATGCAACCATCAACCAGGTCTTCTTTGAAGGCAATTCGCGTCTCAAGGATGGCCCGTTGTCAGGCATTGTCCAGTCACAGGCTCGCGGCATTTTCTCGCCGGACACTGTTGCCTCTGACGTGGAAGCCATCAGGGCTGCTTATTCACGGGTAGGGCGCGGCGATGCCGGTGTTTCGTCCGAAGTTGTGCCATTGGCCAATAATCGTGTGAACGTGGTTTTCCGTGTTGATGAAGGCGGCAAGACCAAGATCAATTCGATTTCGTTTGTCGGCAACAGCGCCTTTGGCAATGCCCGTCTCCTTGAGATATTGTCAACGAAGCGGACAAACCTGCTGAGCTGGCTGAAAAACGATGATATTTACGATCCGGACCGTCTCTCGGCGGATGAGGAGCGTTTGCGCCGCCATTATTTCAACAATGGCTATGCAGACTTCCAAATCCTTTCGACATCAGCGGTGCTGGACGAGGGCGCGAACGAGTACAACATCACCATTACGGTTGATGAAGGCAACAAGTACCAGTTTGGCAATATTCAGATTGAATCAACCCTTCCGGGCGTTGATGCCGAGAGCCTTTACAGCAAGCTGGACACGAAATCAGGCAAGGTTTACAGCGCCCGCAAGGTGGAATCATCCATTGTTGCCCTTACTGAAACCGTTGCCTCCAGCGGGTTTGCCTTTGTTGAGGTCGTCCCTCGCGGCGACCGCAATTTTGAAACCGGCACAATTGATGTGACTTATCTGATCGATCAGGGTGCACGCGCATTCGTCGAGAAGATCGTCATTGTCGGCAACGATGTGACCCGTGACTATGTCATTCGCCGTGAATTTGATATGTCGGAAGGCGATGCCTTTAACCAGGTCTTTATCCAGCGCACCAAGCGCCGCCTTGAGCGTCTCGGTCTGTTCGAAACAGTTGACATTTCAACCCGTGGCGGTTCGAGCGCAGACAAGATTGTGGTTGTTGTTCGGGTAACCGAAAAGGCAAGCGGTGAATTTTCAATTGGTGGCGGATACAATACCGGCAGTGGTCCTGTTGGCGAGATCTCGTTCACCGAGAAAAACTTCATGGGTCGCGGCCAGCTGTTACGTTTGGCTGGTACCTTTGGTGACTCGGACCAGACCTATCGTTTCTCGTTTACCGAACCATATTTCCTTGGCTACCGCATTTCTGCCGGTTTCGATATCGGCCAGACCCGCTCGAATGCGTCTGACTCGAACAATACCAACTACAGCTCGGATTCGACCTTTGGCACGATCCGCTTTGGTATTCCGTTGACTGAAAATGCGTCTGTGACACCATTCTATACCTATAACCAGACCTCGACGACTGTAGCAAATAGTTTGCTTGATCCTACGCCACCACCAGCGCCCATCGCACCATTTGATGGCATACAAGGTAACCGCGTCGGAGAACTTTCCGCTGCGCTTGCTCCGCCAAGTTCGCCTTCGGACTGGACGCAATCAGGCTTTGGCTATTCGTTCAGGTATGACACGATTGACAGCGTTGCCAATCCGCACAACGGTATTGGTCTTGAATTCACCCAGACTGCATTTGGTGCAGGCGGTGATGCCACCTATCTGAAAACCGAAGCCAAGATTGTCGGCTATGCCACCTTGTCGGAAGAGCTTGATCTGGTCGGTATGGCCCGTGGCCGTGCTGGTGCAATCACCACCTTTGGCGATGCTGACGGTTATCGTACCCTTGACAACTTCTTCCAGGGCGGACGCAACATTCGCGGTTTCCAGTCAAACGGCTTTGGTCCGCGTGACCCGATCACCGGCGATGCGCTGGGTGGCCAGTATTACTGGAACGCCACTGCGGAGGTTTCCTTCCCTGCGCCGTTCCTGCCGGAATCGCTTGGCATACGCGGCGGCTTCTTTGCCGATGCAGGTTCCCTGTGGGGACTGGATGATCGTGGACGTTCGGCAATTCTTGCCAGCAATCCTGGTTTGACAGCAGCGCAGATTGGGCAGCTTGACGACAACAATATCCGCGCTTCGGTCGGTGCATCGATCATCTGGAACTCGCCTTTCGGTCCGTTGCGGTTTGACTATGCCGAGCCGATTGTCAATGAATCCTATGACAAGATCAGACGCTTCAGCTTTGGTATCAGCACAACATTCTGATCCGGGGCAAATTTAACGCGAACAGATTGGGGCAATTGCGCCCCTTTTTGTTATCAAGAGTATCGCCATGAGTAACCATTCCTTTTTCAAGATTACCCCATGCACGCTTGCTGATTTGGCTGCCAAAACCGGTTCGAGCATTGACGGGGATGGTCACGAAGGCAAGGTTGTTGCGTCGGCCAGTCCGCTGGAAGATGCCATACCTGGCAGTCTCTCGTTTATCGACAATCCGCGCTACACGAAATTTTTGCCTGATACCAAGGCTGCAGCGGTTTTCTGTTCAGCAAAGTTGAAAGACAAGGTGCCGTCTGGAACAGTGGCATTGATCAATGAGCAGCCCTACAAGGCCTATGCCACAGCGTTGTCACTGATTTATCCGACTGCCGGAAAGCCGCAGTCCATTACAGGCGAAGTGGGTATCAGCCCCCGAGCGTTTGTCTGCGAAGATGTTCTGCTTGAAGAAAATGTGACGATTGAAGCTGGCGCTGTCATTGGCAAGGGTGCTGCAATCGGCCGTGGTAGCGTGATTTTGGCAAATGCTGTAATCGGCCAGGACGTTCAGATTGGTCGTAACAGTGTTGTTGGAGCCGGTGCCGTTGTCACGACCGCTTATATTGGCGACAATGTGATAATCCATACAGGGGTTAAAATCGGGCAGGACGGTTTTGGCTTTGCCATGGGTCCTGGCGGGCATCAAAAAGTGGCTCAGATAGGCCGCGTCATAATCCAGGACAAAGTCGAGATTGGTGCAAATTCAACCATTGACCGTGGCTCAAACAGGGATACGGTAATTGGCGAGGGTACCAAGATAGATAATCTGGTGCAGATCGGCCACAATGTGGTTATCGGTCGTCACTGTGTTATTGTAGGGCTTGCGGGAATAGCTGGAAGTGCGACCTTGGGTGACTATGTTGTGATTGCAGGTCAGGTTGGCATTGGCGGACACACGAATGTCGGGACTGGTGCACAGGTGGGTGGCGGCGCCGGTACCCATACTGATATTGAAGCGGGAGCAAAGGTAATCGGCTATCCTGCTATGCCAATAAAGGATTGGGTCAAGATGAACATGAAACTGAAGGCCATGATCCAGCCGAAAAAGGGTGAATGACGGATGACTGAAAACAAAAGCATCGACCGCATCGAAATCACAGAGCTGTTCAAGCTTCTGCCGCATCGCTATCCGTTTTTGTTGATTGACCGGATTGAGCGTATCGATGGTGATAACTCTGCGGTTGGCATCAAGAATGTCACGTTCAACGAACCCCATTTTAACGGTCATTTTCCAGACAATCCGATCATGCCAGGTGTTCTGATTATTGAGGCGATGGCACAAACTGCCGGGGCCATCAGTGCCAAGGCCAATGCGGACGGCAAGCGCAAGCTGGTATATTTCATGACAATCGACGAGGTTCGTTTCAGAAAGCCTGTGGTTCCTGGCGATCGGCTGGAACTTAACGTGATCAAGACAAAACAGCGCGGCCAGATATTCAAGTTTGATTGCACTGCGTTTGTGGACGGAACAAAAGTAGCAGAAGCCAAGATTGGCGCCATGATGGTCGATCCGGAAGATGTTGGTAAATGAGTCAGAATATTCATTCCTCTTCGGTTGTTGAAGATGGCGCAGTACTTGGAAATGATGTTGTTATTGGCCCGTTCTGCCATATCGGACCCAATGTCAAATTGGGCAACGGGGTCAAACTGTTGTCTCATGTTGTGATTGCCGGCCATACGACAATTGGCGACAACAGCCGCGTATTCCCGTTTTCCTCGCTCGGGCATGAGCCGCAAGACTTGAAGTTTCAGGGTGAAATTACGACACTGGATATCGGCAACAATTGCACGATCCGTGAAGGTGTTACGATGAACCCCGGGACCGCCGGCGATGCGGGAAAGACAGTCATCGGCAACAATTGTGTATTTTTGGCCAATGCCCATGTGGCCCATGATTGCATACTTGGAAACAACATCATTTTTTCAAATGCTGTGATGGTAGCTGGACACTGCAAGATTGGTGACAATGTGATCATGGGTGGTGGTGCCGGTGTGCATCAGTTCTGCCGCATCGGCAACAACGCGTTTGTGGGCGGTATGGCAGGCGTTGAAAACGACATCATTCCTTACGGTGTTGCCCTTGGCAACCGGGCATATCTCGGTGGTTTGAATGTTGTCGGAATGAAGCGGGCAGGTCTTGAGCGTGAGGATATCCATGCGGCACGCGCTGCCTACAAGTTTATTTTCTCCGGCGAGATGACGATTGCCGATGCTGTTAAAAGCATGCCCGAAGCTCTGATGAAAAGTCCGATTGTTGGCAAGATCGTCAATTTTGTCAAATCCGGAGAAAACCGGTCGCTTTGCACACCACGCAACAAAGAAGATATCGGTTGAAGCGGAAGACGTTGAAAGGGTAAGTTGGCATGACTGACTTTGACCCGGATATTTCTCGGGCTGCCATTATTGCGGGAAACGGAATTTTGCCCGTCGAGATCTTCCGTGAAATGCAAAAACACAAAAGAAAACCGATGCTTATCGGAGTTTCCGGTGAAATTGATTCCGATTTGGCTGTTCATGCGGACGCGGTTTTG
The DNA here is from genome assembly GCA_041736675.1 of Salaquimonas sp. Classification (GTDB taxonomy): domain Bacteria; phylum Pseudomonadota; class Alphaproteobacteria; order Rhizobiales; family Rhizobiaceae; genus Salaquimonas. The sequence continues at coordinate 13,059 of JBGSTD010000018.1, forward strand.
GGGTTTGGCCAACTGGGCAAACTGTTCGAACTGCTCAAGCAGAACGATGTTCATCACCTGATTTTTGCCGGCGGCATACACAGGCGGCCTGATATCAAAAGCCTGAAAATGGATATGGCAACGCTCAAGGAAGTTCCGACGATGCTGAAAATCGTCATGGGCGGCGACAATTCGATACTGTCCAAAATAGCCGAGTATTTTGCGCGCAAGAATATCATTGTTGTTGGTGCGCATCAGCTCGTACCCGGCCTCTTGGCAGGCAAGGGAGTTATCTGTGGCAAGCCCGCGCTAAAGACAGCCATGCCGATGATCGAGAAGGCCTTCAAGGCCGCCAAAATGATTGGTGCGCTGGATGTCGGGCAAGCAGCCATTGCCGAGGATGGGCGGGTGATTGCACTGGAAGCAGCCGAGGGGACGGATGGGATGATCCGGCGCGTTGGTGAACTCCGCCTTAGCGGTCGTTTGTCTGCGAAACCGAAAATGGGTGTGCTGGTAAAAGCAATGAAACCTGAACAGGACATGCGCGCTGATCTTCCAGCCATCGGGCCAAAGACGATAGACAGTGTTTTTGCCGCTGGTCTCAAGGGTATCGCGGTTGAGTCCGGGCATACGTTCATTCTGGAACGCGAGGCCACCCTCAAACGTGCCCGTGAACTGGGAATTTTCATCGTTGGTGTCAGTGCTGTGGATTTTTCGTCATGAGCAGATCGCTCAACCTGTATTTTGTGGTTGGCGAGATGTCGGGTGATGCCCTTGGTGCGGATTTGCTTGATCATTTCAAGTCCATGAATGTTGACGTGGTTCCGTACGGTCTTGGCGGCGAGAAAATGCAGGCGCGCGGCCTGATGCCTTTGTTTGATGCGTCCGAAATTGCGATCATGGGAATTTCCGGTGTGATCCGCAAATTGCCGACCTTGCTCATGAGAGCCAAAAATGTTGCTGACGATATCATCGCCAGGAAACCGGACGTGGTTTTGCTGATTGATTCGCCTGATTTTGCTAAGCAAGTGGCTAAACGGGTGAAATCCCGTATTCCAGATATGCCGGTGGTCAAATATGTTTGTCCATCGGTCTGGTCCTGGCGGCCGGGCAGGGCAAAAAAAATGAACAGTTACATCGATCATGTGCTGGCAATTCTGCCGTTCGAGCCAGAGGTTATGAAGGATCTCGGCGGCCCAAAAACCACTTATGTAGGCCATCCGCTTGTTCGACTTGCCGGGAAAGTTGACCTCAAGACGAAGAATGCGCCCGGTAAGCCAGCCAAAATATTGCTGATGCCCGGTTCACGTCGCAGTGAAGCAGCAAGATTGCTTCCGATACTGCGGCAAACTGTCGATATTCTCGAAAAACGTGGTCAGAGGGCAACTTACTTGCTTCCGGCGGTTCCCCACCTTGAAGATTTCATCCGCGACCAGATAGCGAATTGGGCTGTAAAGCCTGAAATATTGCTCGGTGAGGAGGCCAAGCTTGAGGCGATGCATCATGCAGATGCTGCCATTGCCGCTTCGGGAACCGCACTGCTGGAACTTGCCATGTATGGAGTTCCGATGGTTTCGATCTACAAGCTGGATCCTGCAGTGTATGCTGTTCGGTTTCTGATCAAGGCCTGGACAGCTGCATTGCCCAATCTGATTGCCGACAAAGTCATAGTGCCGGAGCGTATCAATGACTACGCTCAACCAGCCTACATTGCGCGCCTTGTGGAAGCGTTAGTGGTCGACGGACCTGAACGGCGGGCGCAACTAGAGGGATTTGCACTGGTTCATGCCAAAATGCAGCAAGACGAAGCTCCTGGTGCCATTTGCGCGCGGATTGTCATGGAGATGGCAAACAGCAGGAAGCAGACCTCCTGAATTTAACTAATAAAAAAGGCACTCTGAAGAATGCCTTTCCTTATTTTTTCACCCTTTCAGGTTAACTTATTGCCTACCGCTGGTCGATTGCCACGTAGTCACGCTGGGTAGCGCCGGTGTAAAGCTGGCGGGGACGACCGATTTTCTGCTTCGGGTCCTCGATCATCTCTTTCCACTGGGCGATCCAACCTACAGTTCTGGCCAAAGCAAACAGCACAGTAAACATTGTTGTCGGGAACCCAAGTGCGCGTAGCGTGATACCGGAATAGAAGTCGATATTCGGATAGAGCTTCTTCTCGATGAAATATGGATCAGTCAGCGCGATTTTTTCCAGTTCCATTGCGACCTGCAGCATCGGGTCATCTTTCATGCCCAATTCCGCAAGAACCTCGTGAGTTGTCTTCTGCATAATTTTTGCACGCGGGTCGTAGTTTTTATAAACGCGGTGACCAAATCCCATCAGGCGGAACGGATCATCCTTGTCTTTGGCACGGGCGATAAATTCGGGGATACGATCAACTGTTCCGATCTCTGAAAGCATGTTCAACGCTGCCTCGTTGGCGCCACCATGGGCAGGTCCCCACAAACAGGCGATGCCTGCTGCAATGCAGGCAAACGGATTGGCTCCGGAAGAACCGGCAAGACGGACAGTCGAGGTTGAAGCGTTCTGCTCGTGATCGGCATGCAGAATGAAGATCCGATCCATGGCGCGCGCAAGAACTGGGTTCACCTTGTACTCTTCACACGGAACAGAAAAGCACATGTGAAGAAAGTTGGCTGCATAATCGAGATTGTTTCTCGGATAAACGAAAGGCTGCCCGATGTGATATTTGAAAGCCATTGCAGCGATCGTCGGCATTTTGGCTATCATGCGCAGGGATGCCACCATTCGCTGATGCGGATCGGATATGTCGGTTGAGTCATGATAAAATGCGGAAAGCGCCCCGACGACACCGCACATGACGGCCATAGGATGTGCATCGCGGCGAAACCCGGTAAAAAATCGCGACATCTGCTCATGGACCATGGTGTGGTACGTCACGCGCTGATGAAAATCCTTGTTTTGCTCTGTGTTTGGCAATTCGCCGTAGAGCAGCAGATAGCAAGTCTCGAGAAAATCTCCATGGTCGGCCAGTTGTTCAATAGGGTAGCCGCGATGAAGAAGAATGCCTTGGTCGCCATCAATGAACGTAATATCGCTTTCGCAAGCGGCAGTGGACGTAAAACCAGGGTCAAATGTAAAGTGATCCGATTTTGCATAGAGCGAACTGATATCAACAACATCAGGACCAATGGTTCCTGATTTAACAGGAAAATCCCAGCTTTTGTCGCCAACGGTGAGTTTTGCTGTTTTCTCTGTCATTTTGTTTCCTTCAATAAAACCAGTTGTTTTGTTTCCAGGAGGGGTCCTGGAAAATTTGCCAATTTTTCGGACTGTATATCTGGTTGGGAGACAGTCACCCATTTATATGCTGCACTGCAGCAAATTAGCAAGCCATCGATTCTTAACTTATTTAACAAGCGCTCTCAAGTTACACATAAGTCAAAGACCACCCCTCAAACCTCGGGGCAAAAGTCGCAACACAAGCTAATTTACTGCCGCAAAGATCAGTATCTGTTGGAACCATGAAACCATCGATTACGCGCCGGCCCTGTCTCTCAGCCTGGCTAGACATTCCTCTTTGCCAAGCACGGCCAGAACATCAAAAACTCCTGGAGAAGTTGATCTGCCGGTCAATGCGGCGCGCAGCGGCTGTGCTACCTTGCCAAGTTTCAGGTCATTGGTTTCTGCAAAAGTCTTGACGATTGATTCGGTGTTTTGTGCTGTCCATTCATCGGCTGCGCTGAGGAAAGGCAAAAGTCCCGCAATGACAGCATCTCCGCCATCATCGAGTATAGCCAGAGCCTTCTCCTCAAATTCAAGCGGGCGCTGAACAAACAGATAGGCAGCGCTGTCAATCAGTTCGACGAGTGTCTTTGCACGCTCTTTCAGGCCGGGCATGGCGGCAAGCAGTTTTGCTTTACCCTCAATATCCAGATTGCCTTTCATTGGCGTTTCCAGTTCGATTTCCGGCAGTACCTCGACTACACGATCGACAAGATAGCTGTCATCGCTGTGGCGGATGTAATGGCCGTTCAGGGCTTCCAGCTTGGCAAAATCAAAACGTGCCGCTGCCTTGTTCATGCCACCAAAGTCAAACCATTTCAGCATGTCGTCGGTCGACAGTATTTCATCGTCTCCATGCGCCCAGCCAAGCCGCACAAGATAATTGCGCAATGCTTCAGGCAGATATCCCATCGCACGGTAAGCTTCTGCCCCCAAAGCACCATGACGCTTTGACAGTTTGGCTCCGTCCGGACCATGTATGAGCGGGATGTGAGCCATTACAGGAACATCCCAGCCCAACGCCTGATAGATCAGCGTTTGACGGCCCGTATTGGTCAGGTGGTCATCGCCGCGAATGATATGGGTCACGTCCATGTCATGATCATCAACGACCACAGCCAGCATATAAGTCGGGGTGCCATCGGAGCGCAACAGCACCAGATCATCGAGGTCCTTGTTCGGGAATTTCACTTCGCCCTGGACCTGGTCATCAACCACTGTAAACCCCTCCTGGGGTGCTTTCAGACGTATAACCCCTTTGGCGCCTTCCGGAGCCTCAGAGGGATTGCGGTCACGCCAGCGGCCATCATAACGGGGAGGGCGACCTTCTGACTTTGCAAGCTCGCGCATTTCAGTCAGTTCATCCTGCGTTGCAAAGCAATAGTAGGCCGTTCCTTCTGCTACCATCTGCTCGGCAATTTCCTTGTGTCGCGCTGCTCTGGTGAACTGGGAAACAGGTTCGCCATCCCATTGCAGACCTAGCCATGAAAGTCCGTCAAGGATGGCATCGACAGCAGCCTGATTGGAGCGCTCGCGATCAGTATCTTCGATACGCAGGAGCATTTTGCCGCCGTTTGCTTTGGCATAGAGCCAATTGAAAAGGGCCGTTCGTGCCCCGCCAATGTGCAGGTAACCTGTAGGCGAGGGCGCAAACCGGGTGATCACTTTCCCTGATTTTGAAGTTGTATCGCTTGTCATGGTGTTTCCAGTCGGTCTGCGGACTAAGGCATTCAGAAAAGGCGGCGCTTTCGTTGGGCAAACAGCGCTGGCCTTGAAAATCAGCCCGGGGTGGTAAAAGTTTCGGCTGTGATGTAGCATAGCTTGCGATGGTTACAAGGGCTTGCGCTTTTTTCCTTGTTCCGGTTGTTGCTGTCTCTCGAAAGTTTGCCTGTATTCAGGCTTTCGCGTCACCCACGACATGGTTTTTTCGCCGTTAACACGGTTGTGCTTTGTTTGGGTATGCGTTTCATGGCAGCGTTTTTTAGCCGAAATAAAAAGACCGATGCTTTGCCAAGTCCCGATGAGGAATGGCGGATAGCGGTCGATTTCGAATATGGCGGTGAAAACGATGCTCGCGATATTGTTACAAGTTCCAAAACCTTTCATGAACATGAGGTCTTCGAACCCGATAGGGAAGAGGAAAACTCCGGACTGCTGGTCGTTGTTTCAGACGATCATGTTCCACTACCTTTTGATCTGGCACATCAATCCCTGTTTTCGCGCCTGGTGTTCAAGGCTGAAATGCGGTTGCTTGATTTGCGGGACAGTTTGGCGAAGGATCTTGCCAGAGAGCGCGAGTTGGGCAGCCTTTTCAATTTTGTGCCTGTATGTCTTTCGCTTGGCATTGGAGCTTATTTTCTCGCTGCCAGCGAACCATCGCTGATTGTCCTTGCCGGAAGTTTCCTGTTTTTCGCGGCAGTTGCGCTAACAGCAAGATCACGGGGGGTGGTTTACGGCATCAGCGTCGGCCTTTGTTTGTTTTTTGCAGGCATGAGTGCTGCAAAGCTCCAGGTTTTACGGTCAATCGAGGCTGTTGCCTCGTCCGAGATCAGCGGTATACTGCAAGGCACTATCTTAAATGTTGACCAAAATCAGCGAGGTGCACCGCGTTATCTGGTCAGGCCTTCGTTGATTGAAGGTTTAGGTGTTGAAGAACTTCCCGACAGGGTGCGCGTTTCGGCAAGCAAAAAACATGAACCGTTGAAAATCGGAGATGGAATCGAAGGTCTGTTTCGCCTGCAACCCATATCAGGGCCTGCTTATCCCGGTGGATATGACTTCTCCTTTACATCACGCATTGACGGTATGGGTATGTCCGGCTTCACGATGGGTGCGCCGAACCGAATAAACGCGCCGGAGCGCGCCGGTATACCTGCCGAATTGAAAGCGATGCTTGAGCGGGGTCGTCAATTTATTTCAACACGCATCCGCAGCGGCTTGCCGGGTGAGGCCGGGGATATAGCCACTGCGCTGATAACCGGAGACCGGTCAGGTCTGTCAGAGGCAACACAGGAAAACCTGCGCCGGTCCGGCCTTGCCCACATCTTGGCCATTTCGGGTTTGCACATGGCCCTTGTGACGCTAACTGTCATCTGGATCATTCGATTCTTGCTTGTCCTGATACCGGGATTCACGGACCGGTATCCAGCTAAGAAGATCGCCATCAGCGCAGGATTTGCCACGGCTACGCTTTACCTACTGCTTTCAGGAATGGGGATTGCAACGCAACGGGCATGGCTGATGATATCCGTCATGCTGGCGGGCAGTTTGATGGATCGGCGAGCAATCACAATGCGCAGCGTTGCTATAGCCGCAATTGTGATTTTGATACTATCACCGGCGAGTCTCTTTCAACCAGGCTTTCAAATGAGTTTTGCGGCCGTGGCTGCGCTGGTTGCTGTTTACCAGGAATGGACCCGGCAACAACGGATACATAAGAGCCGCAGCCATCTGGCTGGCAAACCGGGTTTGGCCAAGTCAATTGGTTCCTATTTTGGGGGCCTTGCAGCCACCAGCCTGATTGCCGGGACGGCGACCGCGTTGTTTGCCATGTGGCATTTTCACCGGGTTGCTCCAATGGGACTAGTTTCAAATCTGGTAGCAATGCCGCTGGTATCGCTGCTGGTCATGCCATTGTCGCTGCTTAGCATGTTCCTCATGCCTTACGGCTATGAAAGTCTGGCTCTCGCACCGCTGGGAAAATCAATCGAAGCCGTCTTGGGTGTAAGCGAATGGGTAAACTCATATGAATATGATTTCGAGACCGGACAAATGCCGGTGGAGTTCCTGGTTCTCGCCACAGCGCTGCTGGTTTTCACCGCTTTCCTTCGAACAAAGCTGCGGTTTTTGGCTATCCTTCCCCTTGTCGGGATATTTATCGTTCTAAATCAGAAAGTGCATTTGCCCGATCTGCTGATCGCGCAGGATGGCAGCAATATCGCTATCAGGACGGGTTTGCTACAAGATGACCCGATGATCGAAAATACGGGAAGGGGCAATGACGGACTGACCCTTCTCTATCCGCGCAAGGGAAAGTTTGTTACTGACATCTGGCGTCGTGCCTATTTGCCAAACCGCAAATTTGACATCAGCGACGAAGCTGCCTGCAGCAAAGACATTTGCACTTTGAAACCCGGCGGAAAAATCCTCAAGGTTGTTCATGACCCCGATCTGTTGGCGGAAGCCTGTGCCAGCACCGATATTTTGATTGCACCCCGCCTTTGGTGGGTTAATTGTGGTGATCTAAAACCGGAACTTGTCATTACACGAAGCGATCTGGAATCTGGCGGCTCCCACGCAATTACGGGCATAGGCAAGAGTTTGCAGATTGTTACCGCCTGGCCTAAATCCCCTGAAGGAGCAGCAAGCCGTCCCTGGCACAACCGTATTGATATAGTCGGCAGAAAGTATCCGCGAAGGCTGAATTCAGGCGAAACGCCATCAAATCTCCCCAAATTTGGCTCAAAAAAAGCTATCAGGGAAGATAAAGCAAAAAAATGAACATGCCCCTTTGCGCATTGTGAACTTGGGTGTTATAGACGCGCGAATTCGGGTTCATC
>JBGSTD010000023.1:0-43841 GCA_041736675.1 Salaquimonas sp.
TAATGCAACCATGGAAAGCTTCTTCTCATCACTCAAAATCGAAAGGGTGAAGCAAAAAGTCTATCGCACACGCGATCAGGCCCGTGCAGACGTCTTCGATTACATCGAACGCTTCTACAACCCGAAACGCCGCCACTCGACCAACGGCTATTTAAGCCCTATACAATACGAGGAGAGAGCGATGAAAGCTTAAGTTGCCGTCCACGAAACCGGCAGCAGCTCAGACATCATTTTAGACCACCCTGCTCAGGATCGCAGGATCGTGATCGACACAAAGTTTACATCGTTGTTCAAGCCAGGCCGCTTCGGCTCTGCATCAATCAGTAGCACCTATCTCTATCAGATTTACGCCTATCTAAAATCTCAGACCGGAAGAGGTGGGCTTAACGATGTAGCAGAAGGACTGATGCTTCACCCTTCGGTTGGAGAAGCAATAGATGTGAGCGCGTCGATTCAGGGGCAGAAGGTTCGATTTGCCACAATCGATTTATCTGCTGACAGCGTCAATATTCGTGAGCAACTTCGCTCTGCCTTGGTTTCCCAATAGACCTACCAAGGGCGTGTTTGATCATGATCGAGTTTCGCCAGATCGACGATGCTAACCCGGCGCTGACGCACTCATGGATGATGCGGGCGCTGGAAAAGACCTTCGCCTACATCGCCGAAAATGGCGGGATCGGGCTGACGCCGTCGAAGGCCTTCAAGCGGGTGTTCGTGCACTGGGCGGCACGCGAGTTCGACTGGCCAGGCTATACCGAGGAAGACCTGTTCGCCATCAACAAGGTGCTGAACGAGATCGACTTTGGCCCACTGATGGATCTGCACGACATGATGATCGCGTTGAAGATCGGTCGGCATTACAAGGGGCAGTTCAAATTGACCAAGGCGGGTCAGGGACTGGTCGGCCATCCCGGTCGTGTCTTCGGCATCGTTACTCCGTTTTACCTGTTCGAGGTCAATCACGTCCGCTTCTCGCGCTTCGACGACGAGTCGGTCCTCGGCAACTGGGACGTGTTCCTGAACGTGTTGAACGTCGAGACCGAGGACGGCGCGACCGGCGCTGACCTGCGACGGGTACTGTTCGGCGAACCTGATCTTGCCGGTGGTTTCGACGATGTGCTGAGCAGCCTCTACATCCAGGTGCTTCGGCCTCTCTGCTGGACGGGGTTGCTGGAAGAGAACCGTGCCAAAGGGTTGCTTCGAACGCGGGAGAGCACTTTCACCAAGACGCCACTATGGAGAGCGGCGCTCAAACTCGAGACGGAATCGATGGTTCGGCAGGCCACGCGGCACTGAAGGGTCGCGCGACGCAAACCCGATCCATTACGCAGGCCAACGCACAACCACCGCAACCCATTGTTTTAACTTGAATACCAGCACCTTTTGAAGCCCAGATAGGGCATCAAATGAAAAGGCGCTCCCATGCTTAATGATGTCTTAACCCCGGCTTCGGGGCCCAATCCCCTATGCCCAGACAACATGTCCGCGCGCGCGCGCCTCGAAGAACTCGGCCGCATTCTGGCTGCCGGTGTCATCCGCCTGAACACCACAAAGTCCAGTTCTTTATCTGCCGACAGCGGAGACAGTTTCGTGGACTTCTCGCCCCGAAAGAGCGGTGGTCGTCGTGCAAAACGTATCCGCATCGGAGGAATTGATGAAGCACCACAATAAGATAACGCCCGTAAAGCCGGGTCTGGATCCAACGGTTGATAAAACCGTCTTGGCCCGCTTGGCCGCCTTGAAGGCCATGTCGGTCAAGGATCTGAAAGCCGAATGGGAAAAGCTCATCGGCAGCGCCGCGCCAAACAACAGCCGTAGCTTTTTGGAAATCCGCATCGCCTATCGCATCCAGGAACTGACCTACGGCGGCCCTGACCGGGAAACGCGGCGCATGCTGGACCTGCTCGCCGATGAGGTCGAAGGCGTCGCACGCCGCAAAAATCAGATCGCCGATCCGCGCAATCCCGTAGTGGGCACTAGACTCATTCGGGAATGGGACGCGGTCGAGCATACGGTGATTGTTCTGAAAGACGGTTTCGACTTGCAGGGCCGGAAGTTCAAATCGCTCTCGGCCGTGGCCCGTGCCATCACCGGAACGCGCTGGAATGGCTATCGCTTCTTCGGCCTCCGTGAACGCAAGCGGGAGGAAACATGATGGACATCAACGCCCGCCCCAACCGCCGCCTGCGCTGCGCCATCTATACCCGCAAGTCGAGCGAGGAAGGGCTCGACATGGAATTCAACAGCCTCGATGCCCAGCGAGAGGCCTGCGAAGCCTATATCGCCAGCCAGCGATCCGAGGGCTGGGTTGCGACCCGCGAACGTTACGACGATGGCGGTTTTTCTGGTGGCACCCTCGAGCGGCCCGGTCTCAAGCAGCTTCTGGCCGACATCGACGACGGGTTGATCGACGTGGTGGTTGTTTACAAGATCGACCGTCTGTCGCGGTCGCTGATGGATTTCTCCAAGCTGGTCGAGATCTTCGACCGCAACGGCGTCACCTTCGTCTCGGTCACGCAGTCGTTCAATACCACCACGTCAATGGGACGGTTGACGCTGAACATCCTGCTCAGTTTCGCCCAGTTCGAGCGTGAGGTCATCGGCGAGCGGATCCGCGACAAGGTGGCGGCTTCGCGCAAGCGCGGGATCTGGATGGGCGGCTATGTTCCGCTGGGCTATGATGTGCAGGATCGCAAACTGTTGGTGAACGATGACGAGGCCGCATCGGTCCGTCGCATCTTCGAGCGGTTCGTCGAACTCGGGTCCGCCACGGTTCTGGCACGCGAACTTCGCCGCGACGGGTTCCGCAACAAGCAGGGAACGCTGATCGACAAGGGTTATCTCTATCGGCTCCTGAACAACCGCGTCTATCGCGGTGAGGCCGTCCACAAAGGCAAGGCTTATCCCGGCGAGCACGACGCGATCATCGACAACGACCTCTGGGATCGCACCCATGCCATCCTGCAGGAAAGCCCCCGCAAACGGGCCAACAACAGCCGATCCCGGACTCCTGCTCTACTAAAGGGCCTGATCTTCAGTGACACCGGCGCGGCCATGACGCCCACAAGCACCAAGAAGGGCGCAAAGCTTTACCGCTACTATGTGTCAATGGACATCATACGGAACCGCGAGACCGGCGAAGAGACCGCCCCGATGCGGCTGGCGGCCGGAATGGTTGAGGACGCGGTCGTGACCGAGGTCCGCCGTATTCTGCAAACGCCGGAGGTGGTGACACAGGTGATTGCGGCCCTGAAGACGGAAAATGGCGCGATTTCTGAGGCCGACATCATCGGGGCACTGCATGAGTTCACCGCGCTCTGGGCGCAGCTGTTCCCAGCCGAGCAGGCACGGATCATCCAGCTCTTAGTCCGGCGCGTCACCTTCACCGCCGCAGGTCTTGAGGTGGACATCAGGCGCGAGGGGATCACAGGCGTCATCCGTGAGATGGTCGCGCCGCGCAATCTGGAGGCAGCCGAATGACCCATGCCGATGACACAATTCGCGTGCTGATACCATTGAAGGTCCGCAAGAAGAATGGTCGGCCGAAAATCCTGCCGCCTGCCGATTATCTGCCGAGCGAGGACCAGACGCAGCATCCGCATGTCCTCCGCGCCATTGGGCGGGCGTGGGGTTGGCGGCGGCGCATGGACACTGGCGAATTCAGCACGATCCAAGAACTGGCCGAAGCCGTCGGGCTGGCCGAGCGCCATGTCAGTCGCCAGTTGCGGCTGGCCTACCTCGCACCGGAGGTACTCAAGCGGCTGACCTGCGGGCGCGAGCCGTTGGCGGTCAGCCTGTACGATCTGTGCTTTCTCGCCGGAGAGGCTTGGCCAGAGCAAGAACAGCGCGGGTTCAGTTAGATTCTAATGAAAGCTCGCCTGAAAGGCCGTCGCGGTCAACGAGACATGGGCTCCGAGCGGCGGGCGCAACTCAAATGCTTTCGGCTCACGCGAGAAATTCCAGAGACGAAACAAGCACCATTCTGACCGGCGCTCTTCGGCGACCGCCAGTTCATTGCGGGAAATGTAAAAGGGCGTTCGTTCCCAGCCATTTGTCGTTTTCACCTCGATCAAACGCTCCTGTCCGTCCGGCGTGAAGCTGGCAATGTCGTACCCGGCACCGTCACCATCCTCTTCGGAAATCCACCGCACTTTGCGCGCCAGATCATCTCGACCGGCTACTTTCAAAGCGGACCGTTCGTGTGCAACGACGCGCTCTTCTCCCGCACGTCCGAGGGCGCGGTTGCGTTCATCCCGACCCGCCACGTCGAACTTTTTAGCGACATGCAACATCTGCTCCAGTTCCAGCGGCGGCGGCTGGTTCGACAGCGTCGGTGACGGTCCAATCCAGATCTGCGCAGCCTCGCGCAAACCATTTGCTGATCGCGAGCCCGGCATCCGCCCAAGCCAGGCCGGGTTCCATGCCAACCAGCGCGCCACAGCATCGACCAAGGTCATCTGGAAATTGAACGCTGGCTTGTAGCCGGGGATCCAATCTTCGCCGAGCCCCTTCAGCACCGCGCTGATATTCTGATGCTTGAACTCGATCGAGCCTTCCGTTCGGCTCCGCAAATGAGGCATCAAACTGCGCCGGTGCTGAGCCTTGTTGTAGGGACGGCCCGCCATGTCCTCGGCCAGCATCGCGAAGTAATCCGCGACGATCAGGTCGTTTTCTGCATCTGTCCAAGGCCCGTTCGACATGTCGCCAGGCTATGAGCGGAAAGTCTGTTTGTCATCAACGACTTCTCGCGACCGTTCGCACAGTTTCGAAGAACCACGCCGCCTTCGAGTGTCTCCGTTTGCTTTGATAGCGGTCGAACCGGCCTCAACTGCGGCGCAACCCATTTTTGGCAAGCATCTGAAAAGACGACCATTTTCTGATGCGTCTCGATTTGGGTGAAGGGCGGGTGAAAGGAGACGCGGGGCGTTCGGAGACCAATTTCGGGCCAACGGCCAGTCTCCGAAAGTCGGATGGCTCAGCTAAACCCCTTTGAACCAAAAAGAAAAAAGGCCCACGCTGGGGCCTCGTCTCGGGTTCGCGAATAGTTTGTGGCGGACAGACAGGGATTCGAACCCTGGAGACGTTGCCGCCTACACGCTTTCCAAGCGTGCGCCATCGACCACTCGGCCACCTGTCCTGTTTTCCACTCCGGTGGTCAGACCGAAGTGGTAGATGAAAGCGCACGCTTCCTTAAAAAGGTTCTTGCGTGAGCAAGAACAAGTCGCCATCGAAAACATTCGGCGCCTGCCCACATGACCGGTCAAGTCATGCGCGCGCACTTATACAAATAAAATCCCGTGGTTCAAGCACTCAAATGTGATTTACCAAAACAAAAGTGATAAATCTTCCACCATTGCATCGAAGGGCAATAGTCCCTATTTGTCGGGGCACAATGACAAGCGATGATCGGCAAACCCCGGCAGCAATACTGCACCGACTTCATCAGGTAAAAATAAATGATCAAACCGATTTTAAGAATTCTGGCATTATTTGCACTGGCAATGGCATTGATAGCCGCTGTGCTGGATATTACCCGCTCCATCGCCGATTCAACCTTGATCATTACCCCGATGGGGATTGACTGGCTCAACATTTCGCCAGGCACGCTGGCGCAGGCGCAAACAGCAGTTTCGACCTATTTGTTCCCCGCCCTCTGGGACCCGGTCATACAGACAATCCTGCGTGCCCCGAGCTGGTTCATATTCGGCACCTTGTGGCTGATCCTTTCTCTTCTCGGCAAACGCAGCAAGGGCAACTGGCAGCGCGATTTTGGTTGACACCACCAGCCTGCGAAGGTCAGCCCAAAGTTAAAATCTGCAAACCGGCGCATGCCAATGGCTATTGAGAAATGGCGCGCTATTTGCAAGGATGGTCTGCCATGGGCAGAGAGTTATTGTCTTCGGGCGAGGCCCGCTGAAATCACCAAAAAAGGAAACGGCAATGTTTTTGATCAATATGCTGAAAAACAAGATGAAATTGCCAAGTGCGAGCGAAGCCCTGCCGGGCCGCCCGGATGCACTGCCAACCGCCGAAAGCCATTTTGTCAACCGCAAGTCCTTGAAGGGACCGTTTCCAGAGGGTCTGAAAACCGTGATTTTCGGCCTCGGCTGTTTCTGGGGTGCCGAGCGCATTTTCTGGGAAACCGACGGCGTATGGGTCACTGCGGTAGGATATACCGGCGGTCATACCCCCAATCCGACCTATCAGGAAACCTGCACCGGACTGACAGGCCACAATGAAGTGGTTCTGGTGGTCTATGATCCGGCGAAGATCAGTTATGAAGCCTTGCTCAAGAAGTTCTGGGAAGCCCATGATCCGACACAGGGCATGCGCCAGGGCAATGACACCGGCACCCAGTACCGCTCCGGCATCTATACATCAAGCGCCGAAGACCAGCAGAAAGCCCTCGACAGCCGCGTGACCTATCAGGCAGCGCTCGACAAGGCCGGCAAGGGTGTGAAAATCACCACCGAGATATTGCCTGCGCCGGTTTTTTATTATGCCGAGGAATATCACCAGCAATACCTGGCAAAAAACCCGACCGGCTATTGCGGTATCGGCGGAACGGGTGTTGCCTGCCCTATCGGGGTCGGTGTAGCGGCGGTTTAGGGTTGGATTGAAGTCCCTGAAAGATTGAGGGCGCGAGGCCAATCAACATGCTGATGGCACTGCACAAGTAAGTAGGGTGGGGAGAGTTTCGTGACGCGCACTGAGAGGCAACTCATTGCAGACAGGGCAAGACTTCTCGGCCCCAATGTTTCGACCTTTTATGACGATCCGGTTCATGTTGTAAAAGGTGACGGTGTCTGGTTGTGGGATGCGGACGGGCGCAAATATCTCGATTGCTATAACAATGTACCCCATGTGGGCCACTGCAATCCCCGGGTGGTCGAGGCTATTTGCCGTCAGGCCGGTGTGTTGAATGTCCACTCACGCTATTTGCACGAGGCCATTCTCGACTATGTCGAACGGTTGACGGCCACGATGGCCCCGTCGCTCAATACGGCAGTTTTGACCTGCACAGGGTCTGAAGCCAACGACATTGCACTGAGAATGGCCGAAGCGGTTACAGGCAGGCAGGGGATCATTGCCACAGATGCAACTTATCATGGCAACACCGCGCTTGTCAGCCAGTTGTCGCGTTCAAATATTCCCTCAACCGGATTTGGACTTGAACGGAATTTTCGTTTTGTTGGGGCCCCGGACAGTTACCGGAACAAAGATGGTGATGGGTCGGTCTTTGCAGACGCGGTGGCTGAACAGATCGCAGAATTGAACAAGTCTGGCATAGGATTTGCTGCTTTGATCATTTGCCCCTACTTTCTCAATGAGGGTTTTCCGGAACACCGTGACGGCTGGTTGGTGAAAGTCGCAGATATCGTACGCAAAGCCGGAGGGGTATTGATTTGCGATGAGGTTCAGTCCGGATTCGGGCGGACCGGCACCCATTTTTGGGCACATCAAAAAATGGGTGTGGAGCCTGACATCGTGACGATGGGCAAGCCCATGGCAAATGGTCATCCGGTTGGAGCAGTCGTTACCAGTGCCGAAATCATGAAGTCATTTCGTTCCGGCTATCGCTATTTCAACACCTTTGCGGGTAATCCCGTATCTTGCGCTGCGGCAATGGCGGTGCTTGAGGAACTGGAAGAAAAGCAGCTTGTGGCAAATGCGGACCTGGTTGGAAAATATGCACGTGCTCGGCTTGAAATGCTGAAACAAAAACATGCCTGTATCGGTGATGTAAGGGGATCGGGCCTCGTCTTTGGTGCGGAAATGGTTCTTGATCGCGACAGCAAGGAGCCGGCATCGTCCTTCACGGACAGGGTGATCAACACGATGCGCCACCGCGGAATCATCCTCTCAAAACTTGGCCGTCACAAGAATACCCTGAAAATCCGTCCGCCAATGCCTTTTTCGATTGCGAATGCAGATTTGCTCCTTGATACGCTTGATGAAGTTTTGGCTGAAGTTCCGTTGATCAAATGAACTCAACGGTTGAAAAAGCGCTGAAGCTCTGGGGAATGGAAAAGGCGGATGTTCGGCTGGCGGCGGCTCGTGAAAATCGGGTTTATCGTGTTGAATACAATGGCAACGCATTCGCCCTGCGGCTGCACAGGCAAAATCTTCGTGAAGACCGGGAACTTTGGTCAGAGTTGCAATGGATGAATGCACTGGCGCACAGGGGCGTTCATGTGCCAAAGCCCATTGTCTCGCTCACGAGTGAATTTCTCCATCGTGTTGATGGTTTTCAGGTCGATATGTTGACCTGGCTGGCCGGAGTGCCATTTGGAGCGACCGGAGTGCCCTTGCAGCTTGCGGACAGAACAGCAGCATTCCGGATGCTTGGCGCACAAATGGCAAACTTGCACAAGGCAAGTGATGACTGGCTTGCGCCCGAAGGTTTCCATCGTCAGTCGTGGGACCGCCCGGGTTTGTTGGGGGATGATCCCCTGTGGGGCAGGTTCTGGGAAAATCCGTCACTTTCAAAAAGGGATCGCGAACTCATGGCCTCTGTTCGCGATATCGGACGCTCCGAAATGCTTCGCATTGAAGCAGAACTTGATTTCGGACTTATCCACGCAGATCTTGTGCGCGAAAATGTGATTATTGATGGCAACAGACTGCTTTTCATTGATTTTGATGACGGCGGCTACGGTTTTCGGCTTTTTGATCTGGCGACGGCATTGATCAAGAATTTTGATGAAACCGATTATCCCGTCCTGAAGGCGGCACTGCTGGAGGGTTATCTTGCCGTTCGGGAAATAGATGTCACTCATCTCGATCTGTTTATCCTGCTGCGCTCGGCAACGTATGTCGGCTGGATAATTCCGAGGATGGAGGAGGAGGGCTCGCAAACCAGAAATGAAAGGTTCATTGCCACTGCCAGAATTTTGGCGAAGACTTTTCTGGACACGCTTCGCCCTTAACCAATTTCATGATCGAAAGGGCCTGCTCTTACCGTTTTTTGCGGCGCACTCTCACAACAACGTCAATACTGGCAAGTTCGGTTCCTTCGGGCAATTCCGGCAGATTGGCAACCGAAACACCCTCGGGCATGTCGATGACTTCCCCGGTGTCTTCCAGATAGAAATGGTGGTGGTTGCCGGTATTGGTGTCGAAATACGTTTTTGACGAATCGATGGAAATTGATTTTAGCAGGCCCGCTTCAGTGAACTGGTGCAGCGTGTTGTATATGGTTGCCAATGAAACGGCGATGTTTGCCTGCCCGGCTTCTTCAAACAGCAGCTCAGCCGAAATATGACGCTCGCCCTTGCCGAACAGCAGATCAGCCAGCGCGACCCGCTGGCGGGTGGGGCGAAGTCCTGCCCGGCGCAGCGTCTTGCAGTTGCTGTGGCAACCGCCGCATTCCTTGTCGACAGGGCAAAACTCGGCTGTGGTACCAGTATCGGACGTAGATAACACATTCTCACCGATTGATTGGTTGGTTTCGATTTTCATCTGCTTCCTGGTTGGAGTTATCCAACATTGCTGGCGTTCAATTCACATTGCCGACCGGTTTTGTTATCATCAGGCTTTTGTCAACGACAATTCTTGTGCAGTATAAATGTGGCGCGGTCTTAGTGCAATATGCCTTTCCCTGCGGCTAAAACGCCGATCATCGTTAAAAAAGCCTGTGAACCTGATAAAATCAGTTGGGCAAATTCTGCAAACTTCCTTTGGACAGCTAAATTCCATGTGTTAAGACGTTGAGACTTGTCAATGGATTAAAGATGCTTGCGGGGCTGTATGACTGAACGTAAATCGAGTTACACTTTTGAAGAATTGCTGGCTTGCGGCCGAGGCGAACTTTTTGGCCCCGGAAATGCACAATTGCCCGCCCCGCCAATGTTGATGTTCGACCGTATCACCGATGTGTCGGAAACGGGCGGCGAATTTGACAAGGGCTACATCAGGGCAGAACTTGATGTGAAGCCGGACCTTTGGTTCTTCCCTTGCCATTTTATCGGCAATGAAATCATGCCGGGTTGCCTTGGCCTTGATGCCATGTGGCAGTTGACCGGATTTTATCTTGGCTGGCTCGGATTGCCCGGCTATGGCATGGCGCTGCAAACCGGCGAGGTCAAGTTCAAGGGCATGGTGACACCAAGAACCAAGCTGGTTGAATATGGCGTCGACTTCAAGCGCGTCATGAAAGGGCGTCTCAATCTGGGCATTGCGGATGCGTGGTTGAAAGCCGATGGTGAACAGATATATTCTGCAAAGGATCTGAAGGTTGGCCTTTCTCAGGAAAAAGCCTCCTGAGAGTGGAATTAAAAAGGATAGTTGAATGAAGCGCGTAGTCATAACGGGCATGGGGATTGTTTCCTCGATCGGAAATAATACCCAGGAAGTATTGGGCTCTCTTAGGGAAGCAAAATCCGGCATTTCTGCAGCGGAAGACTTTGCCAAATACGGATTTCGCTGTCAGGTGCAGGGCGCGCCAAACATTGATCCGTTCGAAGTGCTTGACCGGCGCACTGCCCGTTTCATGAGCAAGGGTACCGCATGGAACTATATTGCGATGGATCAGGCGATCCGCGATTCGGGTCTGGAAGAAGGCGACATCATCAACCCGATGACGGGGATCATCATGGGCTCCGGCGGCCCTTCCACAAGAACGATTGTCGAGGCTGCCGACATCACCCGCGAAAAGGGGCCCAAGCGCATCGGGCCGACAGCCGTGCCAAAGGCGATGAGTTCAACAGCATCGGCGGTTCTGGCCACCCAGTTCCAGATCAAGGGTGTCAACTATTCGATTTCATCTGCCTGCGCCACGTCGAACCATTGCATCGGCAATGCCTATGAAACCATCCAGATGGGCAAGCAGGACATCGTTTTTGCCGGCGGTTCGGAGGATCTCGACTGGACCATGTCGAACCTGTTCGACGCCATGGGTGCCATGTCTTCAAACTTCAACGCGACCCCTTCTGTTGCTTCACGTGCCTATGACGCAAACCGCGACGGCTTTGTGATTGCCGGTGGTGCGGGTGTGCTCGTGCTTGAGGAGTTGGAGCACGCAAAGGCACGCGGCGCAAAAATCTATGGCGAACTGATCGGCTATGGCGCGACATCCGATGGGTATGACATGGTTGCCCCCTCCGGAGAAGGTGCAATCCGCTGCATGCAGATGGCTCTCAAGACCGTTCACAATCCCATTGACTACATCAACCCACATGCAACCTCGACCCCGGTCGGCGACCAGAAGGAAGTTGAGGCGATAAGGGCAGTCTTCGGCGATAAATGCCCGCCAATGTCCGGCACCAAGTCTCTGACCGGCCACTCTCTGGGAGCAACCGGCGTGCAGGAGGCGATCTATTCGCTTTTGATGATGCAGAATGGCTTCATCTGTGAAAGCGCCCATATCACAGAGCTGGACCCGCTGTTTGCCGACATGAACATCGTTCGCAAACGCATCGACAATGTTGAACTCAATACGGTCATTTCAAACTCGTTCGGGTTTGGCGGTACCAATGCGACATTGGCAATGCAACGCTACAACGGCTGAGCGGGACAGGAAGCGTAACAATGAGCGAAGGCTTAAAAGTTGACGGTTTGATGAATGGCAAGCGCGGCCTCATCATGGGTGTGG
This sequence comes from Salaquimonas sp., assembly GCA_041736675.1. GTDB lineage: Bacteria > Pseudomonadota > Alphaproteobacteria > Rhizobiales > Rhizobiaceae > Salaquimonas. Next base: position 11,594 of record JBGSTD010000023.1, read on the forward strand.
CCAACAACCATTCCATCGCTTGGGGTATTGCCTCGGCACTGGCTGCCCAGGGCGCTGAATTGGCCTTCACCTATCAGGGTGAAGCCTTTGGCAAAAGGGTAAAACCCTTGGCTGAAAGTCTTGGTGCAAAATTGCTGCTACCTTGCGATGTTGAGGATATTGAAAGTGTCGACGCTGTATTTGCCGCCCTTGAAAAGGAATGGGGGACAATTGATTTTGTCGTTCATGCCATCGGCTTTTCCGACAAGAACGAACTGAAGGGCCTGTACGCAGACACCAGCCGTGAGAATTTCTCGCGCACCATGGTCATTTCGTGTTTCTCTTTCACCGAGATTGCCAATCGAGCCGCGAGGATGATGCCTGATGGCGGCTCCCTGCTGACGCTAACCTATGGCGGCTCAACCCGCGTCATGCCAAACTACAACGTCATGGGCGTTGCAAAGGCGGCGCTGGAATCTTCCGTGCGTTACCTCGCTTCCGACTACGGTCCGAAAAATATCCGCGTCAACGCGATATCTGCCGGAACTGTCCGCACCCTTGCCGGAGCGGGCATTGCAGACGCGCGCATGATGTACAATTTCCAGCACAAGAACGCGCCGCTACGCCGCACCGTGAACATTGAGGATCTGGGCAAATCGGCGCTCTATCTGTTGTCGGACATGTCCTCTGGCGTCACGGGCGAAATTCATTTCGTGGACGCAGGCTACTCGACAATTTCCATGCCCCATATCGAATCCCTCAAGAGTTCCGAAGACTGAATTGCCGTTTCCGCGGCTTGACCCAGATCAAAGCCGCTGGCAGCAATTGATGCCACTTTCAGATACGAACAATTTGGAGGATGGCATAGTGGGAATATTTTCTGATATAGCGGACCGGCTTGACATGATGCAGAACATGTTCCGCCAAACCGGGGCGCTGAAAGAGGCAGGCTTCTCCCCGGACCAAGCCAACTCACTTCGCGAGGCGACAATGCGCTGCGTGAAATGCGGCCATGGTGAAGCCTGCCAGAACTGGCTTGATGAAGGCGACAAGCTTGGGCTTGAAGATCGGCAGGTACCTGACTTTTGCCCAAATCAGGGTCTGCAAAACAAGACCAAAACTGCCAAAGGATAACAATCGCTGATATCCCGTTGAGGGTTTTTGATGCATCCTCAAGGGGAATATTGGCCGGTTGGCAGAACAAGGCGCATTGGTGTTTATGGTGTCTTGGCGTATCGCATACGAAAAGTAATTTCAGACAGGCTGTCTGTTTCAAGGAGATAAAGCCATGATAAAATTAAGGTCTTTCGGAAAAATTGCAACGCTTCTTGCCCTGACGGTTTTCAGTGCATCCGCAGCAAATGCTGGCGACATGGAAAAGCAGGCAGGCTTCGGGATTGTCAAATCCTCCGGCAATTTAGCCGATACGCTTAGCGATCTTGAAAATGCGATCATCAATCAGGGTCTTGTCATCGACTACAAGGGCAAGGTCGGCGAGATGCTGGCCCGCACCGGCGATGCCGTTGGTTCAAAATCACCTTATAGCGATGCAGTCTACATGCAGTTTTGTTCAGCCAAACATACCCATGCTGTCGTCGCGGCGGATCCGCGAAACGTTGCAGTCTGCCCCTATGTTGTCTTTGCCTATGAAATGGCGGATGGTTCCGGCGTAATGCTGGGTTATCGAAGACCCGTCGGTGCAGAAGGCGCAGCAAGCGCTGAGGCATTGGCAGGCGTTGACAGTTTGCTTGAGGCCATCATCACCGAAGCTGCTGACGGACTTTGAAATTCCATGTGAGCCTGAAACGGTATCAGCGAACCGCTTCAAAAACCTTGTAGCCTGCCTCGTCAGCGATTTTGGTATGCTTGCGAAACGCCTTTGACAGTGTTTCCTCATAGGGCAGGTTGCGGTTGGCAACCATCAACAACCGTCCGCCGGTTACCAGCGTTGAAGCCGCAATCTGGATGAAAGCCTTTCCGAGATTTGGGTCAGCCGCACGGTTTGAATGCAGTCCGTGATGAAACGGCGGGTTCATGATGATCCATTCAAACGGCTTCTTGCGAAATTCCCCTGTAATGTCGCACCAGTGAAAACCGGGCTTGGGAGAACTCATCTCAGCCATTTCCTTTTTCGCAAATTCCAGCGCGTGCCAATCAGCCTCATAAAGGTCAATGCTCTCGATGCGCTCGCATGCTTTGGCCGCCATCACGCTGAGATAACCCCATCCGGCACCAAAATCGGCAACCTTTCCCTTGATACGATTGTCGAAAAACCGGGCCAGAAGTTCAGAGCCCTTGTCTGGACCGTCTCCGGAAAACATGCCGGTGCGTTCTGACAGGGCAGGTAAAGGCATTGAGTTGCCCGTATTTTTTACAACCCAAAAACAGACCGCATGAAATTTCGACAGGCTCTCGGTAAGGGGTATCAGTGAGCCCACCCATTTGCGCAGCGATCCGATCCCGGTGTTCTTTTCTCCCGCCACCAGAATTTTCCCGCCGGGCAGAACACTGTGCCATGCCCGCAAGAAATTCTGCTCGTTTGTCTGGCGAACCCTTCCCGCAAAAACGATGGCATGATCAAATTCCGGATTTGGATCAAATTGCGGAACGGTTTTTTGACCGCTCTTTTCGAGCGCCAGAAACTCTGGACGGAAACTCTGCTCACAAATCAGTTGCGAGGCAAAAACCCTGTTGGCAGGCAAGGGTTGCGCGTTGAAAAACCCCCATCGCTCGCCTGGCTTCGGCGCGTCGATCAGGTCGTCTTCAAAGGCAAGCAGCAGTGTGTTCTTGAAATCAGCTTTCATGGCTCCAATGGCCATAAAAGTCTGACTGTTTCAAGCTATAAGATGGGTCTTCGCAATTGTTTGAAACGCTATACAATGCAACATCAAACTCACAAGGTCATGAGAGCGGTGATGATAAATAACGCAGACGAAATTTCCCCGCTCACCCATGAGCGAAAGATGATTGCCTATGGTTTCAACGGCAAGGGTCAGGGAAAAAACCTTGGCGGGGATTCTCCGCTGAAAAAAGGTCAGGGAAGTGGCTTCAACTGGTATTATCTTCACCGTGATGATGCGCTGACTATGGGGCGCCTCGGTGAGCTGGAACTGGATGGTTTTGTCAAGGAAGCGCTAATGGCCGAGGACACGAGACCAAGATTTTCCGTTCACGGCAAGGGGGCCATTCTGATCCTGCGCGGTGTCAATTTGAATGAGGGTGCCGAGCCGGACGACATGGTTTCTCTGAGGTTCTGGATCGAAAAAAATCTGGTGATCGGTATCTGGTTGCGACGTGCCTTTGCGGTACGAGATGTCATGGCGTCCATTGACCGCGGAAATGTAACGCCATCGCCATCCGACCTGATGTGCAAGATTGCTTTTCGTCTGGCCGACCGCGCCGAGCCGATTATTGCCAATCTCTCCGACATCATGGATGATCTGGAAGAGCAGGGAGAAACAGGCTCTTACAGCAAGACCCAAAAGGCATTGGTGGAAGTCCGTCAGTCGTCCAATGCGCTGCGCCGTTTCATGGTTCCCCAGCGCGATGCGCTGACGACGTTTGCCATCGAGGATTTTGACTGGCTGGCAACAAGCGAGCAAAGCCGCCTGCGCGAAGCCGCAGAGCGCATTACGCGCCTCGGCGAAGAACTGGAATCAGTGCGTGAGCGTGCCATGATCGCCCATGACCAGATCTTGTCCGAGCGCTCCGACAAAATGAACCGCACTATGCTGGTACTCACCATATTGAGTTCGATCTTCATGCCGCTGGGTCTATTGACAGGCCTGCTTGGCATCAATGTTGGCGGTATTCCAGGAACCGACAACCCCAACGCATTCTGGATTGTTTGCGGATTTCTTCTGATCCTGGGCTGTGTCTTGTGGCTGCTTGTCAGAATTTCAAGGATTGCAGATTGAGTTGAACTCCCAACAACCTTCCGATGGCAATTAAAAGGCCGGCCCCCCCGGCAATTAAAAGGCCGGGGCTCCCCCAGCAATAAAAAGGCCGGGTCTCCCCCAGCAATAAAAAGGCCGGGTCTCCCCGGCCTTCAATCAGTTCAATGTGCTGCGTATCAGGCGTCGTCGCCTTCGCCTTCGCCGCCCTTGATCTCTTCGCCGGTTTCCTGGTTGACGACTTTCATCGACAGGCGAACCTTGCCGCGGTCATCAAAGCCCATCAACTTGACCCAGACCTTGTCGCCATCATTGACAACATCGCTTGTCTTGTTGACGCGGCCTTCGGTCAATTGGGAGATGTGAACCAGACCATCGCGTGAACCGAAGAAATTGACGAATGCGCCAAAGTCGACTGTCTTTACAACGGTACCCTGATAGATCGCGCCAACTTCCGGATCATCGGTGATCGAGCGGATCCATTTGATAGCCGCTTCGATTTCCTTGCCGGAAGAGGAGGCAACTTTCACGGTGCCGTCATCTTCGATCGAAACCTTGGCGCCGGTTTTCTCGACGATCTCGCGGATCACCTTGCCGCCGGAACCGATAACTTCACGGATCTTGTCGGTAGGAATCTTGAAGCTTTCGATGCGCGGAGCAAATTCGCCAAGCTCGGCGCGGCCTTCAGAAAGGGCTTTCGCCATTTCGCCAAGAATGTGCTCGCGGCCGCCTTTGGCCTGGTCAAGGGCAACCTTCATGATCTCTTCGGTAATACCGGTGATCTTGATGTCCATCTGGAGCGAGGTAACGCCTTCGAGCGTACCGGCAACCTTGAAGTCCATGTCGCCGAGATGATCCTCATCACCAAGAATATCGGAAAGAACGGCAAAGTCCTTGCCTTCCTTGATGAGGCCCATGGCAATACCTGCAACAGGAGCTTTCAGCGGAACGCCCGCATCCATGAAGGCAAGAGAGGTGCCGCAAACGGTTGCCATCGAGGATGAGCCGTTTGATTCGGTAATCTCGGATACAGCGCGCAACGTGTACGGGAAGTCCTCGTGCTTTGGCAGAACTGCACGAACCGCGCGCCAGGCAAGCTTGCCATGGCCGATTTCGCGGCGTGAGGTCGAACCTGTGCGGCCTGTTTCACCAACCGAATAGTGCGGGAAGTTGTAGTGCAGCAGGAAGTTTTCCTTGTAGGTGCCGGTCAGCGCATCGATGAACTGTTCGTCATCGGAGGTGCCGAGCGTGGCAACAACAAGAGCCTGGGTTTCCCCGCGTGTAAACAGCGCGGAACCATGGGCGCGCGGCAGGATGCCGACTTCCGAAACGATCGGGCGAACGGTCGAAAGATCACGGCCGTCAATGCGTTTGCCGGTCTTGATGATTGACCCGCGAACAACCTGGGCCTGAACGCTTTTGAAAACTTCAGAAACAGTGTTTGATTCTGCTTCGGTTGATGTTTCGCTGAGGAATTCTTCCTTGACTTTCGTCTTGGCCAGATCAAGGGCCGCATAACGGTCCTGCTTGTCAGAGATCGTGTAGGCTTTCTCGATGTCCTTGCCGATCAGCTTGATCATTTTTTTCTGCAGGGCAGAATTGTCCGGTGCAGTGTGCTCGCGGGCAGGCTTGGCAGCCTTTGCAGCCAGTTCGCTGATCGCTGTGATAACCGGCTGGAATTCGCGGTGGCCAAACATCACGGCGCCGAGCATCACTTCTTCGGAAAGTTCTTTGGCTTCGGATTCAACCATCAACACGGCGTCATTGGTACCGGCAACAACCAGATCAAGATCAGACTCGGGCATTTCGTCGATATTCGGGTTCAGTACATATTCGCCGTCGATGAGGCCAACGCGTGCGCCGCCAATCGGGCCCTGGAAAGGAAGACCGGAAAGGGCAAGGGCCGCAGAAGTTGCAACCAGTGCGACGATGTCGGGATTGTTTTCCATGTCATGGCTGATAACCATGCATGTAACCTGTGTTTCGTTCTTGAAGCCTTCGGCAAAGAGCGGGCGGATTGGGCGGTCGATCAGGCGTGAAACCAGGGTTTCGTTTTCTGACGGACGCGCTTCGCGCTTGAAGAAGCCGCCCGGAATTTTTCCGGCTGCATAGGCTTTTTCGATGTAGTTCACTGTAAGCGGGAAGAAATCAACGCCGGCTTTGGCTTTCTTGTCGCCAACTACGGCGCACAGTACGGAAGTTTCGCCGTAGGTTGCAATCACGCAGGCATCTGCCTGACGGGCAATTTTTCCGGTTTCGATGGTAAGTGGGCGACCGCCCCATTCAATTTCAATCGTATGTATATCGAACATATTCAGTCCTTGTTGTGAAACAGGGCGCTGCGCAAATCCAGGGGAATTGCGGATGACGCCTGCTCAAAAATGCCATGCATTTTGATGGTGCTTCACGGGCAAGACAACGAGAAACCTGCGTTTTGAGGTGTCTGGTAATCCTGCCCCGATATGAAGACCGGTTAAGGCATGCCGGATAATGTGCATGGCAATTCGCCATTAGCGGCATGAAAAACGGCGGGTCACATTTGCTTGGACCCGCCGGATCAGGTTTAGCGGCGCAGGCCGAGGCGTTTGATCAGATCCTGATAACGCTCTTCTTTTACACCTTTGACATAGTCAAGCAGGCGGCGACGCTGGGATACCATTTTCAAGAGACCACGGCGGGAATGGTTATCCTTTTTGTGGTCCTTGAAGTGTTCGGTAAGATTTGCAATGCGCTCTGAGAGGATGGCAACCTGTACTTCCGGTGAACCTGTGTCGCCTTCCTTGGTTGCATATTCTTTCATCAGTTCGGCTTTGCGTTCTGCAGTAATCGACATCGGTTTTCCTTTTGTTTGTACGGAAGAGTTGGCTTGTTTCAGCTATGCCCCGCCGGAGGGATTAGGGTCGCCAGTGCCGGGATGTCGTCCAGCAAAGGCCGTTAAAAAACAGCGGGCCCCCATAAGGACCCGCTATCGGGGTTGCTATAGTCGAAAATGATGCAAAAGGCCAGCGTTTTGTTGACAATGCCTTGCTTTGGCGTGGTTGCAGCAAACGATTGGTTTCTCAAGCCGCCGAAACCTTGAAAACCCGCTTGGGCATGAACGACCCCTTGTCGATGCTGCCAATGGCAACAAGATCGCTGCCTGAGGTGGCATAGGCTTCCTCGGCAAAGGATATCGCATCGCGGCCACGCAAGAGGACTGGATTTCCTGCCCTTATGCGTATCACCTGCTCCTTGCTGACGGGTACTTCGGGCAGATGTTCAAGCGCAATGCCGGTCGCCAACACTTCGCCGTCAAGCGCATCAAGGTCACCCTCAAGATCAATCAGGTCCTGCAAGGGTATCAGGTCATCCTCGTTGAAAGGTTCAACCGCCGTGCGGCGCAATTCGCTGATATGGCCATAGCAGCCAAGTTCGCGCCCCATGTCACGCGCCAGTGCACGCACATAGGCTCCCTTGCCGCAGTCGACTTCAAAAACTGTTACATCGCCGCGTGTTTCCACGATGTCAAAGCGGAAAATTTCAACCTTTCGCGCTTCAATGATCACTTCCTCGCCGTCACGTGCCAGCTTGTAGGCTCGCTCGCCATTGATCTTGACGGCGGAATATTGCGGCGGCACCTGTTCGATTTCGCCAAGGTAACGGGGCAGGATTGCGACAATATCCGCTTCGCTTGGCCGCTTGTCCGACGAATTGGTGAACTCGCCCTCAAGATCTTCCGTATTGGTTTCAGCACCCCAGGTAACCGCAAAGCGGTAGGTCTTGCGCCCGTCCATCACATAGGGAACCGTCTTGGTCGCTTCACCAAGCGCAATAGGCAGCATGCCCGTCGCAAGCGGATCAAGGGTGCCTGCATGGCCGCATTTCTGTGCCTTGTAGAGCCATTTGATTTTCGACACGCAATCGGTCGAGCCCATGTTGAGTGGCTTGTCGAGGATGATCCAGCCGGAAATTACACGGCCTTTTTTAACGCGCTGGCGGCTCATTTGTCTTCTTCTTCATCAAGGTCCTGCGCCACTTCAGGGCGGTGCAGCAAGGCATCGATTTTTGCGTAATTGTCAAAACTCGTATCCGACCGGAAGCGGAATTCAGGCATGTATTTCATCTGGCGAAGGGCAGGGGAAATCTTACCCCGAATGAGCTTCTGGTTGACGGCCAGCGCTTTGATGACCGGCTGCGCATCGGCAATGCCAAGCGGGGAAATGAAAACCGTGGCGATTTTCAGATCCGGTGACATTGAGACCTCTGTGATTGAAATCACGGTTTTCTCAAGCAGCGGATCAGGGATCTCGCCGCGCTGCAGGAGTTGTGTCATGGCATGACGCACCATCTCGCCAACGCGAAGCTGGCGCTGGGTAGGACCTTTGTCCTTGCCGGCAAATTTGCTCATCGGGATTTTCCTTTTCGCCCGTGCGGAATAGGACCGCACGGACCAATATTTTTTGGTTTGCTATCGAATTAGAGCGAACGCTCAATATGTTCAACGCGGAAGCATTCGATCTGGTCGCCCTTGCGCATGTCCTGATAGTTCTCGAAGGCCATGCCACATTCCTGGCCACCCTGAACTTCCGAGACTTCGTCCTTGAAGCGCTTGAGAGTCGAGAGCTTGCCTTCATGAATGACCACGTTGTCGCGCAGCAGGCGAACGCCTGAACCGCGTTCCACCTTGCCGTCGGTAATCCGGCAACCGGCAACCTTGCCGACTTTCGAAACGTTGAAGACTTCGAGGATTTCCGCATAGCCAAGGAAAGTCTCGCGGCGCTCCGGTTTCAGCATGCCCGAGAGCACGTTTTTCATGTCATCGACCAGATCATAGATGATCGAGTAATAGCGGATCTCGATACCCTCGCGCTCAGCCATTTCCTTGGCCTGCTTGTTGGCACGAACGTTGAAGGCAAGGATAGGCGCGCTGGAGGCAATGGCGAGCGAAACATCCGACTCGGTTATACCGCCAACGGCACCATGAATGACACGCGCTGCAACTTCTTCCGTGCCAAGCTTGGCAAGAGATTGCTGAATGGCTTCAACAGAGCCCTGCACATCGCCCTTGACGACAACCGCAACCTCTTTCAGCTCGTTGGTTTGCAGCTGCGTCATCATCTGCTCGAGAGAGCCCCTGGAACCGGCTGCCCTTGCAACTGATTTTTCGCGGGCAATACGCTGACGGTAGCTCGAAATCTCGCGGGCGCGGGCTTCGTTTTCCACTACTGCAAACGGGTCGCCAGCTGTAGGTGCGCCCGACAGGCCGAGCACTTCAACAGGCATTGACGGCAGAGCCTCGGCAAGATTGTCACCCTTGTCGTTGACAAGTGCGCGTACACGGCCCCATTCATTTCCTGCAATCAGGATGTCGCCGGTCTTGAGTGTTCCGCGTTTGACAAGAACCGTTGCCACCGGACCGCGTCCGCGATCAAGCTGCGATTCGATGATCGTGCCTTCAGCCGTACGGTTGGGGTTGGCTTTCAACTCCAGCAGTTCCGACTGAAGCAGAATTGCTTCCAGAAGGCCGTCAAGATTAGTGCCTTTAAGAGCGGAAACTTCAACTTCCTGCACTTCGCCGCCCATGCTCTCAACAAACACTTCATGCTGCAGCAATTCGTTCTTGACCCTGCTCGGATCAGCACTTGGCTTGTCGATCTTGTTGATGGCAACAATGATCGGAACGCCTGCCGCCTTGGCATGTTTGATCGATTCAACCGTCTGCGGCATCACGCCGTCATCGGCAGCAACGACCAGAATTGCGATATCGGTTGCCTGGGCGCCGCGGGCACGCATTGAAGTGAATGCCTCATGGCCAGGAGTATCGATAAAGGTGATCAGCTGGCCGTTTTTCTCGACCTGGTAGGCACCGATGTGCTGGGTAATGCCGCCCGCTTCGCCTTTGACAACATTGGCGTTGCGGATTGCATCAAGCAGCGAGGTCTTGCCATGGTCAACATGGCCCATGATCGTGACGACCGGCGGGCGGGTAACCATGTCAGCATCGACATCAGCGCTGGCAAACAGGCCTTCTTCCACATCAGACTCTGCAACACGTTTGACTGTATGGCCAAATTCACCGGCGATCAGTTCTGCAAGGTCGGCGTCAATCACGTCGCCCGGCTTCATCATCTGTCCCTCTCTCATGAGGTATTTGATGACATCCACAGAACGCTCGGACATGCGTGCTGCAAGTTCCTGGATGGAGATGGTTTCAGGCAACTGGACTTCACGGGAAATTTTCTCGCGCGGACCGTTCTGGCCAAGCGCAGCTCTTTTCGCTTTTTCCTGTCGGCGGCGAAGGGCAGCAAGCGATGGTCCGCGGGCACTGCCTTCATCAAGGGCGTTGGTCAGTGTCAGCTTTGTCCGGCGGCGGTCGTCCTCGGTTTTGGGGCGGGTAACTTTTTCAGGCTCTTCAACCTTCTTGCGCTCAAACGGCTTGAGTTCCTTGACCTTTGGCTCTTCGCGGGAAGGTTTCTTGATAGCATCTGGATCAGCGGCAGCTGATGCTGCTGAAGCGGTTGCGGCAAGTTCGCGCTCTGCGGCTATCTTGGCTTCGGCTTCTCTGCGTGCCTGATCTTCCTCGCGGCGTTTTTGCTCGTCGCGGTCGGCCTTGCGACGTGCGTCGAGTTCAGCGCGTTTGGCTGCTTCCTCGGCAGAGATGCGCTGCTCCTCGCTCTGGCGGGCATTGGCTTCTTCAAGCGCACGTTTGCGCGCCTCAATCTCTGATTTGGAAAGATTGGACGGGAAATTGTCAACAACCGGTTTTGCCTGCTCAACTACAGGTTTAGCTTCTGCAGCAGCAGGGGTTTCGATCGGTTCAAAAACCCTCGACACTTCGCCCGGCTTGTTCAGTTTGCGTTTGCGTGTTTCAACGACAACAGCTTTTGACCGGCCATGGGAAAAGTTCTGCTTTACAGTGCCATGCGACACACTGCTGCGGCTCAGCGTAAGTGTCTTCTTTGGTTGTCCGGCGCCTTTATCGGCGTTATTTTCTTCGCTCATCAATAAACCTGGTTTCCGTTGGTTTCATTATCCGTTTGAACATTTGGCGCTTTTTGGACCTTTACTGGCAAAAAATCCAGTCCCAAATGAAAACGCCTTCTATCCTGTCCAAACCTGTCTTTACTAAACCGGGCGAAACTACGACCGGTAGTTCTCCAGCTTCCTTATAGCAGCAATCAGATTGCGGCTTGCGCCACCTGGCATTGCGGCGGCATGCGTCGCGTTTCCTAATCCGAGCACTGCGCTCATTTCTTCACCCGACCAGCAGCTGGCTACCGGTATTTCATCGCCGCCCATATGCTTCACAAAAGCCGTGGCAGAGGCGAGTTTTCGTTTCCCGTCTTCAGCGGCATCATTGGCATGCAGCAGCAAATCGACATTGTTTGCCCTGATTTCATGGTCAACCTTGGCGAATCCTGAAATCAGCAACCCTGCCTTTTTTGCCAGCGCCAGCGCCTGCAAGGCACGCTCGGCTAAAAGTCTCTCTACCAGACTGGCCAGATTCTCATCTGCCTTCACCTGCCTTTTAAGACCTTTTGCAAACAGCTTTTTGTCAATTGCTGCCTGCACACTGGTTTTTTTCGCTTCCACCCAGACACCGCGCCCGGGCAGATTTTCCTTCAAGTCCGGATAGACAAGATCATCAGGTCCGGCAACAAAACGGATCAACTGTTCTTTTTCCAGCCGCTGGCGGGAGACAATACAGGTGCGAGGGTTCAATTCATCCTCCCCGTCCATTGGGTTGTCCATGCCAATCGGCCTTTTCCGGTCTATTCTTCGCTCGCTTCGTCCGTCTCTTCCAGCGTCAATTCTTCAGCAGTGATCCAGCCAGCCTGAATTCGGGCCTGCATGATCATTTGTTCAGCGTCTGTGCGTGAAAGCTTGTACTCTTGCAGCGTGCCTTCAAACCGTTTGGTTTCCCCGTCCTTGCGCTCGCTCCAGCCACATAGATCGTCAACCGCACAGCCGGCAAAGTCTTCCAGCGACTTGATGCCATCCTTGCCCAGCGTCACCATCATTGCGGATGTGATGCCGTCAATTTTGCGCAGATCATCTGATACACCTAGCGCTTTGCGCTCGTTTTCAAGTTCCGCTTCCTGTTTGTCGAGGAATTCGCGGGCACGTGCCTGCAATTCATCAGCAGTATCTTCGTCGAAACCTTCAATGCCTGAAATCTCGTCGGCATCCACATAGGCAACTTCTTCAACCGAGCCAAATCCTTCGGAAGCCAGCAACTGGGCGACCATTTCGTCGACATTGAGAGCTTCCATGAACTTGTTGGTGTTTTCAGTGAACTCGCTCTGGCGGCGTTCGCTTTCGTCCTGCTCGGTCATGATGTCAATGTCCCAGCCGGTCAACTGCGAGGCAAGGCGCACATTCTGACCGCGTCGTCCAATCGCAAGCGACAATTGGTCATCCGGCACGACAACATCAATGCGTTCTGCTTCCTCGTCGAGAACCACTTTGGTCACTTCAGCTGGCTGCAAAGCGTTCACGATGAACGAGGCCGCATCAGGTGACCATGGAATAATGTCGATTTTCTCACCCTGCAACTCGGCAACAACAGCCTGAACTCGGCTGCCGCGCATACCAACGCAGGCACCAACCGGATCAATTGACGAATCGTTTGAGATGACCGCGATCTTGGCGCGCGAACCGGCATCACGGGCAACTGATTTGATTTCGATCACGCCGTCATAAATCTCAGGCACTTCCATGGTGAACAGTTTTGCCATGAATTGCGGGTGGGTACGCGAAAGGAAAATCTGCGGTCCGCGCTGTTCGCGGCGCACATCATAAATGTAGGCGCGCACACGGTCGCCATAGCGGAAGTTTTCCCGCGGAATGGTCTCATCGCGGCGGATAATCGCTTCGCCCTTGCCAAGATCGACAATCACATTGCCGTATTCAACCCGTTTGACGGTGCCGTTGACGACTTCGCCAATGCGGTTCTTGAATTCGTCAAACTGCTGGTCGCGCTCAGCTTCGCGGACTTTCTGGACGATAACCTGTTTGGCGGACTGGGCTGCGATACGGCCAAAGTCCATCGGCGGCAGCAACTCGGCAATATGATCACCGATTTGTGCGTTGGGGTTCTTGTCACGGGCAAGATCAAGCGGGATCTGGGTGGTGTAGTCTTCAACCTTTTCCACCACTTCCAGCAGACGCTGCAATTTGATGTCGCCCGTCTTTGGATCAATATCCGCCTTTACATTGGTTTCCTGACCATAGCGCGAGCGTGCAGCTTTCTGGATTGCATCAGCCATCGCCTGAATGACGATACTGCGGTCAATGGATTTCTCCCGCGCAACAGCATCAGCAATCTGAAGCAATTCAAGCCGGTTAGCACTAACAGCCATTTCTTTGTCTCCTGTTGGCCCCGCCCGATTTCCTCTAAAATCATATGGGCGGATTACTGGTTTTAGTCATCCCTGAAGTTCAATCGACGAATCAATTGTCTTCCGGGGTTTCATCAAATTCGATATCATCGTCCTCAAGGCCGTTGGCCTTGCGCAATGCCTTGTCACGCCGCAATGCCTCGCGGATAAGGTCGTCAGAGAGGATCAGCTTTGCCTCTGCAATGTCTGCAAGTTCCAGCGAAAATTCCTTTTCCTCGTCGCTCGCCGCATCTTCGCGGTGAAAAATCACCTTTTCGCCATCAAGCTTGATGATCCGGCCCTTGAAACGCTTGCGGCCGCGCCCTGTGTGGTCATTGACCATCTGCGAGGTTTCAAGCTTCGCAACATGGCCTGCCCAGGTTTCAAAATCCGAGCGGCGCACCAATGGCCGGTCTATACCGGGCGATGAAACTTCCAGATGATAAGCCGCATTGATCGGGTCTTCCACATCAAGGATCGGCGAAATGGCGTTGGAAACCGCTTCACAGTCATGAACGCTCATCGTGCCGTCAGGGCGTTCTGCCATGATTTGAAGCGTCAGACCATTAAGCTGGGAAAGGCGAACGCGAACAAGCCGAAAGCCGAGGGCCTCGATGTCAGGGCTGATAATGGCAGCGATCTGCGCTTCCTGTCCCTGCTCCGTAATCAGCCGTTCTTCAACCATGTCCGTTTGCTTTTCGCTCAAAACTGTTCCCGTAAATCCTGTTGTCTTCGAATTCGCCGCTTGTCCAACCAGCCATAAAAGAGGGCCACAAGATCGCACCACTCTATCGCGCCTCCAAAAGAGGCCATCAACAAGGCAATAAAAAAGAGCGGGTGCCTTTCAGCTCCCACCCTCGCGAACACCGGAGAATTTGAAACTCTTATAGACTGGTTTGCGGCCTATTGCAAGAAATCTTTGCCGGATGCCGCTGCTCTGCAAAAATTATCCTCGTCGACCATTGGACATATGTTTCGACAACGTCGGAATAGTCAGTCACTGCGCTTGTCATACTGTGCCCTAGCTTTTTCAATGTGTTCAGCATTGGCCATCGTCCAGGTGACAATCGCGCAAATCGGCTTTGACAAATCCTTGCCCAGCCGGGTCAAGGTATAGGTTACCTGCGGCGGCGTGGTCGGCACAACCTCGCGGCTGACAAACCCGTCGCGTTCAAGACGCCTCAATGTTGTGGACAGCATCTTCTGGCTGATTTCGCCCATCTCGCGGCGCAATTCATTGAACCGCTTGGGACCCTGGCCAAGCGCAGTAACCGTTTCGATGGTCCATTTGTCGCCGATCCGCGACAGCATATCGCTGATCGTGCTGCAGATATTGACGCCACCATCAGGATTGGGTTCGCCGTGTTTGCCGGGCTTGGCCTGAGGAAATCCGGACGGCATGTCATGGGCGTTCATTACAAAACTCCAAAATGTGGCGCGCTCTGCGGTTTGGCTATGTTTTCGGTTTCCCGCGCAGTTTCAGAGAAGTCCGCTAGTAACCTGAAAGTGCCTACTTGCGCATATTTCATGATTACCAATATATAGCAAGTATATTTTAGATACCAACCTCCCAGGAGAATTTGAATGACTTCCAAACCTCGCATAGCCGTGATTATTGGTTCAACCAGAGCGACCCGTTTCGCTGACAAGCCAGCAGCATGGATGCTTGAACAGGTTAAGCAGAATGGTGCCTTTGATGTCGAACTGGTCGACCTTCGCGATTTTGATCTGCCGCTTTTCAATGAGGCAGCTTCCAATGCCTGGATGCCAAGCTCTGATCCGGCAGCCGTAAAATGGCAAAAGAAAATCGCCGAATTTGACGGTTATGTGTTTGTGGTTGCCGAATACAACCACTCGATTACCGGCGCACTCAAAAACGCCCTCGATCAGGCTTATGTCGAGTGGAACCGCAAGCCGATGGCTGCAATTGGTTATGGCGGCGTTGGAGCTGCCCGCGCGATCGAGCATCTGCGCAACATTGGTGTTGAGTTGCAAATGGTGCCATTGCGCAATGCGGTTCACATCGCCGCCGGTTCTTTCATGAAGGTTCATCCGATGGGTGAAAACGCCGCGATTTCTGAAATTGAAGCGGCCATCAAACCGGCCAGCGATGCAATGCTTGGCGAGTTGCTTTGGTGGGCAAATGCGACCCGCGCCGCGCGCTAATACAGCAACGCGCGGTTCAAATCCGCTTGAAAATGAAATAGGCAGGAGGCCGTCCCTCGCGGATGGCCTTTTTCTCATAGCGCGTTGAAATCCATTCCGCCCATGGCTGGTGCCAGTCGGAAGCCTTTTGCGCTGTCCATTCAAAGCCGCCATGATCCATCACATGGCGAAGCCCCCAGTTTACATAATTCTCAATATCAGACGCGAACCGGAACTCGCCGCCGTCTTCAAGGACACGGTGGAAACGCTTCACATTGTCAGCGTTCAGGAACCGGCGCTTCCAATGGCGCTTTTTCGGCCATGGGTCGGGATACAAGAGATCAATCCGCGCGAGGCACCGCTCCGGCAGCCAGTTCAAAAGATCGGTCGCATCCTCATCATAAAGCCGGATATTGGTGAGCCCGTTCGCACCAATCGCCTGGCTGGCTTTTGCCATGCCGTTGACGAATGGTTCGCAGCCGATAAACCCTGTTTCGGGATGCATCATTGCCCTGTGGATCAGATGTTCGCCGCCGCCAAAGCCGATCTCCAGAACAATTTTGTCAGGGCTGTCAGGGAAAAGTTGCCGCAGATCGTCCGGTGCTGCCTTACGAAGATCGAGGCGCAGTTCCGGCAACAGACGGGCGAGGGCATCGGCCTGCTCGTTTTTCAGGGTCTTTGCCTTGCGCCGCCCATAAAAATTACCGGCCGCTCTGGAAGGGCGACCGGTATCGGTAGTGGAATATTCATTTTCTGCTTTGGATGTCATTGCAGCTGCAGGGTCAGGCAACCGCCTTGACTGCCTCTTTGAGAGCCTTGACCAGATCTGTCTTTTCCCAAGAGAAAGAGCCGCCGCGACCTGGCTTGCGGCCAAAATGGCCATAAGCAGCGGTCTGGGCATAAATCGGCTTGTTGAGATCAAGATGGGTGCGGATGCCTCGTGGGGTCAGGTCCATGACTTTTGCAATGGCTTTTTCGAGGGATGCAGCTTCAACTTTTCCGGTCTGATGGGTATCAACATAGATCGACAGCGGCTGGGCAACGCCAATCGCATAGGAAAGCTGGATTGTGCAGCGATCGGCAAGGCCGGCAGCAACAACGTTTTTCGCAAGATAGCGGGCTGCATATGCGGCAGAGCGGTCAACTTTCGTTGTGTCCTTGCCTGATAATGCGCCGCCACCATGGGGAGCAGCCCCGCCATAGGTATCCACTATGATCTTGCGTCCGGTCAAGCCGGCGTCACCGTCAGGCCCGCCAATGACAAAAGAACCAGTCGGATTGATGTGCCATGCACAATTTGCCGCAACCGGCAGATCGCCAAGGGCTTCAAGCACAAACGGCTCGACAACACTGCGAACTTTCTTTGAGTTCCAGTCGGCAATCATGTGCTGGGTGGAAACCACGATCGCAGTAACTTCCTTGGGTTTGCCGTTTTCGTATCGCACGGTTACCTGGCTCTTGGCATCCGGACCAAGTTTGCCGGCATCGCCTTCGCCCTTGTGGCGGGCCGCAGCCATCAGTTCGAGAATTTTGTGGGAATAGAATATTGGTGCAGGCATCAACTCGGGAGTTTCATTGCAGGCATAGCCAAACATGATGCCCTGATCGCCAGCGCCTTCGCCGCCCTGCTGGTCAGCGGCATTGTCCACACCCTGGGCAATATGGGCAGACTGGAAGTGCAGAAGCACATCAATCTTGGCTGTTTTCCAGTGAAATCCCTCCTGCTCGTATCCGATATCGCGGATAGCCTTGCGGGCAGCCGCCTTGAACTTTGAAGGGTTGATGACGTCATTGCCGTTCTTGTCTTTTTTCAGAAGCGAAGGCGGCACCCTTACCTCTCCTGCAATGACAACGCGATTTGTAGTTGCAAGCGTTTCGCAGGCTATGCGCACAGACCATGGGTCGGTTCCGGTTTTCTTGGCTTCCCTGTAAACCAGATCCACGATCTCGTCTGAAATACGGTCACAAACCTTGTCCGGGTGCCCTTCAGACACAGATTCGCTCGTGAATTGATAATTTTGTCTGGACATGAAAATGCTCTCCGTATTTTCGGCAGGTCAAGTGTTTTCTGGTTTCAATATAAAAAATCAGCCGTTGATGACGGCTGATCTCTGTAGGTCAACTAAATCAGTGCTTATTGATCAATGTTGAAAAGATCAAGCTGCAGTATCAAGTAAAATTCAGTCGTCACTATCGTTGGCAAGGGCTTTTGCCAGTTCGACAAGCTTACGTCTGACTTTCGGATCCTCGATTTTCACAAAGGCCCGGTTAAGCTGAAGACCGTCGGAGCTTGATAGAAAGTCCACCACATAGTTGGTTGAACTGGACTCTTCAAAACCCTCACCGCTGCCGGGTGTTCCTGGAGCGTCTTCAAAAAAGAAAGAGACAGGGGTGTTCAAAACCCTTGAAATTTCCTGTAGTCGGCTTGCGCCAACCCTGTTCGCACCTTTTTCATATTTCTGGATCTGCTGGAAGGTGATTCCCAATGCATCGCCCAGTTTTTCCTGACTCATTCCGATCATCGTCCTGCGCAAGCGAACTCTGCTTCCTACATGAACATCAATGGGATTTGGTTTTCTTTTTTCTGTTGCCATTACAGTCTCTTTTCTGCGCGGACATCTGGCTTGTCCTGAATCAGCGCGTGTTTGGAGCTTTCCAAGGCAAGCCTGTGGGTAGGAAAACTCACTGTGGGTTTTTGACTTTATTGTTTCATTGCGTTTTTTATCAAACGAATATCCACAAATGGCGTTACCAGAGTGGAAATCCGGTGCCAATTATGCATCCTTTTATGATAGGAAGTCAAACTACCGCAACGCAAGGCAGCAAAACTTTCACAATTCAATTGTTTGGTCAATTATGCAGCTTTTTCAGGAGAAACTCTTCACCCTTCGAACGGTCAAACCCACGATCAGGGACAGTCCCAAAAGAAAATAGAAGGGAATGTGTCCGAAACGGTCAAAAATGGTCGATTCAACTGATTTAGGCAATCTGCTGTCGATTACCCCTTTTTCGCCAAGTTTGAGTTCCTGCAATATCCTGCCAACAGGATCTGTCACCACCGATTTGCCGGTATTGGCAACGCGGACAAGTGGCAATCCTGTTTCCACGGCCCGAACGACAGCCTGCCGCAAATGCTGATATGGTCCGGGTGTATAGCCAAACCAGCCGTCATTGGTGAGATTGACAATCCACTTGGGTTCCACTGCCGGATTTCGCTTTGGTCGAACTTCGCCGGAAAAAATGATCTCATAGCATATCAGTGGTAAAAAAGGATAAGCACTTGATTGGGCGAGCAGTTTGCGTTCCGCTCCTGCCTCGAACCCGCCGCGCAGCCGCGTTAGTTGCTCAAGACCCATTGCCTCCAATGCGGATTGATAGGGCAGATATTCGCCGAAGGGGACAAGATGGGTCTTGTCGGCGGCTTCGACAATTTCTCCATTGTCGGCAATCAGGAACATCGAATTGTATACAATTCCGTACGGATTGCCCGCAATCCCTGGCTCTGCCCGCATGGCTCCTGTAATCAGTTGCGTGCCATCGGGCAGAATATCGCCTATTGCAGACAGCACATCCCGGCGTTCCGTCAGTAAAAACGGAAATGCCGATTCGGGCCAAATCAGGTACCGGGTTCCTTCAAGACCCGCCTTGCCTGAGGGCGAGGTTGAGGTCGAGAGATCAAGATAGGATTTAACGGTGGCTTCATCCGACGCAGGATCCATTTTCGCGCCCTGGTCAATATCGGGCTGGATCAGTCTGAAGGAGATCTCGTCGATATATTCGGTCGGATGCTGGGAGAGGCGGAAAATTCCAAATCCGGCATGCGCCAATATCAACCCTCCTGCCAGCACCAGAGGCAGGGTTCTCGAGCGCGACAGTTCAGCAGGGGTTGCAAGCGCAGTCAGGGGAAGCGCGCAAACCAGAAAGGTGAGAAGGGTAACGCCGTATAGCCCTATTACCGAGGCGCTTTGCATCAACGCAGGGATGAACATTGCCGCATAGCCGGGTGTGTTCCAGGGAAGCCCGGTAAAAAGAAAGCCGCGGATATATTCCAATGCTCCAAAGGCAAACGCGAAGGCAAAACATCTGGCCCAGTGGTCGCTCCACAGGATACGGGCAATCACTCCGGCCACCCCCCAGAATATTGCAAGGCCTGTAGGCAGCAAAAGCACGGCGAAGGGCAATGCCCAGACAAAATTTTCCGCCTCGATCAGGAATGCGCTTCCGACCCACCAGAACCCCATCAGGAAGAAGCCGAAACCAAACCACCATCCTGTCAGGAAAGGGGTCCTGATAGCTGCAATCCGTCCATTCTTGCCGTCCGCATAGACGCCGTCCATGAGCCAGATAAAACTGGGAATGGTGACAAATAGTACCGGAAAAAAATCGAAGGGCGCGAGTGAGAAGGCGGAAAGCAGACCCGCAGCGAAGGCGGCCAGATAGCGCTTCCATCCGAACAGCAGAACAAACCACGCAGAAAGTGTTTCAAGTCTGGCCAAATTCCCTCGCACGAATCACTTGTAAATCGTTCCCCCCGCAATAGTACTGCAAAGGGGGACAGGGCAAGCAAACTTCATTGATCGGGTGCGGTGCCGGACGCTGTCCAGTCATTACTCGCCAGGCTTGGCTTTCCGCTGGGCACCTTTTTTGGCCGGAACCATGTCAATCATCTTGATCCGGCGCGGATCGGCATCTCGAATGCGGAACTCATAGCCAAAGGCTTCAATGACCTCGCCCTTGACAGGAATCCTGCCGAGCAGGGAGAAGATAACCCCACCGATGCTTTCGGCATATTCGTCGTGGTCGCCGACATGAAAATTACCATCCAATGCCTCGCGGATATCTTCGATCTCCGCGCGCGCATCAACTTGAAGCACACCTTCGCCAATGGCCTTTATCAGCGCCTCGTCATCATCATGCTCGTCCTCGATATCGCCGACAATCAATTCAACAATATCTTCCAGCGAAATCAGTCCCTCGGTGCCGCCATACTCGTCAATCACCAAAGCCATCTGGATCCGGCTCGCCTGCATGCGCGCCATCAGGTCTGCAGCCATCATCGAAGGAGGGCTGAAGATAACCGGTCGAACAAGATTGAGTTTGCCGATTTCACGGGTCAGATCGACTTTGGTCAGGTCCAGTGTCTTGACCTCGATCTTGGCGCGCTTGCGGGCAGTTGAGGATGTGCGGGTGATATAGCCGACGACATCGCGAATGTGGATCATGCCCTTGGGATCGTCGAGCGTATCGTCATAAACCGGCATCCGTGAATGGCCGGAACTTTCAAAAAGGCACAGCACTTCACCAAGCGTTGTGGAAAGTTCGACCGCCTCGATTTCTGCCCTGGGGATCATCAGGTCTTCGACGCGGACATCCTGCAGGCGCAGGATATTGTGCAGCATCTGCTTTTCTTCAGGCGTAAAATCACCAACATCGTTGCCGCTTTTGGTCAGCGCATCGCTAAGATCATCCCGGATACTGGCCCGGGTTCCGCGACGCTTGGCAAACAGTCTTGCCAGCCAGTTGTTTTCAGCTTGGGTTTCACGCACCGCAGGCAAATTGCCCGGGGGCGTTGTGGTGGTACTCTCAGCTTCAGGGTTGTCTGAGGTGTTTTCCTGGGCTGTGTCAGCCTCAACCTGTTTCATTGTTTTGTATCAGTTCCAATTGCAGAAAATATTCGGTTGTATCAAATGTGAGTATCGCAAGTTTACGACAAATCAGCATAAGGATCTTTGATCTCAAGCAAGGCAAGGGCCTTGGTTTCAATCGATTCCATCAGTTCAGCTTCATCATCCTCGATATGATCATATCCAAACAGATGAAGGAAACCGTGAACAACCAGATGTGAAAAATGGTTCTCAAATGTTTTGTTCTGTTCCTCGGCTTCCTGTATCACTGTTTCAAAGGCAAAAACAAGATCACCAATCATTTGGGTGGCCGGCTCTCCGACTTCAATGTCATCCCCCGGAAAAGACAAGACATTGGTCGGTTTGGGTTTGTTGCGCCACTGCCCGTTGATTTCAGCCATGGCCTCGTTGTCGGTGAAAAGCAGGGACAATTCGCTGTCGCCGGGCCAGGCAAGCTCTGCGGTTTTCGCCGCTGCCCCGATTGCGCGCCCAACCAGAGCCAGCAGCTTTGCCTCGTTCGGCCAGTCACCTTTTTCAATGCTGATATCTATATGGGGCAGGGACAATACAATACTCATGGTTTTACCACTTGGCGCCGGAGCCGAACTGTTTCGCAAAGTTGCGGCGCATCGGGGATTTGTTTCAGGGATGAATGCGCGGCCTGTTCTGTCGCGGTTGCGGTTCATTGATCCGCTCCCTGTTCGCAGCATCATAGGCCAGCACGATTTCCGTTACCAGTCTGTGGCGGACAACATCAGCCGCAGTGAATACAACCTTTTCAACACCATCAATAACCGGCAGAATTTCAAGCGCCTCCACAAGGCCCGAAATCTGGCCGTATGGAAGATCAATCTGGCTTGGATCGCCGGTAACGATCATTTTCGAGTTTTCTCCCAGCCTTGTCAAAAACATCTTCATCTGCATTGATGTGGTGTTTTGCGCCTCGTCGAGAATAACGGCGGCATTGGCAAGGGTACGCCCCCGCATGAATGCCAGCGGCGCTATCTCGATCATGCCGGATGTAAGCGCCCGCTCAACCTTGTCGCCGGGCATCATGTCATAGAGCGCGTCATAGAGCGGCCGCAAATATGGATCGACTTTCTCTTTCATGTCACCGGGCAAAAAGCCGAGGCGCTCACCGGCCTCAACAGCCGGGCGCGACAGGATGATTCGGTCAACTGCGCCGCGCTCAAGCAGCGAGGCGGCATAGGCTACCGCCAGATAGGTCTTGCCGGTACCTGCAGGACCTACGCCGAAAATCAGCTCGGCTGAATCCATCGCGCGGATGTATTTGTCCTGCGTGCGGGTTCTTGCCTGAATGACCTTCTTGCGGGTGCCGATCTGTGCCATCGCCAGACGGTTGGGCTTTTGTTCGATGGTGGGAAGCGAAAGCTGGTCCTCGGATACCGCCATCCGAACGGCGCCCGTCACGTCACCTTTTTCAATTGTCTCGCCGCGTTCCAGCCTGCCGTACAAATGTTCGAGCGCCATTCGCCCGCGGTGTACAGCCATCTCGTCGCCCGAAAGCAACACTTCATTGCCGCGCGCAACCGCTTCGATCTCCAGCAACTTTTCAAGCATCGCAAGATGCTCGTCAAACTGGCCGAAGAGCTGGGTTGCCAACTGATTGTTTTCAAAGCTGAGAACAAGCGCCTCTAAGGGCTTGTTGGATGGCGGGGATTTAACGGGTTTCTTGTCAACTTTGGCCGATGAATTCAAACGGGGTCTCCAAAAAAGCTAGGACAGCAACGGTTAAACACGTAATACAAATTCTGCGCCGGATTCGCCTCTTTGTCCAGAGTTAAACGCGTACTGCATTAAGCGAAGCAGGCCCGGCAGCATTGACCCTTACCCGCAGAATTTGACTTATTTCTGACACGTCACCGGCAACAACAACAGTCTGCAACCAAGGTGAGCGCCCGAGCAATTGCCCTTCGCGTTTTCCGCGTTTTTCAATCAGCAGATCAATTTCCTTGCCGACGCACCCTTGGTTGAACTCAGTCATTTGTTCACGCAACAAGGCCTGTAGCCGGGTCAACCGTTCTGATGCCACATTTTCGCGCACCTGATCGGCAAGATCAGCGCCAGGCGTTCCTGGTCTTGGTGAATACTTGAAGGAAAATGCCGAGGCATATTTCACCTGCCGGATCACATCCAGCGTCTCTTCGAAATCCTCGTCGGTTTCACCGGGAAACCCGACAATGAAATCCCCCGAAATCGCCATGTCGTCCCTTGCCATGCGAACTTTCTCGATGATTGCCAGATACTGGTTCTTCGTGTGATGCCGGTTCATCGCTTTCAGGATGCGGTCCGATCCCGCCTGTATCGGCAGGTGCAGATAGGGCATCAGTTTGGGCAGATCGCGGTGCGCGTCAATAAGGCTTTGTTCCATGTCGATGGGATGGCTGGTCGTGTAGCGTAGACGCTCGATACCGCCGACTTCCGAAAGACGGTACAACAAATCGCCAAGGTTCCACTTCCGGCCATTTTCTGTTCCGTGCCACGCATTGACGTTCTGGCCGAGCAGCGTAACTTCCCTGACGCCCGCATCGCTCAACCGTTTGGCTTCATCGAGTATCTGCGTCAGCGAGCGTGATACTTCCGCTCCGCGTGTATAAGGCACAACACAAAAAGTGCAAAATTTGTCACAACCCTCCTGCACCGTCAAAAACGCTGCAAGGCCACGTGCAATGGTCTGCTTTTGCGTTGCAGGCGGCATGCGGGCAAATTTTTCCTCGATTTCAAACTCGGTTGATATCACCCTTTCGCCGTTCTCGGCCTTTTCAACCATTTTGGAAATGTCGTGATAGGTCTGCGGCCCTGCAACAAGATCAACCGCCGGAGCGCGGCGCATTATTTCCCTGCCTTCGGCCTGAGCGACGCATCCGGTAATCCCGAGCGTCAGCTTGCGACCTTCCTTTTCGCGTTTCTCTTTCAACTGGCGAATGCGGCCGATCGCCGAATAGACCTTTTCTGCAGCCTTTTCACGGATATGGCATGTGTTGAGCAGTACGAGATCAGCCTCTTCAATGACGTCGGTCGAAACATACCCGTCCTGGGTAAGTGCGTCCTGCATGCGTTCGGAATCGTAGACATTCATCTGGCAGCCATAGGTCTTGATAAAAACCCGCTTTTGCCCCGGGCTATCCTGATTCAAGGGGACTGCAGGCAAGATATCGCCATGCGGCAATTTGTGATCGCCGCTTCCTGTCAGATCGTTTCTTTTTGAAACCGTTTCCATCTTCACTCGCACCATTACAGAATTGGGCGGTTCTATCTGCTGGGCATCAGCTTATCAAGTTTAAAGCACATCGCTATGCCTTGTGGTAAAGGCGGCGCATTCTGGCAAAGTCCTTCCGCACCATTTGAAATATCCGGTTGGCGAAAGGTTTTCGCAACGTTGACCGGTCAAAGGCCAGTGCCTCACCGAAACAGACATCAACATCAAAAGAACCCTGGACAAAGAAATTGAGAAGGTGCGGAACAAGCTCCATATCACCCGGCCATGAAGCATAGGTCTGGTGATATCGCCCCAGCGGCATGCCGTGAAGCGTGTTGTAGGCAAGCGCCACCGGCTGGACGGAAATGCTCTCAAGTCCTGATTGGGCAAGCGCCATTTGCGGTGCGCCAAACAGCGCGCTCTTGAACGGCAGCAGCTTGTTGCCTCCGCCGGTAGTCCCCTCTGCAAACAGCACCATCACATCACCGGAAAGAAGACGGGCCGCAATCGTATCTGCCTGCACACCCGCCTCGCGTGCATTCTGCCGGTTGACAAAAACCGTGCGCTGAAGAGCGGAAAGCCAGTTGATTCCGGGCCATGATTTGACCTCGTCCTTTGCGATGAAACACAATTCGCCAACACTGCCAAGAACCAGAATATCGGACCACGAGACATGATTGGAAACGATCATCAGCGGGCGGTCTTTTGCCATCTTGCCATGTATGTGCACACGTACTCCAAGAGACCAAAGCAGGTAACGGTGCCAGAACAGCGGAATTTTTCCCGCATGTTTTGGAAACGCTTTCATCACCAGTATCTGGATGGGTGTCAGTATTACGGTTACAGGCAGAACCAGCAGCAAAATCAGGCAAAGTCGTATTCTGGCTGCCATTCAGGGTTTCACCGGGTGTTGCCGCAGGGATCAGTCCTGAGCCTAGCCATCTTATGCCAGAAGGTCCAGCCGCATGATAAGAGCATTGCCCGAAGATGCTTCCATCATCATCCCGGCTGATTTTGCAGCCGTTGTTTCGCCAGCTTTTGCATTCGCAGACGCGTAATACCCCTTGCGCTCGCCTACCTTTGCAAAACCCAGCCGTTTATACAAATTGACAGCACCCATGTTGGTTTCGTCAACCTCCAGAAAGATTTCCTCCAGCCTTTCAGTAAGGCAATGACGGATCATTTCTTCAAGTAGTGCGGTAGATGTCCCCGATCTTCGACTGTCCGGATCAACAGCCACAGTCAGAATTTCCGCTTCCTTCGCGCTGATGCGATAGAGAAGGAATCCCGTAAGTTTGTGGCGGTTGCCTTCCGTCTTAGCCACGAGGCAGTGTGCACCTTTGGCCCGGGCCATTTGCACAAGGACATGGGCGTCCCAACCTTGCGAAAAGGAACCATGGTGAATTTCGGCGCAATCGGAAAGGTCATCCTCCGATGCCTCTTCGATGAGTATCCTGTCCGGTCTTTTTGACCAAAGATGAAACATGAATTAACCTGCGCGCTCCACAGCAAAATTGCTTTGTGGCACAGCATCGGGTTTTCTCAAATAGAGAGGTTCGGGTTTTTTTCCGTCCTCGTGTCGATCAGCGCCCAAAATGGCGATGGTGCCGATAAGGACCTTGCTGGAAAGAAGCGTGTCAAAATCGGCAGGCGCCGGTTTGCCGCCAAGATTGTCTGCGGCGCTGCCATATAGTTGAACAGGAAAGTCCAGTTGCTTCAGCGCCGTCTTGAGCGAGGCAATATCCGCAACGAACGGCTCGCGCTCATCTGCCAGTTGGCTGGGAAATTCAAACAGGCAGTAAGCCTGTCCTCGGCCCGCATCCATGGCTATGCCGACATTTTTTTGAGCTTGCGGGCCTGTCGCTGAAAGCACCTGATAAAGCAGCGCCTCCAGTGTGTTGACACCAACAACCTCAACTCCAAGGCCGACACCAAAGCCGCGCGCAGTGGCAACGCCTACACGGATACCGGTAAAGGATCCCGGCCCAATTGAAGTGATCACCTTGGCAATATCGGGATACGTCACGTCGGCCATTTCCATGACATCAAAAATGATGTCCATCAGCCGTTCAGCATGACCCTTGCCTATTTCCTCGCTGATTTCAGCAAGCACGGTTTTGCTGTCGCTGTCGTAGACGCAGGCAGCACAGGCCGTTCCGGCAGTATCTATGGCAAGGCATATCATGGGATCAATATGGTGCGTCATCGCGCAGGGTTATATAGACAAATGGTATGATTTCGGCGTCGTAATTATGCCGCTTTCATCAAGTGCTCGGCGGTCAAACCGCCTCGACTTCCGCGACTTCCGGAATGAAATGGCGCAACAGGTTCTGGATACCGTGCTTGAGCGTTGCCGTTGAAGACGGGCAACCGGCACAGGCGCCTTTCATGTGGAGATAGACAATACCCTCGCGAAATCCCCTGAAGGTGATATCGCCGCCATCCTGCGCAACGGCAGGGCGAACACGGGTTTCCAGCAATTCCTTGATGGTATCAACAATCTGCCGGTCGCTGTCTTCGTAAAACTCTTCGCCCGATTCAGGAGCCACGCCGTTTTCGATCATCACAGGCTGGCCGGACATGAAGTGTTCCATGATCGAACCCAGAATTGCAGGCTTCATGTGCGCCCAGTCAAATCCGTCATCATCACGTTCGTCTTTCGTGATGGTGACAAAGTCGTAGCCAAAGAATACGCCCGTAACTCCTGGAATGGCGAAAAGTTTCTGGGCAAGCGGAGAAACGCCAGCGTCTTCAAACGAGCGAAAATCGGCCGAGCCTGATTCAAGTACCGTGCGGCCGGGCAAAAACTTCAGGGTGGCCGGATTAGGGGTGACTTCTGTTTGAATGAACATGGTTTTTCTCTCAAGCCGCAAGGTGCGTGCAATTGCGATCATCATCGTGATCTGATGGTGCCACTTTAGGACAATAGATAAGGTGAGGCAAGCAAACCTTCAAGTGCTGGGTTTTGGGCAGGGTTGCATGCCTCGCGCTGTGGGCATCAGCTCAAAAACCCGACGATCTGTTTGACTTCGCGCATGGTTTCAACCGCAATTTCCCTGGCCCGGTCCGCTCCCTTGCGCAAAACCGCATCAATAGAGGCAGGATCAGTCATCCAGCGGGTCATTTCGGCATTGATCGGAGCCAGCTTTTCAACCGCAAGTTCCGCCAGTGCTGGCTTGAAGACCGAAAATTCCTTGCCGCCATATTCCCGGATAACATCAGCCTTGCTGGTATCGGCAAGCGCGGCGTAAATACCGACCAGGTTTTCAGCCTCGGGCCGCTCTTTCAAGGCTTCAAGCGTTTCCGGCAGCGGCGCCGGATCAGTCTTTGCCTTGCGGATTTTCTTCGCAATTGTGTCGGCATCATCTGTCAGCGTAATCCGCGACAGGTCGGACGCGTCAGATTTGGACATCTTCTTCGCGCCGTCACGAAGTGACATGACGCGGGTTGCCGGACCTTCGATCACCGGTTCGGTCATCGGGAAATAGGCATTGCCATGGCCATGCGCCTCAATCTGACGGGCAAAATCATTGTTGAATTTTGCGGCAATATCGCGGGTCAGTTCCAGGTGTTGCTTTTGGTCATCGCCAACCGGCACGTGTGTGGCGCGGTAGAGCAGGATATCGGCGGCCATCAGTGTCGGGTATGAAAACAGCCCGACCGAGGCATTCTCGCGGTCCTTTCCAGCCTTTTCCTTGAACTGCGTCATGCGGTTGAGCCAACCCATGCGCGCAACACAATTGAACACCCATGCAAGTTCAGCATGCTGGGCAACCTGGCTCTGGTTGAAGACAATGTGTTTTTCAGGATCAATACCGGCAGCAAGGAAAGCCGCTGTGACTTCACGGATGTTCTTGCCGAGTTCGGCAGGGTCTTGCCATACGGTAACAGCGTGAAGATCGACAACGCAGTAAATGCACTCATGGCTTTCCTGCAGGGCTACAAATTTGCGGATAGCGCCAAGATAGTTGCCAAGGTGCAGGTTGCCCGTGGGCTGAACACCGGAAAATACGCGGTTTGTCGGCTGAACCATGATATGTCCTGAAAGTTTGAAACGCGCTGAAACGCGTCTGCCTTGTTGATTGCGCGGGTTATGCCGCAGGCATGGTTTGATTGCAAGATATTCTCAGGATTTCACGCCTTGCGCCTGCCGCGCCTGACGAGCCGCATTACCTGTGCGCGAGGGATTGCTCCACTTGCAATGACAATGCTGAAATAGACGATACCGCACATCACCATGATGGCAAGGATCAACAATGCCCGCGTCAGGATATTGCCATCGAGCAGTACTGCCCCGAGATAGGCTTTTGCCAGCAGGATCGCTCCACCCATGGCAGCGCCTGCGATAAGGATCAGGAATATGTTGCGTGCGGTCACCGGCTCCATACGAAACTGGTTCTTCAGGTAAAGATGCCCCCCCAGCGCCAGGGCATTAACCCAGCTTGCGATAGAAAAAGCATAACCAAGTCCAACGACCCCAAACTTTGGAAACAGGTAAAGCGCCAACGCAATATTGACCAGCGCGTTGATGCCTGAATACCACATCGGGGTGCGCATATCCTTGCGGGCATAAAAAGACGGCTGGAATATTTTTGTCAAAACAACTGCCGGAAGGCCGATGGCAAAGGCCGCCAGAACCTGCGCGGTGACAATCGTCAGGTCACGGCCAAATGCGCCGCGTTCGTAAACAAGCGCAATCAGTGCCTCGGGCAGCAGATACAAACCGACCGCAGCAGGGATCATCAGACCGAGACCAAATTCGAGGCTCCGGTTCTGCAGTTTCAGTGCTTCCTGCGGATCCTTTCCCGAGTGTGCCCGCGAAAGTTCGGGCAAGAGAACAACACCGATCGACACCGCAATGATACCAAGCGGCAATTGCATCAGCCGGTCGGCATAGTTCATGATTGAAATCGCTCCGTCCTGCCCGGAGGCGATAATCTGGCCGACCAGCAAATTAACCTGCGAAATACCGGCGGCAATGGCGGTGGGAACAGCCAGTTTGAGAAGCCGCTTCACCGGTGGCGAAAGGCGCGGCCTTTTAAGCGACAGGGGAAAACCTTCCTTAAGAATTCCGTAGGACAATAGCCCGATCTGCACTGCGCCTGAAAGGGTAACGCCAAACGCCATGGCAACCCCAAGTTCCTGATTGCTCAGACCCATGCCGCGGCTGGCGAGCAGAACGGCAATAAAGACAATGTTCAGGATGACGGGAGCGAGCGCTGCCAGAAAATAGCGCCGGAAGGAATTGAGAATTCCTGAAAACATGGCGACAACCGACATGGCAGTCAGAAACGGAAACATGATCCTTGTCAGTTGAACCGTAAGGTCAAACTTTTCAGGATCGTCGGCGAATTTGGGTGCAATGATTGTGCTGACCAGAAACGGCATGAAGATCATGGCAAGGGCGGAAAGGACCAGAAGAATGGTCAGAAGGCTTGCCAATACTTCCTCGGCAAATTTTCTCGCTGATACTTTGTCACCATTTTCCAGCTCGTTTGAAAACAGCGGTACAAAGGCTGTGTTGAAGGCGCCTTCGGCAAAAAGCCGCCGGAAAAGGTTGGGAAAGCGGAACGCGGCATAAAAGGCGTCGGCAACAGGACCAGCTCCCAGAAAGGCCGCTATCAGCGCCTCGCGGACAAAACCGAGGATACGGCTGGCAAGGGTTGCAGATCCGACCGAAAAGAATTTGCCTAACAGACCCATATGAAAAATTTGCCCCGAAAATGATACTCAATGAGTTAGGTTTTTGACCCTGGAATTGTACCTGACCCCGATTGCTGCAAACAATGGCTGATTTCAGGCGGCAGGCTGCTTTTCTGATTTTGCCGTTTCACCCTTTGCGCCTTGCATACCGTCTTTTATGGCGCTTGTCAGTGCATCGATGATTTTTTGAATGCGTCCGTCCGAAACGATCTTGTCACCCAAAAGGTCGGTCACATAGAAACTGTCGATAGCCTTTTCCCCAAAGGTGGCAATCTGCGCCGATCCGATGTTGAGATTGAGCTCTGCAATTGCATAAGTGATATCGGCAAGCATCCCCGTGCGGTCAAGACATTCAAGCTCGATGACGGTGAACTCGTCCGAAAGGTCATTATTGACGTGGATGACAGGCGGAATTGAAAATGCCTTGTTGGAGCGTTTGAATTTTGGATACTTGCCGAAGAGGTCGCGGAAAGGCAATTCGCCCGTCAGCGCATCGTTGATCATTTTGCAGACCCGCTGGGCCCTGCGGATTTCATCTTCGTTCTTGTCATGCTCCCGGCTGATGAAAATCGTATCAAGGGCCCGCCCGTCCCTGGTGGTGTGGATTTTCGCATCAACAATATTGGCCCCGGCAGAAGAACAGGCTGCGGCAATGATCGACAAAAGTTTTGGATGGTCGGGGGCGAGAATGTTGATTTCTGTGATCGCCTCAAATTCCCTGGTGTGAATTTCTGTCGATATCAGCTCTTTCTTTCTGTCTGCTTCCCGGATCATGTTCATATGCCGGATCTGGTTTTCAATCGGTGTGGAAAGGAAATACGGACCGAAGTGCAGCCCCAAAATCCGCTTCTTCTCTTCTGCGTCCCAATCCGAAAGCATTTCCGAAATCTCGGTCCGGGCACCCTCGACGCGGCCATTGCGGTCGATCTTTGAAAACCCGCCGGTTAAAAGCGGCTCGGTTTCATAATACAACGTACGAAGCAACTGGCCTTTCCATCCGTTCCACACGCCAGGCCCGACAGCACGAATATCGCAGACCGTAAGGATCAGCAGATAGCGCATGCGATCCATGGTCTGAACCGTGTTGGCAAACATCTCGATGGTTTTTCTGTCCGACAGATCACGAGACTGCGCTGTCAGGCTCATTGTCAAATGTTCCTCGATAAGCCAGGCGACCAGTTCCGTGCGGGCCTTGGAAAATCCGAGGCGAGGGCAAAGAGCTCGGGCAACCTTGGCCCCGGCGATCGAGTGGTCTTCCTTGCGGCCCTTGGCAATATCGTGGATCAGCAAGGTCAGATACAACACTTCGCGGTCTTCGATCTCGGGCAGCACCTTGGCGGACAAGGGGTGCTCGTCTGCGATCTTGTTGCTTTCAATACCGTACAGATTGCCGACCGAGCGGATCAGATGCTCATCCACCGTGTAATGGTGATACATGTTGAAGTGCATCATCGCCACGATGGGTTCGAATTCCGGGATAAAGGCCGAGAGAACGCCCAGTTCGTTCATGCGTCTGAGGGCGCGTTCGGGATTGCCGTGTTTCAGCAGCAGGTCAAGAAAGAGTTTCTGCGCGGCGGGGTCGTTGCGCATGCGCTCGTCGATCAGCCGGATATTGGCGGAGACCAAGAGCATCGCGTCAGGATGGATCAAAAGGCCAGTGCGCAGCCCCTCTTCAAACAGCCGCAGGAGGTTAAGCGGATCCGCAAGAAAGGTCTTGGGATCGGCTATGCCAAGACGCCCATGCACCTCAACATAGCCTTGTTTCAGCGTCTTGCGGCGGCGCAAAAGCCGTTGCAGCAGCGGTTCGGATTTGACTTGAGTCGCCTCAAGCTTGGTCAGGAAGATGCGCGTGAGATCGCCCACCGAGGTGGCATGGCGGAAATACTCCTGCATGAAGATTTCGACCCCGCGCCGGGCGGCGGTGTCAGCATAACCCATGCGCTGTGCCACCTCGACCTGCATGTCAAAGGTCAACTGGTCATTGGGCCGCCCGATGATCAGGTGCAGATGGCAGCGCACCGCCCAGAGGAAATTCTCGGCCTTGGCGAAGGTGGAGAATTCCTCAGGGGTGAACATGCCCAGCGCCACAAGGTCACTGACGTCGCGGACGCGGTGCAGGTATTTGGCGATCCAGAACAGGGATTGCAGATCGCGCAATCCGCCCTTGCCCTCTTTGACATTGGGCTCGACCATATAGCGCTCGCCCTGCTTTTCATGGCGGGCGTCGCGTTCTTCCAGCTTGGCCTCGGTAAAGGCGCGCTCGGTGCCCTTGAAGAGATCGTCCCAGAGGCGTTGGTCGAGTTTCTCGGCCAGCGCCGCCTCGCC
>JBGSTD010000057.1:0-72124 GCA_041736675.1 Salaquimonas sp.
ATATTTCTTTGCATTGCTCTTGTCGGTCTTTGCGCAATGTATTTTGTCAGAGATTACTATTACTGGATTGTATTCAGGTTTGTTTTTGGCGGTGCTATTGGTCTGTTTTTCCGACTGGTTGAATTTGAGGTGAACTTCCGAAGCGAAAAAGGAAAAACAGCCGGATCAGTTGGCATTTACAGCGCCTGCTTCATGGCGGGGCTGATTGTCGGCTCGCTTCTGCTTTCCTACAACGAACTATCCGGCTCCCTGCCGTTCATACTGGTGGCAGCTCCAATCCTTTTTTGCATAGTGCTGTTGAGTTTGTACAAAGCTCCAGCACCCTTAAAACAGGATATCCATGAAAACCCGCATTTGAACAAAGCGCTTGTGCTTTCGTTTCTGGCCGCTCCGGTGGCAATGCTGGCACTATTTTCATACGGGCTTTATGAAAATCTCCCGGCTTACCTTTTGTCGGTTTACGCTATGAAAGCAGGCCTTGGTGAAGCGAATGCCGCCTTGACGCTCACCGCCAGCGCCCTCGGTTCGCTATTGCTTTCCGTTCCAATCGGACTTTTGGCCAACCGCTTCGGTATTCTTCCGATCCTGCTTGCAACAAGTTTCGCAGCCTTCCTTCTCTGCGTGGTGATTCCGGACATTACGGATAATACGAATGTTTTCTTCCTGGCGTTGCTTGTGTTGGCTGGCGCTGCAAGCTCCCTTTACAATCTTGGCTTTGCTTTATTGGGAGAGCAGTTTTCAGGCGCGGCTCTTGCCGTTGCAAATGCGGCAGCCGGATCGATTTATTCCATTGCCAGCATCATCGGTCCCTTTGCAAACGGGTATGCCATGGAAAACATCAATCCACCCTTTGGCGTTATGTACAGCGTTGCATTTGTGTTTGCCCTTGCGTTTGCAGGCACAATCATTTTCTCGAACCAGGCCCGGAAATCCGAAGCATCATGAAAACCGGCGAATTGATTGCAAATGCCTACCAGCTATTCGAAGCAGCATCGGACGATGATCATCGCTGGCAGTTATTGAATGGCCAGCTTTCCATGTTTGGCGTAACCAGCATATTATTTGGAATGTGTTGTTCCGTGAAAGAAAGAGAAATCGTCGGGCTTACCAAATCCCTGATTATAAGAAGTAATCATCCGGAAGAATATTTCGAAACTTTTGGTGCGGATACTTTGCTGGACAACGACATCACAGCCCAGGCCCTGTTCGATTTTCAAGACAATGTAATCTGGTCTGATGAAAACGTGTGGTCAAACGCAAGCCCCCAGGAACGCAAGCAGGCAGAAATTGAATGTGATCTTGGCTTGAGGGTTGGAGTTTCCATTTCGGTTCATGAAATCGCAGGACCAGCCGCCGGATTTGGATTGAACATGGCCAATATCCGTGGAGAAGATTTCCCTCAGTTCTTTTCGGAAAATCAGGCAGGGATAAAAGGTATTTGCTATTCCTATTTTGAAGTATGCGGCAAACAACGCGGAAAAGGTGTTGTCACGCTGACCCCGCGGGAGCTCGACTGCATTGCATTTCTTGCGGCGGGCTTTGGTCCGGATGCAATAGCCGACAAGATGGGGATCAGCTACAAGACCCTTGAGAAGCATCTAGCCAATTCCCGACTGAAACTTGGTGCCAGAACCCGCGAGCAGGCAATCGCAAGAGCGATGTCCCTGAATCTGATTTCCCTTTAGATGATGGTTTTCGGTGGAATCCCGATTCACCGACGCTGCTGAAAACGCCATCAGGCGAAACCTGCTAAGGTATTGATTTTTAAATGGTGGGCGATACTGGGATTGAACCAGTGACCCCTACAATGTCAATGTAGTGCTCTCCCGCTGAGCTAATCGCCCATTTAAAGAAGTTGCCAAAAGGCAAATCATTCAAACGTGTTGCAGTACGGGATGGAACCAGGTTCAGTGCAACACTGCGGCATACACCATGAATGCCGGATTTCGTCAAGCAATTGCGAAAGGTTTTTTTGCCCCTGTCACAAACACCGCGAGCCTGGATCAGGCCGCCGCCAGCATTTTTTCAACTTCATTGACAAGATCACGCAGATGGAAAGGTTTTGAAAGCACCTTTGCATCCTTGGGAGCCTGCGAATCCGGGTTGAGTGCAACTGCAGCAAACCCTGTAATGAACATGACCTTGAGATCGGGATCAATTTCCGTTGCCCGCCGTGCAAGTTCAATACCGTCCATTTCAGGCATCACGATATCGGTCAGAAGAAGATTGAACGGCTCTTCGCGCAGCCGGTCATAGGCACTTGCCCCATTGTCAAATGCGACCACCTGATATCCGGCCTTGTCGAGTGCCTTCTCCAGAAACCGGCGCATGTCGTTGTCATCTTCAGCAAGCAAAATTTTTGTCATGTATCCTGTTCCGCAAATTTTTCCAGTCAGCCCCAATTTCGTACAGCCCTGACCTACACTGGCCTAACCTACACTGGAAGTTAGATTCAATAGACACAAATGTGGTAAACAAGCAGTGAAATTCTGCTCCATTTCCAAAAAAAAGTCTTCCGGTTTTTTAAAGCAAGTTTTGATGGACATGAGGATATTGAACTGGCAACCTTGCATTAACCACGCTGGATGGCATTAAGCGTTAGTTGAACAGGCCCACAACAGTCAAAAATCGGATTTTGGCATGCCCGTCAACGGATAAAACAGAGGATGCGAGTTGAACGACGTATTGAACCAGGAGTTGTTCAGAATTCTGAGACCGGCAATTGCCCGGGTTCCTTTCGTCTTCAATTCTCCCCATTCAGGTCAATTTTACCCTCCTGATTTTATCAGAGCCGCAAAACTCGATCCCAAGGCATTGCGCCGCTCGGAGGACTTTCTGGTCGATGAACTGTTTTCCTGTGTGGTTCCCCTTGGCGCTCCGCTTTTGGCAGCAGATTTTCCAAGAGCCTGGCTGGATGTTAACCGCGAACCCTATGAACTGGATCCCAACATGTTTGACGGGCCATTGCCCAATTTCGTCAATCATCGCTCCGCAAGGGTAGCTGGCGGGCTTGGAACCATAGCGCGGATCGTTTCAGAAAATGAGGAAATTTACCAGTCACGGTTGAGCGTCGAGGAAGGCATCAGCAGGATCAGGCAATACTACCTTCCCTACCATCAGGCCTTGCGGGGTTTGCTTGCACGATCTGTGGTCGAATTCGGCTATGGGGTATTGGTGGATTGCCACTCAATGCCATCCTCCTCCGCAACCGGCAACGGAACCAACCACTCGCGGATCAAGGCTGATTTTGTATTGGGCGACCGATATGGCAATTCCTGTTCTCCAGGTGTCACCAGCGCTGCTTCAGAGTTTTTGCGCGATCTTGCCTACAAGGTGGAAATAAACAAACCCTATGCAGGCGGCTTTATTACAGAACACTATGGCCGGCCGCACAACGGCCTGCATGCAATTCAGATCGAGGTGAACCGCGCCATATACATGGA
This sequence comes from Salaquimonas sp., assembly GCA_041736675.1. Taxonomy (GTDB): domain Bacteria; phylum Pseudomonadota; class Alphaproteobacteria; order Rhizobiales; family Rhizobiaceae; genus Salaquimonas. Next base: position 3,444 of record JBGSTD010000057.1, read on the forward strand.
TGAGACCAGGCTGGAGAAAAACAGCCATTTCGATAAACTGGCTGCTGATCTGCACATTTTCAGCGCAAGATTAATGGCAATACCAGAACAGGGGCTTGGAGCTGTCGTACCCCTTGCTGCGGAATAAAAGTTCAGGCAAATCCAATTGACCGCTCCAGCTTTTCGCCTATTCCTCTTTGAACATTCATCTATGAAATGGTATCCCCATGCAACGACAACTCATTGCCGAAACATTGCACATACTCTGTGATCTGGCGAGCGAACAAACCCTGAAATATTTTCGCGCTCCAGTAGATGTCACCAACAAGCTTGAAAATGGTTTTGACCCGGTAACTATTGCCGACAAGTCTGCTGAGAGCGCCATTCGCAACCATATCATAAAACATTTTCCGGACCACGGCATTCTTGGCGAAGAGGAGGAGGCGATCCGCCCTGATGCAGAGTATTGCTGGGTCATTGACCCTGTTGATGGAACCAGAGCCTTCATTTCGGGCCTGCCTTCCTGGGGAACGCTGATCGGGCTTAATCACAATGGTGTCCCTTTGGCAGGTGTAATGCACCAACCTTTTACCGGGGAAAAGTTTTTCACCGATGGAGAGCAATCATTCCTCGAGCACAGGCAGCAAAAAACTGTTCTGAAAAGTTCGTCGGTAAATCTTCTTGGCGAAGCCACCATCATGTCGACATCCCCCGAGTTGTTCAGGGGATCGGATCAACTGGCTTTCAACGCCCTTAGTGGGGCCTGCCGCCTTACCCGTTTTGGCTTCGACTGCTATGCCTATGCAATGGTCGCGGCAGGACATATCGAACTGGTCGTCGAGTGCGGGCTGAACCCTTACGACATTGCTCCTCTCATTCCGGTGATTGAACAGGCTGGAGGAATTGTAACTTCCTGGAGCGGCGGCAGCGCGGCAAATGGCGGCAAAGTGATCGCGGCGGGCAACAAAGCCCTGCTGGAAGCTGCATTACCCTATCTTGCACCCCTCGCCTGAATAGTCACAAATTAGTTATTGAGTATTGATTTCCCATTTCGCAGCGAAATGGGCATTCTGCGATTGCGGGCATAGGGCGGTCCAACATTTCGCCCGTTGCTCATGGTCCTGCCAATTGCCTCGGTAATCGGGGATCAAAAACCAACATCTTGAGGAGAATACATTAATGTCCAGCAAAAAAATCACTTCTGCTGCCCTGGTGGCAAGCGCCATCACCGCTGCTGTCGCAATGACAGCAATGACCACACCTGCCCATGCAGCGAAAATCAAATGCTTCGGCGTTTCCGCAGCCGGCCAGAACGACTGTGCTGCCGGTCCTGGCACAACCTGCGCCGGAACCTCAAAGGTCGATTACCAGGGCAATGCCTGGAAATATGTTGAAGCAAACAGCTGCGAAGAAATCGTCATCAAGGTTGATGGCCAGGCTGACCGCATGGGTTCAGCCGAAGCGCTGACCCGCGATATTCCAAGCTGATTTTCATCACCTGTTGAAGGAGGGAGGCAAAAATGACAGCAACAATTCTATCTGCAAATTTGCCTCCCGCCAAATTCGATACTCTCCCTCTGCCGCAACGCGGCGGCGCTGGTTTGAAATCGCGCCATGTCGACGCCATTCTTGAATCAGGATGCGATATCGGCTTTTTTGAAGTTCATGCGGAAAACTATATGGGCGCTGGTGGCCTGCCACATGCTCAACTGACTGCCATAAGGCAAAATTATCCGCTATCCCTGCACGGCGTCGGCATGTCGATTGGCGGCGCGGACAAAATCGACATGGACCACCTCAAGCGCTTCAAGGCGGTGATGGATCGCTATCAGCCTTCCATGGTATCCGAGCATCTTGCATGGTCTACCCATGATGATGTTTTTTACAATGACCTCTTGCCGGTTCCCTACACCGACCAAACACTCGAATCAGTCATCAATCATGTTGATCAGGTGCAGACTTTTCTGGGTCGCCAAATCCTGATTGAAAATCCTTCGACTTACGTGACATTTCAACAATCGACATGGATCGAGTTCGATTTCATGGGTGAAATTGCCAGACGCTCAGGCTGCGGTCTCCTGTTTGATGTCAACAATGTTTTCGTTTCAGCGACAAACCACAACTACAGTCCGCAAGACTATATCAACGCCTATCCCCTGCATCTGGTTCAGCAGATCCATTTGGCCGGATATGCAACCGATAGCGACGATGATGGCGAAACTCTTTTGATTGATGCGCACGACCGGCCGGTCAGCGAAAATGTTTGGGATCTGTATCAACTTACGCTTTCCAGAACCGGCCCGCTGCCAAGCCTGATCGAATGGGACAATAATGTACCAGAGTGGGAAATTCTTGCTGAAGAGGTTTACAGGGCCGACGTACTCCTTCGATCCTTCAGCGATGAAAAGAAAACGCTACGGGCAATACGATGACATCCCTTCCCCTGCCCCACACCTTGCACAACACGGCATTTTCAGACGCGTTGCTTGATCCGGATACGGCAATACCTTCGGGCGTTGGCAAGAATGGTCAAGCCGCCCCAAAACGTTTTGGGGTCTATCGTAACAATGTCGTGGTCGGATTGATGGACGCACTCAAATCCGCATACCCCTCGCTGCTGGCAATCATGGGGGAGGAAAACTTTTCCAGAGTCGCGCGCAATTTCATTCTCGCTTCTCCACCCCGCTCGCCGATGATGCAAGTTTACGGTCAGGCCTTTCCGGAGTTTCTGCGGGATTTCAAACCGCTGGCAAAATCGCCATTCCTTTTTGACGTCGCCATTGCCGAACGTTGCTGGCTTCAGGCTTATCATGCCCCGGATGCGGCCATTCTTGAACCCCAACAACTCGGAGCCGTTGATCCTGATCTCGTCATGGGCATGACATTCAAAGTTCATCCGGCTGCGCATCTGATACAATCCGGTTTCCCACTCTGCGATTTGTTTGATGCAAGAAACACCTGGCCCTGTATCGGCATTGATTTGGCAAACCCGCAAGACCTGCTGATTACGAGGCCAAATTATGAATGCCTGACAACTCGTGTCACGCGTCCGCAGGTTGTTTTTCTTCATGCTTTGATCAACCTGCGAACCTTGGCCGAGGCAATTGAAACCGCCTCGCGCGGTGATGAAAGCTTTGAGCCATCCATGGCAATTTCCGTCTTTCTTCAAACGGGACTTTTCACATCTATCAATTTGCGCGCCCAACAGGATACTTAAAATGCCGCTGATCAAAGCCATAAAGAACCTTCATGATACTTTTTTCAACCATATTGCCAGATTGACAGACGGGTGGTTTATCAGCCTCTTTGCCCGGCTGATCTTCCTTGCTGTGCTTCTTTTGTATTTCTGGAATTCCGGCAACACAAAAATCGGCGAGGGGCTGTTTGGAATATTCAACATTCAGGATGGCGCCTATTTCCAGATCCTTGGCGAACCAGGTTTGGCCGCCTATGATTTTGATGTGTCAAAACTGCCATGGTATCTGCACTTCATGGTTTTCTTTGGCACGCTATCCGAGTTTGTTTTGCCGTTGCTGATTGTTCTTGGCCTGTTCACCAGAATCGCTGCCATTGGCATGTCTGTTTTCATATTCGTGCAAACTTATGTGGACATCTATGTCCATGGGGTCGATGCCGGAACCATCGGCAAGCTGTTCGACCGGGAGGCGACCTCACTGGTCATGGATCAAAGGGCATTGTGGATATTCTTGCTAGTTGTGCTGATCATCAAGGGTGCAGGAAGCATTTCCCTCGATCGTATTTTATCAAACGCCTGGATAACCAGATCCTGAAACCGGGAATGATGCGCTTCAACGTAGGCGCCAGCTAAAAAAGCGCCCGGTGATTGGCCGGGCGCATACATTTTTGGTTGAGGCCGGTTAAGGCCGTTTCAGGCGGCGATCTGTTTGACAGACTTTGCCTTGGCGGCAGGCTTGCTGATTTCGATCTTGCGCGGCTTCATGGCTTCGGGAATTTCCCTGACAAGATCAATGTGAAGCAGACCGTTTTCAAGACTTGCAGTACGGATCTCAACGTGATCAGCCAGCTGGAAGCGGCGCTCAAAGGCGCGCGAGGCTATTCCCTGAAAGAGATATTGCGAGCCCTCTTTTTCCTCGGTCTGTTTCTTCTCACCGGTAATCGTCAGAACTTGTTCCTTTGATTCAATGGAAAGCTCGTCCTCGGCAAATCCGGCAACAGCCATGGAAATGCGATAGGCATTTTCTCCGGTGCGTTCGATATTGTAGGGGGGGTAAGTTTGTGATGTTTCACCATTTCCTACTGCGTCCAGCATGGAAAACATGCGGTCAAAGCCGATGGTTGAACGGTAAAGCGGTGCATAATCAATAGTACGCATGATAAGTCCTCCTTGAAGCGACATAGCGTTGATTTCCCTGCTCCCCTTTTATTGGCGGAACAGGCGGTTTCCAGCAGAGCCGTCATTGGCCTCTGCTTCCAGATAGGTGGGCATGTTGATTTTCAGATTCAAGAAGCAGGAACAATTTTTTTCAAAATTTTCAAGCGCAAGAGCCCGTTGAAACGCCTTCAACTCCATTAAAACCTTTCTTGTCCGGCTGCTTCCCTTTCATCCCGAAAGGCTCTAAACGGGTAGAAATTGATGATGCCTGTGAAATTCCGATTGCAAAGACTGCCTTCATGAAACTGGCCAACCCGAAATATAATCCGATGCCGTCCAACCCGGTTGTTGGAATGGCAAAAACGCCGGACAATATCAGTCTGCGTTATGCCCATTGGCGTACGATCGCGCCCCCATGCAAGGGCACTGTCATCCTGTTGCACGGACGTGCAGAATATATCGAAAAACTGTACGAAACAGTCACCGATCTGAGGGAGAATGGCTTCGACGTTCTCACTTTTGACTGGCGTGGCCAGGGCGGTTCCCAGCGGCTGATCGCAGATGCCAGAAAAGGTTTTATCGAACACTTTGATCAGTACGTTACCGACCTTGACACGATCATATCCGATATCGTCCTGCCCGATTGCCGCGCGCCGTTTTTCATCCTTGCCCATTCAACAGGCTCTCTTGTCGCCTTGCTGGCAGCTCCGGTTTTTGCAAACAGGATCAGGCGAATGGTCCTGGCATCGCCCTTGCTGAAACTGGCTTCGCTACCCGCCTCCCAAAAGGCCATCAGATGGGGAACCGGTGCCATGCACGTCCTCGGCTTGGGGACCAAATATGTATCTGGTGGACCAAACCCTGATGAAAACCGGGCGTTTGCCTCCAACAAGCTGACTTCGGACATCAAACGTTTTGAGCGAAACGCGCTGTTCGCCGCTGACGAACATGAATTGACCATTGGCGGTGCAACAGCGTCCTGGGTCTTTGCGGCAACAAAGGCGATGGAAAAGGTCAATGAACCGGATTTTCACAGCCAGATTACCATTCCCACGCTTTTGATATGTGCAGGGAACGACAAGGTGGTGAACAATGAAGCTGCAGAACATCTCGGCAGACGCCTGCGTTCAGGCACCTGCCTGTTTGTTCAGGGGGCAAAGCACGAACTGCTGCAAGAGCAGAACCGGTTTCGCGAACAATTACTGGCAGCATTTTACGCTTTTGTACCAGGCAATGCGGACAAAAGCCCAAATAACAGGCCCAAATAACAGGCCCAAACAGTTGGCTCAGATAATTAATTGTAACCAAAGAGTGCCATGCAGCCACTTTTGCAATCATAAATTCCAAATTTATCCGAGTTCTGCGAGTGCCCCAAGGAACTGGTCCACTTCAGCTTCTGTTGTCGAAAAACTGGTGACGAACCGGAACAAATCCTCGCCCTCGCTGACAATATCGGGATGCGCCAAGGGCAGGTTCCATTCGTAGAAAGCCGCCCCTTTTTCTCTGAGCGCTTTCGCCTTTGCAACATTCATGACGGCAAAAACCTCATTGGACTGGGGTTGCCAGGCAAGCCGGGCAGCGCCCGAGGAGCTAATTCCTGCAGCAAGCCGCCGCGCCATTTCATTGGCATGTCCGGCAAGCTTGAGCCAGAGATCATCGCCAAGATAGGCATCAAACTGGGCCGCTATGAACCTGCTTTTGGAAAAAAGCTGCCCCGCCCTTTTTCGCAGGAAAGAGATAGTCTCATCCCTGCTTTTGTCAAACGAGATAAGGGCCTCTGCACACCAGCAACCATTCTTGGTTCCGCCGAACGAGACCAGATCAACGCCGCTCTTCCATGTCATCTGCGCCGGAGTAGTGCCAAGCGAAACCAGGGCATTGGCGAACCTTGCACCGTCCATATGAACGGCAAGGCCCCGACTTTTTGCAATTTTAGAAATCTGCGCAATTTCATCCGGCGTATAGACAGTCCCGATTTCGGTCGATTGGGTAAGTGTCACAAGGGTCGGCCGCCCGTGATGAACAAAACCGGGGACGAATTTCCCGAGAGCGGCATTGAGGTTTGCAGGCAGAATCTTGCCCAGATCACCCCCAACCGCAGCAAGCCTGCCGCCTGAATAAAACTCCGGCGCACCACATTCATCCTCAATCACGTGCGCCTCGCTGTGGCAAAGGGCAATTCCGCCCGCAACACTGGTGGCAGCAATGGCAAGGGAATTTGCAGCAGTTCCTGTAGCAACGAAAAAGACACTCAAGTCACATTCGAACAATTCCTTAAGGCGAGCCTCTACTTTTCTGTCAAGATCACTGGTGCCGTAAGCAGGCATATTCCCCGTATTGAAATGAGCCAGCGCATCGTTGATTTGCGGGGCAACACCTGCCCAATTGTCGCTCGCAAAGAACATTTATTTTCTCCTGAAAAATATAAATTTGCTCAAATTTGGTCTGACAAACAGCCTGAAAAAACCCGGCTCCACAAGAAGTAGAGCCGGGCTATCGAAGCCAGTTCATTTTCTAAGAAGGTTTGCCTACCCTGTAGTCAGTCTGGGGGCGACAGCGCTGATAACGAACAGAAAAACCACCTTGAGACTGGACTTCAATACTGGGAGCCTGTGATTGTCAAAAGGCCCACAATAACCAAAGACCAGCAGATCACCATCACAGATCACTGCTTTGTTCTGTTTCAAGTATGTAAACACTTTAGAAACAAGATATTCCTTTGAGGCCCTCAGGAGACAATGTAAGGTGAGATGCCAATTTTTGCAAGAATAATCAGCTTGCAAATCGGACTCAACACATTGCATGGCAAAGAAAAATCAGCCCGGGTGGATAACCGGTTACAGTTGACCCATGGTTAAGTTATTCTGTCTGCTTGATATTTCATTGTACCAATCAAAGTAACCACACAATCTGGTTGCAGAAACATCTTTGATAAAAATTCCCGGATAGCGACACTCCGGCACGAAGTTCCTCTTGCGATTTTCCAATATTTCTGGCATCGAATAGATGTTTAGGACAGCAATGCTGACCTATTTTGAGTTTGCCGGGCCATGACAGAGTTTGGGTTGCTCCACCCGGCGTGGTCAAACAGCAAGATAGTTGCCCTGGACTGCCTGACGGATTCGACAAACAATCAGGTAAAAGCGTAAAACAATAAAGTGGACTGGTAGGGTTCTTGCATGTGCCTGCCGATCCATTGAGATGCATCAGCCCCGGTTTTCTGGCAGATGCGATTGAGGGAAATGTAAAGTTGAATATGGCCGGGCCGAAGGTGGTTTCGCAGCGGCATGTAAATTACGCCGGATCGTTTCGGCAAGCGTTATGGGAAGGGTTACAAAATGTCCAAATACAGGATCATTGACACTGTTTCTGGCTCCGGCGATTTTCGTGCGGCAGACAGAAAACCCGAAACCAAACGTTCCGCTAAGATGAATACCGACCAGCACCATGGCCTGCCTGAAGCCCAGGGCCTTTACAACCCGCGCAATGAGCATGATGCCTGCGGTGTCGGCTTTGTTGCGAATCTCAAAAACAATCCCTCTCATCAGATCATCAAGGATGGCCTTTTCATCCTTGAAAACCTAACGCACCGCGGTGCTGTGGGGGCTGATCCTCTAATGGGAGACGGCGCTGGCATCCTGGTCCAGATACCCCATGCATTTTTCGCCAAGGAACTGGCAAAACAGAATATTACCCTGCCTGAACCCGGACACTATGCGGTTGGACATTTTTTCATGCCGCAGGACGCAGAAATACGCCAGAACCTGATCGAGATCATCAAGGAAAGTATTGAGGCCGAGGGCCTTGGCCTGATCGGCTTCAGGGATGTGCCTGTCGATAATTCATCACTGTCCCATGCTCCCAAGATCATGGCATCCGAGCCGGTTCACATTCAGGCTTTCATTTCGCGCCCGGCCATATTTACCGATCAGGAAATATTCGAACGCAAGGTTTTTCTCGTTCGCAAGGTTATTTCAAACCGCGTTCACAAGGAAACCCAAGGCAGGGACAACGGCTTCTACCCGGTTTCTCTTTCTTCAAGAACGATTGTCTACAAAGGCATGTTCCTCGCTTACCAGGTGAGCAAGTATTACCTTGATCTGGCAGACGAGGATTTCCAGTCGGCGCTGGCACTCGTTCACCAACGGTTTTCCACCAACACTTTCCCGTCCTGGAAACTTGCCCACCCCTACCGTATGGTTGCCCATAACGGCGAAATCAACACCCAGCGCGGCAACAACAACTGGATGGCTGCGCGTCAGGCGTCGGTCGACTCCGAACTGTTCGGTAATGACATCTCGAAATTGTGGCCCATTTCCTATGAAGGCCAGTCGGATACAGCCTGTTTCGACAATGCTCTGGAATTTCTTTTCCAGGGTGGTTACTCGCTGCCCCATGCAATGATGATGCTGATCCCTGAAGCATGGGCGGGGAACGCCCTGATGAGCGCTGATCGCAAGGCTTTTTATGAATATCATGCCGCCTTGATGGAGCCATGGGACGGACCTGCGGCGGTAACCTTTACGGACGGACGCCAGATCGGCGCAACCCTTGACCGCAACGGCCTTCGCCCTGCCCGTTATATTGTGACAAATGATGACCGCATCATCATGGCATCCGAGGCTGGAGTGCTTCCAGTCGAAGAAGAGAAAATCATCCGCAAATGGCGTTTGCAACCAGGCAAGATGCTTCTTATCGATCTGGAAAAAGGAGCCATTGTATCTGATGATGATATAAAGGCGCAGATTTCCAATCAGCATCCTTATGAAAACTGGTTGAAAAATACCCAGCTTATTCTGGAAGACCTGAAACCTGTCGAACCGCGCGCGCTGCGCAATGATGTGACATTGCTCGATCGCCAGCAGGCATTCGGCTACACTCAGGAAGACACGAAACTGCTGATGTCGCCCATGGCAACCACCGGCCAGGAAGCCATCGGATCCATGGGCACCGACACACCGATTTCGGCGATGTCGAACAAGTCCAAAATGCTTTACACTTATTTCAAGCAGAACTTTGCACAGGTTACCAATCCGCCGATTGACCCGATCCGCGAAGAATTGGTGATGAGCCTTGTTTCGTTCATCGGGCCGCGTCCGAACATCTTCGATCTTGTAGGCTCTTCCCGCCGCAAGCGCCTTGAGGTTCGCCAGCCAATCCTGACCAATGGTGACCTCGAAAAGATCCGCTCGATCGGTCACACCGAAGACCGTTTCGATACAAAGACGATAGACTTCACCTATGCATCGAGTGAAGGTGCCGAGGGCATGGAAGGCGCCGTTGACCGATTGTGCGAACGGGCTGAGGCTGCCGTTGCTGGCGGTTACAACATTATCATCCTGTCAGACCGCCAGATCGGGCCTGACCGCATAGCCATTCCCGCACTTCTTGCGACAGCGGCAGTCCATCACCATCTGATCCGCAAGGGCTTGCGTACTTCTGTTGGTCTTGTCATTGAATCCGGCGAGCCACGTGAAGTGCATGATTTTTGCTGCCTGGCGGGCTATGGCGCTGAAGCAATCAACCCCTACTGCGCATTTGAAACCCTGCTTGCAATGCATGCCCGCGGCGACTTTCCTGCTGAAGTTGACCGCTATGAAGTGGTTTCCCGATATATCAAGGCAATCGACAAGGGCATCTTGAAGGTCATGTCCAAAATGGGCATTTCCACCTACCAGTCCTATTGCGGCGCGCAGATATTTGACGCGGTTGGCATATCCAGCAAGTTCGTGGAAGAGTTCTTCACAGGAACAGCAACACTTATAGAAGGTATCGGTTTTGCCGAACTGGCCGAGGAAACCGTCCGCCGGCACCGCGCTGCTTTTTCCAATGATCCGATCCTCGCCAATACATTGGATATCGGCGGCGAATACGCGTTCCGCAAGCGCGGCGAAAGCCATGCATGGACACCCGACAATATTGCAGCCTTGCAGCACTCGGTTCGCGGCAACAGCTATACCCGCTTCAAGGATTTCTCTCACGATGTGGATACCTCATCCGAGGCGCTGTCAACGATACGCGGATTGTTCAAGATCAGGACTGCAGAAGAGACGGGACGCAAACCGGTGTCCATCGACGACGTTGAATCGGCTGCGGATATCGTCAAGCGTTTTTCAACCGGGGCCATGAGCTTTGGATCGATTTCCCGCGAAGCCCATTCTACACTTGCACGCGCCATGAACCAGATTGGCGGCAAGTCGAATACAGGTGAAGGCGGCGAGGAACCGGACCGCTTTTATCCGCTACCAGACGGCAGCAAGAACCCTGAGCGCTCGGCAATCAAACAGGTTGCCTCCGGCCGCTTTGGCGTGACCGCCGAATACCTGGTCAACGCCGATCTGATCCAGATCAAGGTCGCACAGGGTGCAAAGCCGGGCGAAGGCGGACAACTGCCGGGTCACAAGGTGGATGCCACCATTGCAAAGACACGTCACTCAACCCCCGGCGTCGGCCTTATTTCACCGCCGCCGCATCACGATATTTATTCAATCGAGGACTTGGCACAGCTGATCTATGATCTGAAAAACGTCAATGAAGACGCCGACATTTCCGTCAAGCTCGTCTCGGAAGTCGGAGTTGGTACGGTAGCAGCAGGCGTTGCCAAGGCACGCGCTGATCATATTACCATTTCAGGATATGACGGCGGTACCGGAGCTTCTCCACTTACTTCGCTCAAACATGCCGGCAGCCCCTGGGAAATGGGACTTGCCGAGACCCACCAGACCCTGGTGATGAACGGACTTCGCTCACGCGTCTGCCTGCAGGTTGACGGCGGATTGAAAACCGGCCGTGATGTCATCATCGGCGCTCTTTTGGGTGCAGACGAGTTTGGCTTTTCCACAGCGCCACTGATTGCAGCTGGTTGCATCATGATGCGGAAATGTCATCTCAACACCTGCCCCGTAGGTGTAGCCACACAAGATCCCGTCTTGCGCAAACGCTTCAAGGGCACACCCGAGCATGTCATCAACTATTTCTTCTTTGTTGCCGAAGAAGTACGAGAACTGCTGGCATCGCTGGGTTACACCAGCATGGACGACATTATCGGTGAAAGCCAGTTGCTGGAAAAAGCAGAAATGATCGACCACTGGAAGGCCAAGGGGCTCGATTTTTCCAGGATTTTCTTCAAGCCGCAGGCAGAAAGAAAAGATATCCACTGGACCGAGCGTCAGATACACCCGATCGCAGATGTTCTGGACCGAGAGTTGATCAGACAATCCAAACCCGCCCTTGAAAACGGTGAGCCTGTGCGCTTCGACATGAAGATCACCAACGTTGACCGTTCTGTTGGCGCGATGTTGTCAGGCAAACTGGCCGTCAAATACGGCCATGAGGGATTGCTGGAAGATTCAATAGCGGTTTCCTTTACCGGAACAGCGGGCCAGAGCTTTGGGGCCTTCCTCGCTGCCGGCATCTCTTTCGATTTGCAGGGAGATGCCAACGACTATGTCGGCAAGGGCTTGTCCGGCGGTCGTATTGTCATCCGCCCCCCGGCAAATACAAAAATTGTACCTGAAGAATCCATTATTGCGGGCAATACCTGCCTGTATGGTGCCATTTCTGGCCAGGCATATTTCCGCGGCGTTGCAGGCGAGCGTTTCGCCGTGCGCAACTCAGGCGCCATCGCAGTCGTTGAAGGCGTTGGCGACCATGGCTGCGAATACATGACGGGCGGCATTGTCGTTGTCATTGGCCAGACAGGGCGCAACTTTGCCGCAGGCATGTCCGGCGGCATTGCCTATGTTCTTGACGAGGTTGGTGATTTTGCCAAACGCTGCAATATGGCCATGGTCGAACTGGAACCGGTTCCAGAGGAAGATGACCTTTTGGAGAAGCTTCACCATCATGGTGGCGACCTTGCCCACAAGGGCCGCGTCGATGTCACATCCGACATGAACCATCACGATGAGGAACGACTGTTCCAGTTGATCTCGAACCATCGGCATTTCACCGGCTCTGGGCAGGCCCGCAAAATCCTGGACAACTGGGAAACCTATCGTCCGAAATTTGTGAAAGTAATGCCGGTTGAATACCGTCGTGCCTTGCGTGACATGGAAGAAATGCGCTTTGGCGGCGTTGCGGCGCAGTGACCGTCTGGGGAGTTTGATAGACTATGGGTAAAGTAACAGGGTTTCTGGAGATTGACCGTCAGACGGCAAAATACGAACCGGCTTCGGATCGTATTCGCCACTATCGCGAATTCTCATTGCCAATGACCGATGATGAAGTAGGCAAACAGGCGGCGCGCTGCATGGATTGCGGCATTCCCTATTGCCATGGCGATACGGGATGTCCTGTTCACAACCAGATCCCGGACTGGAACGACCTGATCTATACGGGCGACTGGGAAGAGGCGTCACGAAATCTGCATTCAACCAACAATTTTCCCGAGTTTACGGGTCGCATTTGCCCCGCCCCATGCGAAGAGGCCTGCACACTCAACCTTGAGGATGCGCCAGTCGCAATCAAGACGGTTGAACAGGCGATCGCAGACAAGGCTTTCAAGCTCGGCTTGATCAAGCCGCAGATCGCAACGGTAAAAACCGGTAAGCGGGTCGCCATCATTGGTTCAGGCCCCGCTGGCCTCGCCGCCGCTCAACAACTTGCCCGCGTCGGACACGAGGTACATGTCTTTGAGCGTGAGACCCGCGCCGGTGGATTGCTGCGATATGGCATTCCTGATTTCAAGATGGAAAAACACCATATCAACCGTCGAATTGACCAGATGACCGCAGAAGGTGTCACTTTCCACTACGGCGTGAATGTCGGTGTTGACAAAAAGGCCTCCGAATTTGTAGCCGAGTTTGACGCCACACTGATTGCCGCTGGCGCTGAAAAGCCGCGCGATGCCGGAATTCCAGGCGCCGATCTGGCAGGAATTTACGATGCCATGGCATTTCTGGTTCAACAAAATCGTCGCGTCGGTTTTGAAAACATCGTGAACGTCGGCTGGCCTTCCGAAGAAATCTGGGCAGGAGGCAAACGTGTTGTTGTTGTCGGTGGCGGTGACACCGCTTCTGACTGCATCGGCACTTCCTTCCGCCAAGGCGCAACCGAAGTCACCCAAATGGACATTCGCCCGGAACCGCCGGTCAGAGAAGACAAGATGGCGGTGTGGCCATACTGGGCAACAAAAATGCGCACCTCTTCATCTCAGGCTGAGGGTGCAAATCGCGAATTTGCCGCCGCCACGCTCGAGTTTGTTGGGCGAAACGGCAAGTTAACCGGCGTCAAATGCGCCCGGGTCAACGAAAAACGTGAACCGATTGCGGGAACCGAATTTATCATCAAGGCCGATCTGGCTTTTATAGCAATCGGCTTCTCAGGTCCGTTGGAAGAGACTTTTGTCAAGGACCTCAATCCGAAAATGGACACCGACCGCAGAGGTGGGCGCTCAATCAACGCCAATGAGAAAGACTACCGAACATCCGTCGACAAGGTCTATGCGGCAGGCGATGTGCGCCGTGGCCAGTCACTGGTTGTCTGGGCCATTCGTGAGGGCCGTCAAGCCGCACGTGCAATTGATCTTGATCTGATGGGCGAAACCATTTTGCCAAGATAGTTTGTTTTAAAATCCATCAGGAAAATACGCGCCTGCCGTCAGTTTGCGGCGGGCGCTTTTGTTTCCGGTTCTGCCACAACAGGTAATTCCTCCAGAAACGGTTTTAGTGAAATACCCCGCATGTTTGCCAATACAGGCTCTGGGGTTTCATCTCTTGCCAATTGAAATGACGGCAATCCCCAACCGGCATCAACCCGGCCTGACCGCGGCTGGCTCGCAAGGCCCTTGGCAACAAGATCATAACTCACGCTGCTTTTGGCATCGCTTTCAACCAGAAACCCTTCGGCCCCTTCAAGCACATTGCCGCCGTCAATCGCAGGTCCGCCAAGTGCAATGTTGATCGTTCGTCCGGTGCCGACCGGATCATATTGCGGCTCATTGGAACCCGAAAGATCTGAAACTGAACCAAGCGAGGCAACGAGCGAATCCCGGCTGAACCCGGTCATTTTCTTGACGGCTTTTTCAGCATAAAACGCCAGTTTGTCTTCGCCGCTATCCGTCATGTTGATACCGTCAGCCCGTCTAAGCGCTACGATCTGACCGTTAACGTCCGGGCCCGAGCGCATATAACGTCCTTCTGTATCCACGTAACCATCCCAGACATCAACATACAGACCGCCATAGGCTTCGACAGCCTTTCGGTACATCTCGTTAAACTGCAGATAATCCGCGTTCATGCTGGTCTTGTCCACCGGCGGCAATCCAACCCAGATCAAAGGTACCCGCTTTTCACGAATTGTCTTGGCAAGGCTATCCGTGCGGGCTTCGTAAATACTGTTCCAACCATCGGTCAGTTTGTCGACGCGGCCCTCAGCTGTTGAAATCAGCTGGCGATCATTCATGCCAACCAGCGCAATTACCGCCACCGGCTTTTCTTCATCTATCATTGCAGAGATTGTTCCAGGCCAATCTCGAACATCATCGCGCACCATACCGGACAAGGAGACCGCTCCGTCAACAATGACAATACCCGGATTGGAAGCAAACTGGCGCACAAGACCGTCACTGAGCTGGCTCGCCATGAAGTCACCAATTACCAGAACCTTCGACGCGTCCTCCGCCTTTTCTACGGTTGTGGCCACAACTGCCGCAACACCTGCTGCGGAAGAACTGCCACCAGAAGCCGTTGCCGAGCCGGAAGGTGATTTCTTCGACTTCTTCGATTTGGGTTTGTTAACATCAACCCTTTTTGCCGCATTTGGGGCCGAAGTTGCGTTTTTCGCTGCATTTTTCTTTCGAAAATCACCAAACAGCAATTCCAGCAAATTCTTGCGTTTTGGCTTGGCATCTTGCGCCTGAGCCGTTCCAACAAATGCCCCGCCGGTAAAATAACCAGTCGAGGGAAGCGCTATCCCGGTCAATGCCAATATGCAAAATACAAAAAACAGTCGTCTGAACATTGGATCTCCAACCACATTATCGCCGTGTCACCTGATACAGCGTTTCAGGGCCGAAAATGCAAGGCCCTAGCTTTTGCGCAATCTATCCAAAACAGCTCGCGAAGGATAGCCATCGGGCTTCATTCCAAACTTCTTTTGAAACTCCTCGATTGACTTGCGTGAGCCGGAGCCAATATTGCCGTCAATCTTGCCATCATAAAAGCCAAGCCTTGTAAGATGCTGCTGGGCTTCAAACCGTTCATCATCATTAAGCGGAACATATCCTCGTGGCCAATTTTGGGCGATGGGTCCGCCACCTGCAATACGATCTGCCAGATGGCCAACCGCGAGCGCATACTTGTCAGCGTTGTTATAGCTTTTGATCACATAATAGTTTTTCAGCATCAGGAAGGCCGGACCGTTTGTACCCCCTGGAAACTTCAGTATGGCATTCGAACCAAGATTACCCAGCGGCTTGCCATTGGGCCGCTTGACACCCATTTTTACAAAATCACCAACCGTATACCCGCTTTTGTCCGCCAGTTTGGCCAACGACTTGGGTGCATCGACCTCATAACCCCAGGTTTGGCCACGCACCCATTTGTTCTTCATCAACAGGTTGGCAGCAGATGCAAGCGCATCTGGAGGTGAATTCCAGACATCACGCCGGCCGTTACCGTCGATATCAACAGCCCATGCCTGATAACTGGTCGGGATAAACTGGGTATGCCCCATGGCACCTGCCCATGAACCAGTCAGCCCGGCCGCAGATACGTCACCGTTTTCAACAATCTTCAAGGCGGCAATCAACTGCGTGCGGGCATATTTGGCCCTGCGCTTGTCCTTGTAGGCAAGGGTGGCAAGTGCCTGTCCGATGTGGTGGGTCGAATTCTCGCGTGTCAGATATTCACCGTAAATGGTTTCAATAGACCAGATGGCCAGCAGGATATCCCTGTCAACGCCATAGCGTTTCTCGATAATATCAAACCATTTTTTATACTGCACCCGCAGCTCCTGGCCGCGTGCAATTGTAAATTTGGTAACGCGGGCATCAAGATAGTCCCAGATTTTTGATGTGAATTCGGGTTGAAAATTGGCACGTTCAAGAACCAGTTCATCTGGTTCAGATACACCGGCAAATACCGCATTATAGGTTTTCTTCGAGATACCGCTCTTTGCCGCAACTGAGTAGAAACTGTCAATCCATTGACGAAATCCGGCATCTGCATTGGCAACGCCAGTTGCACCAAACGAGATCAGCAAGCCTGTCCCCGTAATTTTTGCAAATTTTGCAAAGCCATTTGGCAAAAACATTTTTTTCTCCTGGATATCGAAGGCAGCGAATCATTGAGACTAGTTAAAATCCATCAACGAACCGTTAACCATGAAAACAAGAAGAATTATGGCAGGCATGCAGGGCACCCGAAAATGCAGGAATTATCGGTGCGGGATAATTGGAAAATTTGCCTGGTCAGGCTGTCCTGCGCCTTTGCTGCAGAATGCTTTCCCAGTCGAGCGCTGTCCTGATGATGATATCAAGATCGTTGTGTTTTGGCGTCCAGGACAAGCGGGACATGAGGCGATTGGAATTGGCCGTAAGAGCGGGAATATCACCGGCGCGGCGCGGCTCCATAACAACCGGAAAATCATTGCCGCTGATACGTTTGACAGCTTCAACAACTTCCAGGACCGAGTACCCCTTCGAGTAACCACAATTGGCGGTGAATTTCAGGCCGCCCTGCCGCAGAAAATCGAGCGCGGCATAATGGGCATTCACCAGATCGCTGACATGTATGAAATCACGGACACAGCTTCCGTCATGCGTATCATAGTCGTTTCCGAAAATGCCCATAAACGGTCTTTTTCCAAGCGCTGCCTCACAGGCAATCTTGATCAAATGGGTGGCTCCTGCCGTGGATTGGCCTGTGCGTTTCAACGGATCGCAGCCTGCGACATTGAAATAACGCAACATGACGTAGCGCAGATCGGTCGCAAGAGCGACATCACGAACCATGATTTCAGTCATCAGCTTGGATGAGCCATAGGGAGACATGGGATTCAAAACAGCGTCTTCACGGATGGGTCCGCTTGTCAGCGGCTCCCCATAGACTGCGGCAGTTGAGGAGAAGATAAACTTGTCAACGCCGCAGGCAACAACCGCCTCAAGCAAATTGCGTGAGTTGCCGGTATTGTTTTCATAATATTTGAGTGGATTTTCCATTGATTCAGGGACAACAACCGAACCGGCAAAATGGATAACCGCCTCGATTTCGTTTTCACGAATCACCCGTTCAACCAGCTTCTTGTCGCCAACATTGCCCACAACCAAGCGCGCACGGTCTGGTACTGCCCAGTCAAAACCGGTTGTCAGGTTGTCGAGAACAACAACCCTCTCTCCCTGGTCAAGCAGTTCCAACACCATGTGACTGCCAATATAGCCTGCACCACCAGTAACCAGAATTGCCATAATCGAACACCCTGTTGACGATTTGTTTCAGCTTTTCCAGCAATATAGAGTCAAGAGATTATGGGCCCTTGAATTTTCATCCTTCAATCTTATTGATTTTGTATATCAATAATTAACCAGACAACCTTGGATTTCGCCAATGACGAAGACTAGATCATCCCACAGACCGGTCAGAAAGGCCGTTTTTCCTGTTGCCGGTTTGGGAACAAGATTCCTTCCCGCAACCAAGGCGGTACCCAAGGAGATGCTGACGGTTGTCGACAAACCGGTCATCCAGTATGTCGTGGAAGAGGCGCGCGCAGCCGGCATTGAACACTTTGTCTTTGTTACCGGTCGCAACAAGGCAGTAATCGAGGACCATTTCGACCAGCAGATCGAATTGGAGCAAACCCTGCGCGAACGCGGCAAACAGGAAGCCCTCGACATTCTTGCTGCTGCCCTGCCCGGCCCTGGCCAAACCAGTTTCACCCGCCAGCAGGCACCCTTGGGTCTTGGCCACGCTGTATGGTGCGCCAGAAACATTATAGGCGACGAACCGTTTGCCCTGCTGTTGCCGGACATGATCATGCAGGACGTGCGCGGATGCATGAGCCGGATGATGGATGTGTACAACGAAACCGGCGGCAACATCATTTCTACCGAGGAAATTGCGTGGGAAGAAACCCACAAATATGGCGTTGTCGAAAAAGGCGAGGAAGCGTCAGGCGGTTTCAAAATCAATGGCATGGTTGAAAAGCCGCCCAAGGGAACAGCGCCCTCCAATCTGATCATCAACGGGCGATACATCCTGCAACCTGAAATCTTTGATATCCTTGAAAACCAGCAGTCAGGTGCTGGCGGGGAAATACAGTTGACAGACGGCATGCTTCAACTTGCCAAGCAACAGGACTTCTTTGGCTTCACATTCAAGGGCAACACCTTTGACTGCGGATCCAAGGAAGGGTTTATCAAGGCCAATGTTGCCTTTGCCATGTGGAACAAGGAAATGGCAAAGGACCTGCGCCCGGAAATCGAAAAACTGCTCGCTTCAATCAAGCCGATCTGACGTTCAACGCTGCAGGCGAATGCCGGCCCTGATCGTGGTATCGTCATACTCTGATGTTGACCCGGCCGTACTTTGCTGTGTCGAATACTGCGCTGATCCGGTAAATGCCATGAAGCGATTGATCCAGTAATTGAACCCGACACCTGCCGAATAGGTCACATCTGTCCTTGAGCCATCGTCCTGTCGATTCAAGCCGACCGCAGCATTGGCACTGAGGCTCAAACGATCATTCACCTGGCGTTCAACAGTCAGACTGGTACCATAGACGAGCGAACCGTTTTGCCCGGATGTCGTCGAACCTGAAAAGTCGGTTTGTGCGGCAAGGGTGACAGTTGTGTCGCGTACCGGCGACCAGACGAGATTGCCGTCGATGGTCAAGCCTGCCAGATCCTCAAGATTTGACCCGTCAAAATTTTCGACCTGATAGCCGACGGACACTTCGCCGCGCAATTTTTCACCAAGGTCGATCTCCAAACCGGAGCGTCCGGCAAAAATCCTGCTGTCACGCGCATCGCCATTGCGATCCAGGGTAAGTTCATGTTGGCGCATTCCCGCTTCCAACTCGATAAAGGGGCGCAGCGCCGGGGATACCTCATAACCAATTCGTCCAATAACCGAATATAGCGTGTTGTTGCGGTCTTCCTGTGAACTTGTCCCGCCACCGACCAATTCAATATCATCGTAGGCAGTCCGCCCTATGCTGCCGCGCAGCGAATAAAACAGCTTGTGCCCCGTGCGATTTATCCCGGCAAACGCGCCATAGGTCTGCACGCCAGGGCGCGTATCTGTTGCAGCAGTGATTGTGTTGCTGGTCACTGCCTCGGTGGCAATACCGTAATTGGCGCCAAACTCGGCTCCAATCTCATCGACCAAATCAAGGTTCAGTACACCCGAAACATTGGCGGAAGGAATATCCTGCGTATCGGATGTCAGAGCATGGCGAAAATTTCCATTGGCATCAATGCGGGCCGAATGACGGGACCAGTCTGATTGAAGCGACAAACTTGCATCCGTCTGGCTGAAGGCTCCACCCTCGCCGTTTGCTGTCTGATCAAGATTTGTCGAATAACCGATGGTCTGCTCAACATTGGAGAACGCCCGCCAACTGCCCATTCGAAAGCCCAACGCGGCAAATGCATCATTGTCAACACTTGCTCCGGTTCCGTCCTGTTCACGCGGGGCGCGAAGATTTGAGCGCGCGCTGGGTGTGCCGGTCTCAAGAGGATCTGTTACAACCGCGATCGGCTGCTCCGGCCGTGTGAGGCCTTGCAATTGTCCTGCCGGATCGGCGGTATCCCGGCCGGTTCCAACAACACCCGCAGCGCTGCCTCCAGGAATGACCAGTGGATCACCCTCGTCAAAGACAGGATCCTGCTCTTGTTGACCCTCTGCAGTGCCCCGCAGAAATAGCGCGCCTGATTGGCTTTCCTGGGCCATTGCCCCAAAAGGTCCGGCAACTCCACTTGCAAAAACGGCATATATCGAAACCGAATACAGCAACACACCCGTCTTCGCCTTGTGGCGAAGAGCCATTGACCCGGCCAAGCCTGTTAGCCAAGATATTGGTGTTGAATTCATGTCAATGCTCAAATCAAGCGTGTACTGGTTATTCAATCGTAAAGAACCATGGTTAACGCTTCCTTTCATTTGACAAAGCGCGCGCGAAAACTTCGCAATTCGTGGATGAACCAAAGATCGCATTTTAATCGTGTCAAAAAGGCTGTAGAAATCGGGTGAACCTTAGAAAAAGCAGGCTGTTGCATTTGATGTCCAAGAAACCCGAAATCGTTTCCGCGCTAAACACCTATAAAATCCTGACAAAGGGACTTGAGGCCATGCCGAAAGCCTTCGAAGGCCCGCTTGGTGATAGTTTCAGCAAAGCCGTTGAAACCATCGGCAGGATAAAAGGTCGGGTCATTGTAACAGGCGTCGGCAAAAGCGGTCATATCGGCTCAAAGATCGCCGCAACTCTGGCTTCAACTGGAACGCCTGCCTTTTTTGTCCATGCAACCGAGGCAAATCACGGCGATCTCGGCATGATTGCACGCGATGATGTGGTGCTGGCGATCTCGTGGTCCGGAGAGACAACAGAACTCAAGGGAACCCTTGCCTATGCGAAGCGGTTTGCGATCCCGTTGATCGCTATTACGTCGAACCAGGTGTCGGCCCTCGGCAAAGAGGCGGACATCTGCCTTACCCTTCCACGACTGGAGGAAGCCTGTCCCAACGGACTGGCACCAACAACCTCAACACTGCTGCAACTAGCCATGGGGGATGCCCTTGCTGTGGCCCTTTTGGAAAGCAAGGGATTTTCAGCGGTTGATTTCAGGACGTTCCATCCCGGCGGAGCACTTGGTGCCAATCTCACCCATGTTCATGAAATCATGCATGGCGGTGACAAACTGCCGGTTGTGGAAATCGGCACATCAATGCCGCACGCCGTGCAGGTAATTTCAGACAAGCGGTTCGGCTGCGTGGCAATTGTGGACAATGAAGGTTTTCTTGCAGGGATCATCACCGATGGTGATTTGCGCCGCAACCTGACGAGGGCGCTAGACAGTCTGAAAGTCGAGGATATCATGACAGCCAATCCGGCAACGATAGAACCTGATGCCTCAGCCGGAAGAGCGATGGCCGAACTCAACAAGCGATCCATCACCAGTCTGCTGGTGTGTGAAGCAAACAAACCTGTAGGCCTCGTTCACTTGCACGATCTGCTGAAAATCGGCGTCGCCTGATCCGGCAAGCCTTTCAGTCTTCAAGCCTGCCAACAGTAAGCGTGCCTGCACTTGCACCCGTGACGACAACTTTCGTTCCCTCAGGTAAATCAGGACCGATAACACGCCAGGTGGTATCCCCAATGGTTGCCCTGCCCATACCCTCGGTAATTGGTTGCGACAAAACCGCATGACGACCAATCAGTTGGGCGCCACGCTCGTTGAGCGCCGGTTGTTCGCTTTTGTCCCAACCTTTTTTTTGCATAAGCGACCGTCCTGCAATGGCAAACACCAGCGCCAGACAGACGAAAACGATCAACTGGAACTGCCAGACCCAAATGGCACTGTCCAGCCCGACCATCATGGTGATAGCGCCAACAACAAAGGCAGCGAGGCCAAACCAGAGAAAAAACGTGCCAGGTGCCAGAACCTCAATGCCGATCAGCGCAATTCCGAGGATCCACCAGGTCCACACACCCATTTCCTGAATGAAATTCAGTATCATTGTTTCCTCCAACTCAAACCGTTTCGCTCTGGTTTGCGGTTATCCGTCAAACCTCACCTTTGCCCCAGGGCTGAACCGGTTCAGACGTGCGCACCTGTTTGGATTGCGCGCCGATTGTACGGGCCGGCTTGGCGGCATTGCCGCCATTGCCGAAAAGATCCTTGCTGATTTCACCGATACCCCCAAGCGTTCCCAAAAGGCTGCTTGCCTCCATGGGAAGCATGATAACCTTCTGATTGTCGGCAGAGGCAATCTTGCCAAGTGCTTCGACATATTTCTGTGCGACGAAATAATTGATCGCCTGAATGTCGCCTTGTGAAATTGCATCCGACACCATTTGGGTCGCTTTGGCTTCTGCTTGTGCAAGGCGCTCACGCGCTTCTGCATCACGGAACGCAGCTTCCCTCTGTCCTTCAGCATGCAGGATCTGGGATTGCTTTGCTCCCTCAGCCTTGAGAATCTCGGACTGGCGCAAACCCTCCGCTTCCAGAATATTGGCGCGCTTGATACGCTCGGCTTTCATTTGGCGGCCCATCGCCTCAACCAGATCAACCGGCGGATTGATATCCTTGATTTCGATACGGGTCATCTTGATACCCCAGGGAGAGGCGGCCTCATCGACCACCCGCAAAAGGCGTGTATTGATCTCGTCTCGCTTGGAAAGCAGTTCATCCAGATCCATCGATCCCATGACCGAACGGATGTTCGTCATGGTGAGATTGAGGATGGCATTTTCAAGCCCGCGGACTTCGTATGCCGCCTGAGCTGCATCCAGAACCTGATAGAATGCGACACCGTCGGCTGAAACCGTGGCGTTGTCGCGGGTAATCACTTCCTGTGTTGGAACATCCAGAACCTGTTCCATCATGTTCATTTTGGCGCCAATTTTGTCGACGACTGGAATAATGATGTTCAATCCGGGTTTCAGCGACCTAGTATAACGGCCAAATCGTTCGACCGTATAATTATAGCCTTGGGGAACCTGCTTGACCCCGGCAAAAAGTATCACAATGAGGACAATGGCTGCCACCAGTACCCAAGCGTCAAAACCCAGCAATGTCGGCATGTCAGCCTCCCTCCAGAAAAAGATTCGATCCAATATAGGTTTTCAACCGGTAGTTTGCAAAGAAAACCGGAGAAACATCACCTGGAGGTGAATAGGTGTCTTTGGAGCGCTTGCCAGCGTGTCAGAATATCCAGCCGCCAAGTTCGCGCCGGACCATGCTTTCCAGAACCTGCATTCCCTCATCGCTGTCATTGAGACATGGAATATGGGTAAAATGCCTGCCTCCATGCTCATGGAATATTTCCTCGCCCTCGACAGCAATTTCCTCAAGTGTTTCAAGGCAATCGGCAACGAAACCAGGATTGAAAACCGCAATATCCTTTACACCTTCCTTGGCCAGCGCCTCGATGGTCTTGTCGGTATAGGGTTGCAGCCATTCCTCCGGCCCGAACCGCGACTGGAAACAGGTCATCAACCGGCCCTTTTCCCAGCCTAACCGTTCGTTGAGAAGACGCGAGGTTTTCATGCAATGGCAATGATAGGGGTCGCCCTTCCTGAAATAGCTCTGTGGAATGCCATGATACGACGCGATAACGCGTTCAGGTTCAAAATCCAGTGTCGCCAGATGCTTCTCGATGGACACAGCCAGAGCGTCGATATAGGCCGGATCATCATGGTAAGGCGGAACGGTACGCAGCGCCGGCATCCACCGCAATTTCATCAGGGCTTCGAAAGTCTTGTCATTGACTGTTGCCGTTGTCGCGGCGCTGTATTGGGGATAGAGCGGGAAAACCAGAATGCGTTCGCATCCTTTTTCCTGCAGTTCCAGCAGTTTCGATTCTATGGAAGGATAGCCGTAACGCATTCCCCAATCAACAACAACCTCGCTGGCTCCATGCAGTAGTGCGGCAAGTTTTACCGACTGGGAACGGGTGATGGTCCGCAGCGGCGACTCATCCAGCTCCTTGTTCCAGATGCTTTCATAGGCAGCGCCGGACTTTTTCGGCCGTGTATTGAGAACGATGCCATAGAGGATCGGATACCAGAACCACTTCGACCACTCGATTACCCGTTTGTCTGACAAGAACTCCTTGAGATATTTTCTCATGTTCTTTTTGTCGTGACCGTCAGGCGTTCCCAGATTGACCAGCAATACACCCACCTTTCCGATCTTTACAGAAGGATGGTCACCCGGCAATGGTCCTGTTTTTCTAAACTCAAGCAACCTTGCGTCGGAGATCTTTGAATTCTTTTCAACTACGTTCATGGCAATCTGGCCTGGGTTTGATTGTTTTCCAAAATGGGTACAGTGAAAGTTTGTTTGTCAATTTTCAGGCCTGGCAGCTACCTGAATTACTTTTGCAGGTTATGGAAATTTACCAGATCCCAATATCACTATAACTAACTAGAGTCAGGAATGGCAAATTGCCACCGCTGATAAAAAAGCCGGGAAAGTTATTCCCGGCTTTGAAGTATCCAATCGCAAACATCTAGAAGTACAGCGACACATCCTTGTGATGCGAACTGCACGCCGCAACCGACAATGCCGTCTCGCGAGGCATGCGCTGCAATTGGCGCAGACCGATGGTATTGCGGATGGTTTCTTCATAGGCCACCACATCACCGGCAACAGGTACGGCTTTTTCACGCCATTCCTTTTGGTCTGCGTAAAGTTGCTTGGCCTTCTCCATCGCATCAACCGCCTTTTGCGGCTGCGGGGTTTCTTCCTTCATCGCACGTGCCGCCTTGGTGATTTCCGATTTGATGTTGCTGGCGCCGTCAATATCATCAAGACCGGCAATCAACGCATCCAGTTTTTCTGCCGTGGCAACCGGATCGCCGGTGCTGATCTCACCGCTTACCGCAGCAATATCGGCTTCAAGAGCCAGGAATGCCGCGCTGCCTTTGACCATTTCAGTTGCTTTCAGGATACCGTCATAGGCTTGGTCCGAATTTTTGCGATAGGCATTCAACGCATCGTTTTCAGCCTTCAATAGTTCGTGAAATGCATCATATGTCGGTTTCCAGTCTGCGGGAATTTTTGCCAGCAAGGCTTCCTTGTCAGCTTTCAGGCTTTCAATCCGGTCAGAAATCGACTTCTTGCGGTCTTCATCATCCGAATTGCGAAGACGCTGAAGACTGACATCCAAAACAGCAATCTTGTCATCAATGTCCCGCGCAAAACGCTCCAACTCGCGGACCGTGTCATGAAGCCCCCGATAATTCGGCGATGCCTCCGCAATCGCGTCCTGGGTTGTTTTGACGACAGCCAGCAAACCCTGTGCCTTTGAGGCCATTTCAACGGATTTCGAGTACTGCTCTCCCAAATTGTTAGGCAGGAACGACAGATCAAAACCCGCAGCCTTTTGATGGGCCGCATCAAATAGCGATCCCTTGCTGGCAAACTGGTCTGAAACAAATTCCTCGACGCAGGCCTGCAATCGCGGGTTTCTTGGTGGCGGAGCCGTTTCACCCAGCATCGAAACCCGGCTTGGAAGATAGTTCACCAAAGCGGGGAACATACCGACAATGACAAGGGCAAGTATCTGCAGTGAGATAAAGGCTACTACGCCCTTGTACATCTGAATGGTCTTGACCGCCGCCGGCGCAACCCCGCGCAGATAAAACAAGGCAAACCCGAATGGAGGCGTGAGGAAGGAGGTCTGGATGTTGAGGCCGACCATGACGCCCAGCCAGACAGCGGTGATATTGGCAGACGGATCAGACAGGAGAATAGGGGCAACAATTGGCACAACAACCACGGCGATTTCGATGAAGTCGAGGAAGAAGCCGAGAATGAAAATGACGAGCATGACAATCAGGAACTTGGTCCAGAAGCCGCCGGGCAGTGAGTTGAGGAAATCACGAACCAGCTCTTCACCGCCAAAGCCGCGGAATGCCGCTGTCAGCATCGCAGCACCAAGCAGAATGATAAACACCAGCGCAGTGGTTTTTGACGTTTCCAGCATTACTCCTGTGAGGGTATCTTCCATCTTGAAGATGCGCCAGCCACTCCAGACAATTGATACAATCAAAGCACCCGCAGCCACCATGCCGAGCTGAATTCCAATCACGTCCTCTGCGGTATCGGCTGATTTGAGGTTCATCTCGAACGTGGAAATGACAAAAGTCAGCACCAGAAGAGAAACGATGGCGATGATCGCCGGTATATAAGTCAACCGTCCACCGTCGTGAAGGCGGTAGCCAGCCATAATGATGGCCCCTGCAGCGCCGATTGCGCCAGCCTGGTTCACCGTTGCAACACCCGAAATTATTGAACCCAGCACCAAAAAGATAAGCGTCAGAGGAGGAATGAGGGTGAGCGCCACTGTCCGCCAAAAGGCAAAATCCATCTTGCCTTCATAACGAACCGCCGGAGCAGACGCAGGACGCAGGATAGCGAAGATCATGATGTAAAGCATGTACAGCAGGACAAGAACGATACCGGGCACAAAGGCACCAAGGAACATTTCGCCGGCACTGGTGGAGGTCACATCAAATACCGACGGCATTTGAACCTCGCCTGTGGCAGCCTTGTAAAGGGTTTTGCGCAGTGTACTCGCCTGATCAGTCGCAGATGCCAACTGGTCAGCAAGAATGATCAGAACAATCGATGGTGGAATGATTTGGCCCAATGTTCCTGATGCAGCGATGGTTCCGGTTGCAAGGGACGGCGAGTAATTGTTGCGCAGCATGGCGGGTAGCGAAATCAGACCCATCGCAACGACTGTCGCACCAACAATGCCGGTGGTAGCCGCAAGCAGGGCGCCAACGAATACCACGGAAATACCAAGCCCGCCCGGTACAGGGCCGAACAACTGCGCCATCGTCACCAAAAGGTCTTCAGCGATTTTCGAACGCTGAAGCATAATGCCCATGAAGATGAAAAGCGGAATTGCAATCAGCGTATCGCGCTCAACCTCCCAGTATACCCCTCGTAGGTTGGTGGTTCCTGCCGACAACCATTGCTGCGGTCCGCCGGAATGGAAATAGGCATCGGGGTTTCCTGCAAAAAGATAACCGCAAACGGCGGCAGCCCCAATGGTAAGGATTGCTGCGCCAGGCAAGGCGAACGCCACCGGATATCCTGAACCCAGCGCCGTTGCCATGATCACAATAAGCAAGATGAGAAAATATATTTCCATTCAAATAACCCCAAACTTCTTAGTGTGAAACAGCAGCGACATTGCGTGATCCGGCTTCGTCGCGGTAGTCGGCAACAGCCTCAAAGAAATAGCTGACAAATTGTATCATCATGGAAATCGCAAAAATCGCAAGAAACGCCGCCATCTGGTATTTGACAAAAAGTCCCGTTGTGCCGGACTGTGTAATTTCCAGGTTCATCACCGGACTGTTGACAATCGCCTGTTTGCTGCCCAGTCCCATGAAAAGGATTACCCAGCAGGTTGTCATCCCTAGTAGGATGGTTCCAATCGCATTGACGAAACCTTTTCTGGTCTTCCCAAATCCGGCATAAAGAATATCTACCCGCACATGTCCCTCATCAAACAGGGTATAGGCAGAAGCGAACAAAAACAGGGCTGCATACCAGTAACGAACCAGATCAGACATCAGTGCCTGTTCGTAGGAAAACACAAACCGCGAAATAACAATGGCAAGTTCCGCCGCAACGATCAGTAGCGCAAGCCAGGTAAATCCAAGAGTTCGTGTAAAAAACGCAATCACTATGCCCAACAAAATCAACGGCCCGTGAACGTAAGGCCCGACAAATTGCACCCGCCCCAAATTGGTTGCCATTGGCGCGTCGAAGAAAGTTCCAAGAAATCCTTCAACCCTCAGGAGTGCGATTATTGAATCCACAACGCCGACCAGCAGGACGGCCCAGAAACAGGCGCGAATCAGGAAAACATTGAATTTATGAATACGGTCCGCATCCCAGCGAAGCGCCTGTTGCGGTGTCCGCAGAACATAGGCCGATGCCAGGAGAATGCTTGCGATATAGACCAAAGGGACCACAAAACCCGCAGTGCCGCCTCCGCCTGCAAACAACGCTCCCATGCCTGGAAGATCGTATTTGAGTATCAGAATATTGTTGAGCAGGAACGCAACAAGGACACCCAGCATGCTCCAACCGAAAATGCGGGGCAAAATTGCGGGCGCGCCATCCCTGGAAAGAACATATGCAGCAGAGTCACTTTGCATGGAAAGTCAGCCTTATCTGGATCGAAGTTGTCTGGATCAAAGTTGTCCGGGTCAAATTGTATCGGTCAGATTTTTCAAATTGTAGTTTTCAAGTTGAAAGGAGCGGGGCCAGAAGCCCCACTCCATATCGTGATTGTGATGGTTGATTATACCAGACCAAGCACCCGGTTACGCTCGTTGACGAATTTGGTTTCAAATTTGCCAAGCATTCCGCCATATTCTTTGAGTCTGGCCTGGAACTCGGTGTCAATTTTTTCAGCCAGTGGCGAGTGGGCACGAACTTCTGTGAACACTTCTGCAGATGCAGTACCAAAGGCATCCCAGATTTCATCGCTGAATTCACGAACCTGAACACCATTCTCGTTCACAAGTTTGGCAAGGTATTCGCCGTTTTTGGCGATGGCTTCCTCGTGTGATGCAGCGTGTTCCTGCGCGCTGGCTGCTTCAATAACCAGTTTCTCCCAATCGGTCAGGGATTCAAACCATGTCTTGTTCATGGCAAGGGCGAGACCACCGCCTGGCTCATGCATACCGGCAGTGTAATAGAATTTGGCAGCCTCGTAGAACTTCATGAAGAAGTCATTGTAAGGTCCGACCCATTCAGTTGCTTCGATCGCACCGGAAACAAGGTTTTCATAAATCTGACCGCCAGGAAGCGCGACAGTGGATGCGCCAAGCTTGGTGAGAACCTGGCCACCAAGGCCCGGAATACGCATTTTCAGACCCTTGAAATCGTCTGGCGAGTTGATCTCCTTGTTGAACCAGCCACCAGCCTGGGTTCCTGTGGAACCGGCCACAAAAGCTTTCAAGCCGAAGCCGCCTGAGAGTTCATCCCACAGAGCCTGGCCACCGCCAAACTTGATCCACGCATTCCATTCTGGCGTGCTCATGCCAAAGGGAACGGATGTGAAATAGTTGAACGCAGGGTGCTTGCCGCCCCAGTAATATTCAGCGCCGATATAGGCTTGTGAGTTGCCGGAAGCTACTTCGTCGAACACATCGAATGCACCAACACGCTCGCCAGCAGCAAAATACTGGGTCGTAATTGCGCCATCAGACAATTTGGTGATGTTGTCTGCAAGTCTTTGGGCAGAAATACCCAGACCCGGAAAGTCCCGCGGCCAGGTTGATACGATGACCATTTCCTTTTTTGCCTGGGCAATAGCCGGTGCGGCAAGCGCGGTTGATGCAGCTGCAGCGCCCCCGATCAATCCTGCCTTTTTGATAAACGAACGACGATCCATATTTTACTCCTCCTGAGAATGTTTAGATCCGGAATAATCCTATCGAGCCTGAGCGAAACCTGTCCTCCCAAACTGGCCCGGTATTAGCCAATACAGTACATATTCTCAATAGGTGCAAGTCCCAGCAGTTCAGTTATTCAACTGATTTGGGGTTTTCCGGTCAATCAGCGTTAATGCCAATATGCGATTTCCTGCAGATGCTTAGAAAATAGGCATACTTGCATTCCCTGATTTCCAATTGCCCGATCAGGACGACATGAAACATTTTAATACAGGGTTGCACTGAGCAAGGTAGCACCCAGCAGGAAGACAAAAAGCGCCCCGGCAAACTCGATCCAGTAATAAAATCCTGCACTTGCCTCGCTGGCTCCGCTGATGTGCAGGGCAAGGTTTTTTGCCCCGACCGCGATGGATGCGATAACCGCGACAGTGATTCCCGTCCCCAGCGCCATGGCGAATGCTGAAGCAATACCGGCCCAGTACAATCCATTCAGGAATGCAAAAGTAAGAACTATCATTGCGCCTGTGCAAGGGCGCAGACCAACGGCAAAAATGGCTGACCATGCTTCCTTCACACCAAACTTGCCCGCAAGCATGGCAGGATCAGGGGCGTGCAAATGTCCGCACTCAGAACAAACATCGCCAGCGCCATGTTTGTGATCATGCCCGCGACCATGTTTGTGATCGTGTTTGTGATCATGATGGGGGACATTGGAATGACCACACGAATGATCATGCGCATGATCCTCGTGATTGTGCTGATCGGAATGGGCTGGGTGGTCATGCAAAGCCATGGCCACCTTGCGTGGTCTGACTTTTTTCAACAATAGCCACAGCCCGAGAAGCGTCACACCAACATAGCTTGCAACTTCAAGCCAGTGGGTAAACACAGCCTGCTTCAATCCAAGGCCGCGAAGAAAAAATATCAGTGCGCCAATGCCCACAATGGCAACGATCGCCTGCAAGGCAGCCGAAGCGAATGACAGCACAATTCCCCGCCGCAATTGCACTTCATTGGCGAGCATATAGGAAGAAATGACAGCTTTGCCGTGGCCTGGGCCGGCGGCGTGCAATACGCCATAGCTGAAACTCAAACTTACCAGCAACCAGAACCCTCCCTGCCCCGAACGAATTGTCTTGAGCGCATTCGTAAGGGACTGGTAAAACGATTTCTGTTCCTGCTGGATCCAGAAAAGGATGGGCGCAAAAATTCCTTCCGGCTTGATGGCCTGCTCCGAATTGCCAACCCCGAGCGAGTTTTGGGCATGGGCAATTGGAGCGAACAGAACCAACAGAACCGCGATGCAGAGCAGTATTGAAAATGTACGCGTAGGCGCTGTCATACCTATTCGCATTTGAAATTTACCCAAGTCAGATATTCATCGCTGGCTTCAACCTCATCGTCCGGTCCGGCATCAAAAAGCTCAGCCATTTTCTTTGCGTCCTTTGCGTAAAGAGCATCAAAATCAGGAACCACGATTTGCGAAGTACAGCCTTTGCCGTTGCCGGAAACCGTGACAGGTTTCTCTCCGCTCATTTCAACAGCGACATAATAGGTCTCATCGGAGACGGCAACCTTGAAGCCGTCCTTGCCCATCGGGGTAGGCTCCTTCAACGCAAGCGACATGATGATAACCATCTGATTGTCCTTGATATCTAGAAGATAAGGCTCAGGCGCCAAAAACTCGACAACCTCCTCTCCCTGGCGGATTTCAGTGTAATAATTGTATTCTGCCAGAGACTTTTTGGTTTCGGCTTCAATCTTCTTTATTTCCTCAGGGTCGAGTTTGCCGTTGCCATTGTCATCAAAATCAAGAACGAGTGACGAGGTAAAAAATTCATCAAACCGCCAAACGTGGCGAATGTCGGTTACCATCCCCATCGGGTTTCGGACAACTTCCAGATTGGCTTCTATGAACACGTGAGGATGAGCGTTTGCCGAACCGCAAAAGACCGGCATTGCAGCGAGGACTGTAGACAGCGCTACGCCTTTGGTAAAAATACCGATGTTTTTGCAACAACGTTCGATAGGATTGAGAAATGCGAAGTAGCGCATTCAAGTCGTTTCCTTTTTCTTGAACCAGTCCACCATGAAATCCACAAACACCCTGACTTTGGCAGATACATGGCGGCGCTGCGCATAGACAGCATAAAAGGCGTTGCCCTCCGGTATGTAGTCTTCCAGTATGGACACCAGCGACCCGTTTGCTATTTCCTCAACAACACAAAATTCGGGAACCATTGTGACGCCAAGACCGGCTAAGGCCGCCCGCTTGCAAACTTCCGGATCATTGGCTTCAAGAACCGAAAGCACGTTCTGGGTAAAAGCCTTGCCATCCCTGCCAACAAACGGCCAATTGTTGCGGCCGCGCCAATTGGTATCAATAATGTTGGGTAGAGTGGCAATGTCCTTGGGTTCCTGCGGAACACCATGCTCTTTCAGAAAAGCGGGTGTTGCACAAAAAAGCAGCCGATTTGAAACAAGGCGGCGGGCGATCAGGGTGGAATCCGTCAACACCCCTCCCCTAATAGCCACATCAAACCGCTCTTCAACGAGATCAACCACACGGTCATCGAGATCAACGTCGAGTTTGATCTTCGGATAAGCCTTGGCAAAGGTGATCAGCGGCAGCATCGTTTCCGAAGCGCCAAGTGAGCGCGGCGCGGAGACACGGAGCAAGCCGCCTGCTTCAGAACCCGAGTTTCGAACACTTTCCTGGGCATCTTCAATACGGATCAAGATATCTTGCGCAGCTGCAAGATAGGTCATCCCGGCATCTGTCAGCGACAACTGTCGTGTTGTCCGGTTAATCAGAAGGGTGCCCAGTTCATCTTCCAATTCGCGCACGTATTTAGAAAGCAGCGCCTTCGATCTGCCCATCTTGCGTGCAGCCGCCGAATAACTGCCGGCTTCCACAACTTCGATGAATGCCTTCATGCGTGTAATCGCGTCCAAATCACGTCTCCTGCATTCCAGGGAATCAGATTGCTGCTAACCTTTTAAATCGATAACCCCTGCTTCACCAGCCTCGCTGCCATAGGCAATGCGTGTGCCCGCATGGTCCCAGCCAAGACTGGTGATCGCCCCTTTGCCCGGGCGTTTCAGCATGGCCTCCTTGCCATCCTCGATCCGCACTGCAAGTACCATTCCGTCCTGATAGCCGATTGCCACTACATCTTCATCAGGATGGCAGGCAACTTCGGTCACCATCAACCCGGCCCCCATTGCGCCAAGTTCCTTGGGTGTCTTTCCCATCGGCCCGTCCTTGCCGGAAAAAGGCCAAACAATAGCCGAAGGCGCACCCGATGATGCCAGCCATTTGCCTTTTGCTGAAAAAGACATGGATTTGACCTTGGCCGGATACCCTGTCATGCGCATATGCTTGTTATCGGCGATGCGCCATCCATGCAGTGCATTTTCCTGCATGGTGGAAATGACGTATTTTCCATCCGGAGAAAAAATGACGCCAGTATGGGCACCTTTCCATTCGAGCAATTGTGGCGGATTACCCGTATTTACCCAATTGAGATCAACGCCGTTATAACGGGCAACAGCAAGCCTCATGCCTTTTGGAGCAAAGGCAAGGCCTTCTATCGAGCGCTCACAGGCGAAAGGTTTTTCCGCACTATCAGCGCCGACAACAATACCTTTTTTTCCTGCGCCAAACGCAATCGCACCCGATGGTCCGCAAGCAATCTGATCAATCCACCAGCCCTTTTTCTCAGCCAGCAGCTTGTGTGATCCATCACTCGAGAAGGCGACGACCTTGCCGTCCTCTCCGGATGTGACGAGCCGTGTCCTGTCCATCGAAAAGGTGGCTGCAAGCAGACCACTGTGAACCTTCAACTGATGATGGCGATCCGATAGCAGATGCACAGTTCCCTCGACACTTGCAAATATGGCAGCATCACCGAGAAATCCGGCTTTTTCAATATGTCCAAAGGCGGCGTCACCGCTGTCGAGGGGAGCAATGGATGGCATTAGCGTTATGCCGCACAAGCTGCAAAAGTGCGCTCAAGTTTTTCCCGGTCAAGATTACGACCGATGAAGACAAGCCGGCTCTGACGCTTTTCACCGTCTTTCCACGGGCGCTGATGATCGCCTTCAATGATCATGTGAATACCCTGGATGACGTACCTGTCAGGATCATCGTCAAAGGCAATGATACCTTTCAGGCGCAAGATATCCGGACCATCCATCTGGGTGATTTTCTGAATCCACGGGAAGAAGATTTCAGGGTTCATTTCACCACCCGATAGCGACACCGTTCCAATCGTCGTGTCATGGATTTTGGCATCCAGACCCTTGTGACCGTGTTTGTGTTCATTGTTGTGATCATGGTCGCAATCAGGTCCGCATTCATCATCGTGCCCGTGGTGATGACCGTGCGCGTCATGAGCATGATCGTGGTGTTCATGATCATGGGCATGATGGTGGCCATGATCGTGGTCGCAGTCAGGGCCACACTCGTGTGTGTCATCCATGTCAAGAAAATGCGGATCGTTCTCGATCGCCCGCGCCAAATCGAATTTGCCTTGTTCGAGGATTTCCTTCAGATCGACTTTGGCGCGTTCAGTTTTGAAAACACGTGCAGCCGGATTGATCTGCCGTATCACTGCCTCAACACGGGCGAGCTCATCTGCATCAACAAGATCAGTCTTGTTCAGCAAAACCACATCGGCAAAGGCTATCTGGTCTTCTGCCTCCGGGCTGTCTTTCAGGCGCATCAACAAATGCTTGGCATCTGCCAGAGCGATCACCGAATCGAGCCGTGACTTGGCCCGCACATCTTCATCCATGAAGAAAGTCTGGGCAACCGGTGCAGGGTCTGCAAGTCCGGTAGTCTCAACAATCACCGCATCAAATCGCCCGGGGCGTTTCATCAGATTTTGCACAACACGGATCAGATCGCCGCGAACCGTGCAACAGATGCAGCCATTGTTCATCTCGTAGATTTCCTCGTCCGTCTCGACGATGAGATCATTATCAATTCCAATCTCGCCAAACTCGTTGACGATCACCGCATATTTGCGCCCGTGATCTTCGGTCAGAATGCGGTTGAGGAGTGTGGTCTTACCTGCACCGAGATATCCTGTCAGCACCGTCACCGGAATTTGCCTGTTTTCTAAAACTGCCACTGGTTCGTCAGACATAAGAATTTTCCATTAATAGAAGGCTGCCGCCAAAGGCAGCGACACGTCAAAACAATGATCAGGGTTCATATAAGAGGATAGCGATCAAATTGCATCAGCGTTTTGTCATCAACCATTAAAATAGACGGCATTCACCTTCATCTTTTAATTTTGCGCTGAAACAGCTCAAGGTCAAAACGATCCACCTCTTTCAACAATTCAATCAGTCCCTTGATGGCATGACCAATCAGCGCCTCGCCTTTTTCAGCGCTTGCCAGTTTCGCATTGCCTGTTACACCTGCAGGATTGAGATCCTGCATCTTCCAGCCAAAGGCATGACGGCCATAGGCATGCAGCCAGCGATTGGCTTTCAGCAGCCTTGTCTGCTCAGACGGAAATTTCCGCGCCCTTTTCATGTCAACCTTGTCCGGACAAAGGGCAAGCATCACCGAAGTTTCAATATCGCCTCCATGAATGTCAATCGCTACATCCCTGTCATCTATCAGCCCGTCAGGACGGCCAAAGCGCGTCCAGCTTGTTGCCACGCACAGCATGTCGAACCGCACCCTGAGCTCAGTCGCTACAATGGTCATCAGGGGCGAATTGCCGCCATGGGCGTTCAGCAGCACCAGCTTGCGGATACCCAGCGAATGGAGATATTCGCCAATCCCGATCCATCGGTTGATGGCCTCGTCAAATTGCAGCGATCTGGTACCCTTGTAATCAAGGTGTTCAGGCGAATAACCCTCCGGTTCCACCGGCAAAAAACTGACCTTCAATTTGCTGTGGGCCTTTGCAGTCAACTGCCGTTTCAGCCGTTCAGTAATACCCTCCGCGATCAGCGTATCGGTCTCGAGCGGCAAATGCGGACCATGCTGTTCGCACGCGCCAAGAGGCAATACCACAATCCAGTCTGCCGGATCAGATGCTGCGACAGCCCGCACATCCATTGCCTTGAACTCCGGCGAGGGCATGGGAATTGGCGATACCATCAACTGACTGCCCCGGCATATTTGCGGGCAATCGCGCCATGCTCCTCTCGCAGTCTCATTACATCAACTCCAAGCGGCAGGCCGTCTTCAACTTGCCATTTGCCTGCGATCATTACTTTGTCAGCCCGGTGCGCGCCACACAAAACCAGTGCAGCCAAGGCATCCCCTGCACCTGAAAACCGCAATTCATCAAGCTTGTAAAAGGAAATGTCGGCCTGGCGGCCAATTTCAAGTTTGCCGATATCACTGCGCCCGAGACACGACGCAGACCCTTCTGTTGCCCAGCGAAGCGCATCAAGATGCGTCACAGCTGCAGCGCCATATTGCAGCCTGTTTATCATCAGTGCGTGCCTGACGCCTTCCATCAAATTGGAGCTGTCATTGGAAGCTGAACCGTCAACCCCGAGACCAACAGGCGATCCGGCTGCTTCCAGTTCCTTCGTGTGGCACATGCCCGAAGCCAAAACCATGTTGGAAGTCGGACAATGGCAAACGCCAACCTTTGCAGCGCCAAGTCTTTTGATTTCATCAGGGGTGAAATGAATGCCGTGGGCAAGCCAGGTCCTCTCTGTCATCCAGCCGTTCTCCTCGAGGTAATCGACCGGACGGCATTTGAACTTCTCTATACAATATGCATCTTCGTCATGGGTCTCACCCAGATGCGTATGCAATCGGCAATTACACTGCTTTGCCAGTGTTGCAGTCTCTTTCATCAATCGGGTTGTCACCGAGAAAGGTGAACACGGCGCCAGCGCAACCTGCGTGAAGGAACCCTCGCTCGGATCGTGATAAGCCTTGATTACCCGCTCGCAATCTTTCAGAATTTCGTCCATGGTCTGCACCACACTGTCAGGCGGCAATCCGCCGTCTTTCTCGGACAAATCCATTGAGCCGCGATTGAGTGTCATGCGCATCCCTAGCCGATGTGCTTCTTCAACCTGGATATCCATCGCATTTTCGAGGCCACCTGGATAAACATAATGGTGATCTGAAACGGTGGTGCAACCCGACATCAGCAGTTCGGTCAATGCAAGCCGCGTTGCAAGACGAAAACTTTCGGGATTAACCGCTTTGCCCCAGATCGGATATAGAGCCTTCAACCAGCCGAATAATTCCTTGTTGATCGCATCAGGATGTGCCCGGGTCAGTGTCTGATAAAAATGGTGGTGGGTGTTAATCAGCCCGGGAAGCAGAACATGCTCCGAGCAATCAATCGTTTGCGTAATGTTTTCGGGCCGCTGATTCGAATTGACCCGTTCGACAATCCTGCCGTTTTCAACGACAAGACCACCCTCCGAACGCTCCGCCAGTATTGCCAGCGGATTCTTGAGCCATGTCCTTTGAGGTTTCATCAAACCATACTCCAGTCGTACAAACCAAAACTCTGCTTAGAACTTATTCTGAAATAAAAATGTCATATTCGTGTGACATGTTTTCCACGGAAAAATATCAATACATAATTACCAGTGTAAAACATTCGTCGCAATAATTCCCGTCGTGCATATAGGCCGTTTGCCTGACCATCTTTGGTATTTCCAAAAGCAAACAGCTCAGTTGCTCAAATAGTTTGAATCAGCAAAGATCACAATGGCGCGACACATTGAAGGACAGGGCAGAAAATTGATGATCGACACAACCTTGAACACCGCCAATTCACCGGTTTCTTTATCGACAAGAATTACCCAGATAGCCGATCTTATCAAGCGGCAACGCAATGAGTTTCTGACAACCAAGGATTTGACATCCGGGCAGGACGACTATTTGATCGCCCTCCACAATGCCGATGGCATCACGATGGGGAATCTGGCCGAGACAATCGGTATAAGCCCCTCGTCTGCAACAAAAATC
This sequence comes from Salaquimonas sp., assembly GCA_041736675.1. Classification (GTDB taxonomy): domain Bacteria; phylum Pseudomonadota; class Alphaproteobacteria; order Rhizobiales; family Rhizobiaceae; genus Salaquimonas. The sequence continues at coordinate 40,838 of JBGSTD010000057.1, forward strand.
GCCATCAAACTTGAAGAGGCTGGCTATTTGCGCCGCGAGGCATCCCGCATTGACAGCCGCCAGAACCATGCATTCCTGACGGAAGCGGGCGAGGCGCTGGTCAATGAAATCTTGTCCACCTACCAATTGCTGGATCAGGCACTGGTAGCCAAAATAAAATCAAAGGACATCGAGCGGGCCTTCAAAATATTTGACAGGATCGACAAGGGGCCGAAAATAGTCGAGAAATCTCCAAAGAAAGCCGGCACCAAAAAATCCAGGCTAAAAGAACCCAAAAAGCGCGGAGCCAAGCAAAAAAAGAAAAGTGCCTGAAGGAACATTCGCCATTCCTGTTGAAATACTGTGTTTCAGGCTTCGCGCGGCACTAATGCGACCTTTTCCCTTGCACATTTCCCTCCAATAAAGAAAATAGCGTAAATCTTACGCTGGGGGGACACGGGAACTTGGCCGCAAAAGTAACATTGTCAACGATTGCCGAACAATTGGGCGTTTCCACTGCGACGGTTTCACTTGCCTTGCGAGACAGTCCTCTGGTTGCTGATGCTACCAAGGAAAAAATCAAGAAGGCAACAGCAAATTCCGGCTACATCTACAACCGGCGTGCAGCAAGCCTTCGAACCTCCAGATCAGGCATAGTTGGCGTTCTGGTTCCCGATATCATGAACCCGTTTTTTGCCGAAATCCTCTTGGGTATCGAGGGCGAACTGGGTCTTAACCGCCAGACCTTCTTTTTGTGCAATCATCACGACGAACAAATTGTTCAAAAGAATTTCCTCGAAACCCTGCTGCAGTTTGGTGCTGACGGCGTGATTCTTTCCCCTGCCATCGGGACTACTGCCGATGACATCCGCGCCATCGAGCAGACAGGTCTGCCGGTTGTCATGGTTGCCCGCTGGGTGCAGGGTGCCCGTGTTCCCGTTTATCGCGGTGATGACAAGAAAGGCAGCTACATGGTAACCCGCCATCTGATTGAAATGGGGCACAAGAAAATCGCCTTTATCGGCGGAAAACGCGAAACTTCCACCGGCAGAGACAGGCGTGAAGGTTATCTGGCAGCCTTGGAACAAGCGGGAATTGAGGCTGACCCGGCTTTGCAGATTGGTACAGAGCGCACCCGCAAGGCGGGTTACGACGGCGTACGCAAGATGTTTGCAGAAAATCCGAAATGCGCCACGGCGGTTGTCTGCTTCAATGATCTTCTGGCAATCGGTGCCATGAGCGGTCTGCGCTCGCTTGGCATCGAACCCGGCAAGGACGTTGCAGTCACCGGGTATGACGACATTGCTGAAGCGGAAATTTCTGCCCCGACGCTGACCTCTGTCTGGAACGGCCAGCAGGAGGCAGGCAAACTCGCCGCCCGCGCCATGGTGCGCATTCTTGCAGGTGAAAAGGATCTTGAGGAAGATCGCCTGATCGTGCCGGAGCTGCGCATTCGCGAGTCTAGCAACGTAAAGGCCTAGGTTTGCTGCTGGGCAAAGTTTGCCCTGATCTCTCCGAGTGTCTGCTTCTGTTTTCCGGCGGCATCAAAATTACCTGCTGAAAGCCACGCCTCGAAAGCCTGCTTGCACAAGGACCATTCATGGTCGAGCATTGAAAACCAGGCCGTATCGCGGTTTTCACCCTTGACAACACCTGCCTGACGAAACACGCCTTCGCCCTGCATGCCATAGCGTAATGCAGCCTTTTTGGAGGGCTCGTTCCGGTTGTTGCACTTCCATTCGAAGCGTCTGTAGCCAAGATCATCAAAAACATGCCGTGCAAACAGATAAAACGCTTCTGTGGTCGCAGGCGTTTGCGAAATGATCGAACTCCAGAAAATATGCCCTGTTTCGATTACTCCGTTCGCCGCATCTATGCGCATCAGGGTTTGCCGTCCCGCCACCTTGCCTGATTTCTTGTCGATCACTGCATAGTAAAGCGGATCCATACTCGCTTGCGCAGCCTCAAGCCAGGGTTGGAATACGGCGCGGCTTTGCGGAGGTAATTCAGGCAGCCAGCGGAACCGGTCGTCAGCATCAATCATGGTTGCCGCAGAATAAAGTTCATCGCCATGCTTTTCCGCATTGAGTTTCTCAAGACGCACAAATCGCCCTTCAAGGGTTTGTCCGGTGGGTCTGGAGCATCCGGACCAATTTGTCAGATCACGCATTTTTTAAATAATTCCTATAGAGCCACTTGCAATGTATGAGTGAATATTCTCATAAACCAAAGCCACATGAAACAATATACTGGAACCAGCCATGCTTCACACCATCAGCAATTTTGACCGGATTGGCGAAGAAAACGCCTTTGCTGTTTTGGCACGAGCCACAAAGCTGGCCTCTGAAGGCAAGGACATTATCAATCTTGGCATAGGCCAGCCCGATTTCAAGACTCCAGAGCACATTGTTGAAGCTGCAATCAAAGCGCTTCGCGACGGTCACCATGGCTACACTCCTGCAACCGGACTGCTTGCCTGCCGCGAAGCGGTCGCACGTCGAACGCTCACCACCACCGGGGTGGAAATCTCGCCCGAAAACATCATGATCATGCCTGGCGGCAAGGTCACCATGTTTGCAGCAATCCTGATGTTCGGTGAACCGGGCGCGGAAATCCTCTATCCCGATCCCGGCTTCCCCATCTACCGTTCGATGATCGAATTCACCGGCGCCAAACCGGTACCTGTTCCAATCAGGGAAGAGAATGCCTTTGCTTTTTCCGCCGAGGAAACACTTGCGCTGATCAATGAAAATACCCGCCTCCTGATTATCAATTCCCCTGCCAACCCAACCGGCGGGGTTACCCCGCGCAGCGAAATTGAAAAACTGGTCAAGGGTCTGGAAAAATGGCCTGATCTCGCCATCATGTCCGACGAGATCTATGACGTGATGACCTATGACGGTGAGGAACATGTTTCCCTGCTGACGTTTCCGGAAATACGCGACCGTTTGATCCTGCTTAACGGTTGGTCAAAGACCTGGGCAATGACAGGCTGGCGCATGGGTTGGTCGATCTGGCCTGATCAGCTTTATGACAAGGTTCGAAAACTGGCAGTCAACTGCTGGTCCTGCGTCAATGCCCCGAGCCAGTTTGCCGGAATTGCCGCCATTGACGGACCACAGCACGATGTCGCCAAAATGATGGCAGCCTTTGACAACCGCCGCAAACTGGTTGTTTCCAGAATGAACGCGATTGAGGGCGTGACCTGCGCCACACCCAAAGGCGCATTTTATGCTTTCCCCAATATCTCCAAGACCGGATGGCCCGCCAAGAAACTGGCTTCCGCTTTGCTGGAAGAAGCAGGCGTTGCGACGATTGGCGGGCCGGATTTTGGTATTCTGGGCGAGGGTTATATCCGCCTCTCCTACGCAAACTCCGAAGAAAATATTGAACGCGCGATTGAGCATATCAAAACCTTTCTTGGCAAATAGTCAGGCACTTTTGAGCCAGCCAGAAACGGTTCGGGTTTGGATCAGGAATTGAGCTGCGCTGCCTGGCGCGCCAATTCTTCAATGCCTGCCCAGTCTTCCTGCTCGATGAGGTTTGAAGGAGCAACCCATGATCCGCCAACACAAAGCACGTTGGCAAGGGCAAGGTAGTTCCTGGCATTGGCAAGACTGACACCGCCAGTCGGGCAGATTTTGAACTGCGGAAGGGGTGAGGCAATTGACTTCAGATAGTTAGCGCCACCTGCAGCTTCTGCCGGAAAAAACTTGAGATACTGATATCCGCGTTCGCCAAGATGCATCATCTCCGAAGCGGTTGCCGCCCCCGGCAACAAGGCAATCGGACAATCATCTGCAGCATCGAGCAGACGCGGTGATGTTCCGGGCGATACCATGAACTGTGCACCGGCCTTTTCGACCGCTTTCATTTGGGCCAGATCAAGAACGGTTCCTGCGCCGGTAATTGCACCCTCAACTTCTGCGGCAACAGCGCGAATGCATTCGAGCGCATTGGCTGTACGCAAGGTGATTTCAATCGACGGCAAGCCGCCCGCCACCAGCGCCCGTGCAAGGCCCACGGCCTTTTTCGGATCATCTATCACAACCACCGGAATGACCGGAGCCGCGCACATGGTTTTTTGTAAAATGATATCTTTGCTCATGGGCAAGCTATCTAAAGTAAAATTCACTCCAATCAAGTTAAATCGATTGAAATCCCATTTTTATTAGCCGACAATTCTTTCCAGAACGATGAAAGTTTCAGGCCCGGCGAGTCCGTCCACCGACAAACCCTTCAACCGTTGGAAGCCTTCAACTGCCCGTTTTGTAACGGGGCCAAAATCTCCATCAGCAGCAATTGCTACACCGCACTTCTGCAGTTTCAGCTGCAACTCGCGCACCAGATCACCGCGATCTCCATATTTCAGCACCAGCGGGCTGTTTCGCCCAGGGCGCGTTTTCGCCGGTTTAAGACCTAGTACAACCGCATAAGTTTCATAGGCCTTTGACAACTTTCGGTCATAGTCATTTTTTGCATATTCAGGACCGTTATATCCGCGCGCAAAGGCACGCCAGTCCTGCATCTCCATTGCTGATGCAAGCCCCGATTTTTCAATAAAACGGAGCATCAGTTCCGCCTGCCCCTCAACGCCCAAGCGCGCCGCGCTGACCATGGCATCAACACTTGCATATTCGAGCCATCGCCAATGCACACCCATCACCTGCCCCATACCCCAGGATACCGATTGCAATGCCGCCTCACGGTCAATTGCACTTGCGCGGCCAAGCAGTTTCCAGCGCCCCACTTGTGTCCGAGGGTTTTCAACCCGCCCGGCGCGTCGATCTGCCAGTCCCTCCACCACCGCAAGATTGCGCTTTGCAGCACCCAGAAGCCGATAGAAATAATGGCCTTCAAAACGGATCAACGGTTCTTGCCGCTTGTTGACTGTGGCTAAAGTCCTGCCGCCGCTTTCAACCTCGCACACTGCCATCAGGGCGGCCGGGTTGAGCCTCTTTGCTTCAGCAATTTTGCAAAGGTGATTTCGCGATTGTTCATCCAGCATCTGTTCACTCCATGGATTGAAGCCTTATCATGGTGCAGATTTTGGAGGAGTGGATAAGTTCACTGGAGCATACATCCGGGCGCATACGCGCGCGCGGCACGCACAGCCAAGGACGGGCTTTTTAAACCCGCAGTTTCCTGTTAGGGAAGAAGGCAACAATGCCCCAAAGTGGCCCAACGCAGGAAACAGGAAATGACGCTCTCGATCTTGGTCATCAATGGCCCAAACCTTAACATGCTCGGCACCCGCCAACCGGAAGTCTATGGTGCGCAAACGCTGGCAGATGTGGAAAATCTGTGCCGCCAAACCGCGGCAGCCCACAAGGTTACCGCAGAGTGTTTCCAAAGCAATCATGAAGGCGCAATTGTCGATGCGATCCAGTCCGCCAAGGGAAAGCACAAGGCGATCATCATCAATCCGGGCGCCTATTCGCACACTTCAATTGCCATACGCGATGCATTTTCCAGCGTTGAATTGCCCGTGTGGGAAGTACACATTTCAAACATCCACGCACGTGAGGAATTTCGCCACCATTCCTATGTCAGCGCTATCGCCAAGGGAGTGATTTGCGGTTTCGGCATCATGGGCTACCGGTTTGCTGTCGAGGCCGCGATTGCAGGGTTCAAAAATGCTTGATAGCCCTCAAACAAAGTCGCAAGCCGGCACAAAGGAAAAATGGCAGGAAGTGGCAAAAATCATCGCCGCACTCATTGAAGGCGAAGACGACGACATATCAAAAATGGCGACGATCACCTGTGAAATATACAACAACTTTGACCAGTTTAACTGGGTCGGGTTTTATCGCAATGTTGGCAATGACACTTTGAAAATCGGACCTTACCAAGGCGGCCATGGCTGTCTGGTTATCCCCTTTTCGCGCGGCGTCTGCGGTGCGGCGGCAAGAACCGGCAAAACGCAATTGGTGCCTGATGTGAACGCCATTGCCGATCACATTGCGTGCTCCTCCACCACCCAGTCGGAAATCGTCGTACCCGTCTGGAAGGACGGAAAGCTGCTGGCGGTTTTTGATATAGACTCCGATGATCTTGATGCATTTACACTCGAAGATCAGGAAGCACTCGAGGGAATTTTGACGAAGAGTTTTGCGTGAGGGTTGTTGCAAAAAGGATGGGTTTTGCAACGCTCAATTGGAATTGTTAGATGAAAGATGTCTTCTCGTCGTATGTTTTGACAGCGCTCACCGATGTAATAACTGGTGGTAGTGCGAACGATGCAACACCTTCCATCGGTGTGTATCGATCAGCTTATGCGCTCCATGAATTTATGATGGAGTGCGGTGTCTCCTTCCAAGTCGACGGCTCCCGCGTGCCCTCGGTGCGCGACAAGTTGCGAGAATTGATCTTCATAGACCCGACTGGCGCGGATATTGTTCGGATGATTGAGCACGTTGCCGACCCCAGAGCCTACATATCAGAGCCAGAAAAGGGTGGGGCTGTAGTTGACCACTTGAACAAGGCGCTTGAAGCGGACGGCTTTCGGGTCGTGGTCATACGCGGCAAAGCACGGCTTCAGAAAATTACTCGTGACAGCGCTGTGCTCGACGCCTTCGGATCAAAAGCCAATATTTTGGACTTCGATACAGTGATTCGAGAAATCGACCGAGCACTCGCTAATGCCGAAATAGACCCCGAAGATGCGGTGACTGCGGCATGCTCGATCCTTGAATCCGTCTGCCGTTCTATTCTTATCGAAATGGGAGAAACACTCCCTCCGAAAAGAGACATTTCGGGATTGATGCGAGCACTCCAGGACATACTTGGGCTATCTCCAGCCCGCACTGATCTTCCCGCAGATGTTGCAGACGATATTCGCCAAGTCCTTAGCGGTCTGACAACAACAGCAAAGGGAATAGGAGCGCTCAGAACGCATGGCGGGGATGCCCATGGGCGCGAGAAGGGGCGACGTTCGGTAGACGCGAGAATTGCCCGCCTTGCAATTCATAGCTCTAGTACCATCGCTCTATTTTTGATCGAAACATGGGAGCGCCAAAACAATCCAAAAACGAAAAACTAGCCCATCATTTCGCGACAAGGTTTTGCGACACCTAACCCATTGAAATCGCAGGGCGCTAAAAACCGTTGCAAAAACCTTCCTTTTTGCAACAACTTCGAGCAGCCGAAAGACCCACAAAATTCCTATCCCTTACCCCTTCACCACCACCATCAGATCCATCACATTGGTTCCGGTCGGGCCACTGACAAACAGCGCACCGTTGCCGCGTAGCCATACACCTGTATTGGCCGCTGCAAGCGCCTCTTCGCCGCCTGTCGACCTTTCCCAGATCGCACCATCAAAAAAGCCGCCCGCTGATCCGGTCGGACCATCGCTTCCATCTGTTCCTGCAACCAGTCCGGATATGTTCCCGTATCCGGCAAGCTCTCTCGCCATGGCTGCGGCAAGCGCCTGGTTTCGCCCGCCCTCGCCCGGATTATCCGGCAGAATGGTGGTCGGTTCACCGCCAAAGATATAAAGCCCCGGCGCGCCTGACTTGAGCGTTTCGGCGCAATCCCTCGCAACATCATAAAGATCGCCATAAAGGTTTTCCGTATTGACGATCACTTCAAGGTCAAGCTGCTCAGCAGCCCCTTCACAGGCATTTCTGGCAATGGCATTGGAAGCAATGATCTCGCTCGACATGTCTTCGCACAGCCGGACAGTTGGCAGTTCACCAATACCCGAACCTATCACACTTATCGAATCCCCCTCCACATCGGAGATGGCAAAAACCCGCGCCTGATTGCCCCTGAACCGGCCAAGCAATTTTCCTGCCTTGATATGGGAAATTTCCTTGCGCCGTTTGTTTATGGCATGAATATCAAAGCCTTCTGCCAGCATTTTCTGGTTCAACGCCTGGAGATCAGAAAGCGCCATGCCGCCGGACAGGCTTTCGGCCAGCGCCGATGCTCCGCCCGAGACCAGTAGCAGCAGCACTGCATCAGACGGCGCACTGCCAACAAAATCAAGAAGAGCCGCACCAGCCTTCAAGCTGTTTTCGTCCGGCACCGGATGCGCCGCTTCGATCACTTTCAAATTTAGGTATTTGTCCAGCCCTGCATCCAGATGGTCGTATTTCGTTACCATCAGGGCAGGCAAATTGAGCCCACATTGATCAAGCGCCGCTCGCATCATCGAAGACGCCGCTTTGCCGACCGCAGCAATATGTGTTGGCGAAAAATCCTTGTGCTGTGCAAGGGCATCAACCACGCATTGATAGCCCTTGACGCGGTCTACGCCTGCCCACCAGATTTCATCAAGCAGCTTGCGGTTTTCCATTGCTGTTATTTGCCCTTCCAGACAGGGTCCCGCTTTTCAGAAAATGCCTTGAAACCCTCCAGATTGTCTTCAGATCCATAGAGCGTATCGACAGTTCGCAACTGGCGCTTGGTCACCTTGTTCATCGTGTCCTGAAACTTTTCGCCTTCCGCCTCGCGCACCACTTCCTTTATGGCTGCAAAAACCAGTGGCGGACCGGAAGCAAGCAACCGCGCCATTTCCCATGCCTTTTCCATCAACTCGTCAGCCTTGTGAACATGATTCACAAAGCCCCAGCGATGCGCCTCTTCAACGTCAAGCCAGCGCCCGGTCAGCAGCATTTCCATCGCAACATGATAGGGAATGCGTTTTGGCAGTTTGATCGAGGCTGCATCAGCGACCGTTCCCGATCGAATTTCCGGCAGCGCAAACGTTGCATGTTCAACAGCTAGAATGATGTCGCAGGAAAGCGCAATTTCAAGACCGCCGCCGCAACAGATTCCGTTGACCGCAGCAATGACCGGCTTGTTGAGATGGGGCAATTCCTGCAAGCCGCCAAAACCACCAACTCCATAGTCGCCGTCCACTGCATCGCCGTCAGCAGCAGCTTTCAAATCCCAGCCCGGGCAAAAGAATTTCTCTCCAGCCGCAGTCAGGATTGCCACACGCAAATCAGAATTGTCCCGAAAATCCCGAAAAATTTCACCCATAATCCTGCTGGTTTTCAAATCCACGGCATTTGCCTTCGGACGGTCAATCGTCACTTCAAGCACATGTCCGTCGATGCAGGTCTTGATGGGATCACTCATGATTTTTCCAATCGCAAAAGGTTAGCGGGAGAGCCTGATTAGGGCGTCAACTGCAATGGCATCATGCGCACGCACAATCAGCGGATTGACGTCAAGTTCGAGAATACTGTCGGCATTAGCCTCACAATACCGGCAAATGGCAAGAACCGATTGAACGAGCGCTGCCAAATTGCCTGCAGGCTTGCCGCGATAACCCTCCAGCAATGCCATGACTTTCAGCGAACTGATGGCCTCGATAATCCCGCTTTCTGTGGTAGGCAACAAAAGACTGGCGGTGTCGCCAAGCAGTTCCGTCATGACTCCACCAGCCCCGATCGTCAACATCAGCAAACCTGTCTGGTCCCGTGTCACGCCAATCAGCAGCTCGGCAACAGCCCCAACAGCCATTTCCTCAACCAAATAGGACCGGGCCACATTTTGCATTTCCAAAGCTGCCTTGTGCAGATCCTCCCTGTCCCTGAGGTTAAGCTTGACCGCACCGGCTTCACTTTTGTGGGCGATACCCAGTCCCTTCAACGCGACCGGAAAACGCAAGCCTCCTGCCTTGTCTGCTATTTGCGCGGGGCTTTCCGCACAAACGGATTTGGGAACAGCAAGACCAAATGATGCAAGCCGTGTCTTTGCTGCGGCTTCATCAATGATCTGGTCCGCGCATTGGTCTGTGTTAACCAGCAATAGTGGCGCTGGCACAGCATCGGTTTTACGCCCTGCGCGGATCGCGGCATCTATCGCGGATATCGCCTCCTCCATGCCGTTGAGACAAACGATACCACCTGCTGTAAACTTGGCAGCAAAGGCCTCCGACATGTTTTCCGGCAGGCTGGCCAGAACAGCAACCCTTGCACCCGTTTCAAGTTTTGCACCAAGGATGGCATCAACAGCACACTGATATCCTGTGGGATCACACCTGTCAGCCCGCGGCAAATCCAGCACAAAAACGCAAAGATCAAATCTGTCACGCATTACATCGGCAAAGACACGCGTCATTCTCGCCGTGTCCCCCCAGATAAACGTGTGATAATCAAGCGGATTGGCAACCGTTACAATCGGGCCGAGTTCATCTTTAAGTGCCTTGTATTGGCCGGATGTAAAATCGCGAAAGCTGATCGAACTGCCCTCTGCCATATCGGCCATCAGGCTAGCTTCACCTCCCGAACACGAAACCGAACAAACTGCATTGCCCGGTAAAGGTCCGCAGACATGCATGATTTTCAGGGTTTCCAGAAAAACGCCTATTGAGTGAACCTCGCTGAAACCAAAACGCTTTAAAAGCGCACTTGCCGCCGCTGCGCTTCCCGCCAGTGAGGCCGTATGGCTCATCGTTCCGGCCTTTGCCTTTTCCGAGCGGCCGATTTTCAGTGCAACAATCGGCTTGCCCTTGACGCGTGCCTTCGCAGCAAAAGTCTCGAGGGCCCGAATATCGCCAAATCCCTCAAGATAAAGACCGATCGCAGTGACACGCGGATCGTCCAATAGCGCTTCGGCGATTTCGGCAGTTCCTGTCTGCGCCTGATTACCAGCCGCAACCACATAGGCAATCGGCAGACCCCGTGCCTGCATGGTCATGTTGATGGCTATGTTTGAGGACTGCGCAACAATTGCAACGCCCGACTCAACAGCGAGGCCGCCATGCTGGTCTGGCCACAGGGTAACAGTATCCAGATAATTCAGTATTCCGTAGCAATTGGGTCCTAGGATCGGCATTTCGCCGGCAGCGGCAACCAGTCTTGCCTGCAGGTCTGCGCCGCCAGTTCCTTCTGCTTCGCTTTCGGAAAACCCCGAAGCAAAGCATGTCGCGCCCCCTGCCCCCATCTCGCTGAGTGCGCGCACCACCTCGATGCTTGCTTCACGGTTCACGCCAATGAAAGACGCGTCAGGCGCTGCAGGGAGATCGTCGATGGATTTGAAACAGGCTATGCCCAAAATCTCTTCCCGCTTGGGATGAACCGGCCAGATATCCCCGGCAAATCCGGACTTCTTGAGTTGGGCAATGACATTGACCGCCCAACCCCCGCCAAAAAGGGCAATGGACTTCGGGCGTAGCAGACGCGAGAGGTCACGGGCCATTTTCGCCTATGCTCCAAAAGGCCGCAGCAGGGAGCGGCTGATGATGTGACGCTGGATTTCGGAAGTTCCCTCCCAGATGCGCTCGATGCGGGCATCACGCCAAATCCGCTCCAGCGGCAGCTCGTCCATTACACCCATTCCACCGTGAATCTGTATCGCTTCGTCTGCAACGAATGCCAGCATTTCCGTCGCCTTCAATTTGGCCATCGCCATGTCCGCGTCCGATGCCGTGCCCTGGTCATATTTCCAACCAGCTTCCATAATCAGAAGATTGGCAGCCTTCATTTCGGTCGCCATATCCGCCAGCTTGAACGACACGCCCTGAAACTTGCCGATGGCCTGACCAAACTGTTCCCGCTGGGCCGAATATTCCACCGCGTGCCCGAACGCCCGCTCCGCCCGCCCGAGACAGGTCGCGCCAACCTGCAGGCGCGTTGCGCCAAGCCACGAATTGGCAACCTCAAATCCCTTGTGGACTTCACCTAGCATCTGCCGCTTGTTGATACGGCAATTGTCAAATTCGAGGATCGAGTTGGTGTAACCGCGATGGGAAACATTGCGATAGCCATCACGCACATTGTAACCCGGAGTTCCCTTGTCGACAAAGAAGGCCGTGATCTGCGCCCGCTTGCCTCTTGATGTGGCTTCTTCGCCGGATTTCATGAATACGATGGTGAAATCTGCAATATCTGCATGGGAGATGAAATGCTTGGTGCCGTTGAGAACCCAGTCGTCGCCGTCCTGCTTGGCCGTTGCCTTCATGCCGCGAAGGTCAGAACCCGCACCCGGCTCGGTCATCGCCAGGCAATCCCATTTTTCACCGCGCACGCAGGGCTTGAGATATTTTTCCTGCTGCTCCGGTGTTCCGGCGCACAAGATGTTTGAAGGCCTGGCAACGGCAGTCCAATGCAAAGCATAATTCGCCTTGCCGAGTTCTTTCTCATATAAGAGCCATGTCAGCGTATCTAGCCCGGCACCGCCAAACTGCTCGGGAATATTGGCGGCATAAAGCCCGGCCTCAATAGCCTTTTTCTGGATTTCCCTGACAAGGTCCATTTCGAGATGACCCGTCCGCTCAATCTCCATCTCGTGGGGATAGAGTTCATTCTCGACAAACGCGCGCGTCGTCTCGACGATCATTTGTTGTTCTTCGCTCAGGCCAAAATTCATCGCGTTCTCTACTTTCGTGATCCTCAGGCTTGACCCAAGGATCCTGCTCAAGTCCAGAATGAAATTCTCAATATCCCCGGTGTTGCCCCCGGGTGTTAAGTTTACGGTCTTTGCCCTACTGCCCGGCCGAGCCCGTCAGGTATTGGCAATTTGGCATGGGTCTTCGCAAATTTCTCCAGCGCCTTCAAAACATGAGGTGAGGGTTCGCAGGCCGAGCGCGTCTTCAGTGACACATGCAAAAGCATATGCTCGCCCGTTGCCAGCAGACGTCCGTCCTGATGGCGCAGCCAGTGGAAGACATGCATCTTCTTGCCCTTTCCTTCAATCACCTGGGTCTCGGCATAGATCGGCTCATTGACCCGAACTTCATCGAGATGGCGGATATGGGTTTCGACTGTGAAATACGAACCGCCCGATGCAATGTAATCAGCATCCACGCCACACATCCGCATGAATGTATCCGTGGCATCGCCGAAGCATTGAAGATAGCGTGCCTCATTCATGTGGTTGTTATAATCCGTCCAGTCCGGCGGCACCCGCCGTTCCATAGTCCGGATCGGCCTGGAGATATCCGCTTTGCCAGCCTTGCCGGCTTTCTTTGCGCCAGCATCAAACAGCTTTTTCTCGTAATCAGCCAAAACCTGGCCCGCGCCCCAGTCATTGGCCTTGAGTGCTTGCTGGATGGCGATCAGGTTATCGTCACGGATACGTTCCAGTTCGCGGATGCTGTGATGTCCTGACTGTTCATCGGACTGACCGGCAATCAGGTCGACCAGTTCGTCATTATATTCCGGAACATCCATCAGCTTGGTCCACGGCCAGGTCAGGCACGGACCGAACTGCGCGAGGAAATGGCGCATGCCGGCTTCTCCGCCCGCCACACGGTAGGTCTCGAACACACCCATCTGGGCATAGCGAAGACCAAAGCCGAAGCGCACGATATCATCCAGTTCCTGGGTCGTCGTGATGCCGTCCTTGATCAGCCAGAGCGATTCGCGCCAGATGGCTTCGAGCAGTCGGTCGGCAACAAAAGCCTCGATTTCCTTTTTCACATGGATCGGCTTCATGCCAATCGAAGCGTAAAACTTCATCGCCTTGGCGATAACACTCTTGGAGGTTTTCTTGCCGCCAACTATTTCCACTACTGGCAAGAGATAAACCGGATTGAATGGATGGGCGACAAAAATCCTGCCCGGCTTCTTCATTTTCGCCTGCAGATCACTCGGCATAATGCCTGAGGTGGACGAGGCAATCAGCGCAGTATCAGGCGCGCTCTTTTCAATTTCCGCATAGACAGACTGCTTGATGTCGAGCCGTTCAGGTACGCTTTCGACAATCAGTTCAGCCTCTTTGACCGCCGCGGCAATCGACTTCACATATTTGATTTTTCCCTTGGCAGGACGCTGGGCCATGGTCAATTTGGCATAGGCGCGGTCAGCATTGTCGAGGACTGCCTGCATCTTTTGCTCGGCATCAGGCGCCGGATCATAGATCGCAATGTCTATGCCGTTTTCGATCAGCCTTGCAGCCCATCCTGCTCCAATAACACCACCACCAATAATTGCTGCCTTTTTCATGATCTCGGAGCTCTCTTTGTCAAATTCAGTTTCTTGCGAACTTCCTCAGGTCCGATGACCTTCGCACCCATGTTTTCAATTACGTTGACTGCGCGCTCGACGAGTTGCGCGTTTGTCGCCAATACACCCTTGTCGAGCCATAGATTGTCCTCGAGACCCACACGAACATTGCCTCCCGCAAGGACAGCAGCTGCCACATAGGCCATCTGGTTTCGTCCAAGCGAAAAAGCCGACCAGTTCCACGTGTCTGGCACATTGTTGACCATTGCCATGAAGGTATTGAGATCATCGGGTGCGCCCCAGGGAACGCCCATGCAAAGCTGCACCAAAGCATCAGGCGCGAGTACCCCTTCTTTTACAAGTTCTTTGGCAAACCACAAATGACCTGTGTCAAAAGCCTCGATCTCCGGCTTTACGCCCAGTTCTGTCATCATCCGTCCCATGGCGCGCAGCATGCCCGGCGTATTGGTCATCACATAGTCGGCTTCGGCAAAATTCATTGTTCCGCAATCCAGCGTGCAGATTTCCGGCAGGCATACCGCGACATGCTCAACACGGTTGGTTGCCCCGCCCATATCGGTACCGGGATATTTGAGCGGCAGCGGATTTTCCGTGTCGCCAAAGATCATGTCTCCGCCCATGCCGGCTGTAAGGTTGAGGACAACATCCACGTCCGCATCACGTATCCGCTCGGTCACTTCGCGGTACAAATGCACATCGCGGCGCGGCGCACCGCTTTCGGGGTCGCGCACATGACAATGTACAATGGCAGCGCCAGCCTTGGCCGCATCAATTGCCGATTTGGCAATCTGCTCTGGCGAACGCGGTACGTGCGGTGAGCGGTCCTGCGTCCCGCCCGATCCGGTGACAGCACAGGTGATGAAAACCTCTCGGTTCATTTCCAACGGCATTTGAAATCCTCCATGATATGGCAACCATTCTGCCTGTTTTAACCAATCCATAATTGACATTGATCGAATTTTTTTTAACATTATTCGAATGGCACTAAATCAAATCAAACCACCCATCGAAATAAGCATACTGGTTCTCGATGATTCAACCATGCTGACAGTCGCTTCTGTGATTGACCCTTTGCGGGCTGCCAACCGGCTGATCCGCCACCTCGCCGACCAGCCCTTGTACCGCTGGAGAATTTATTCGACGAAAGGCGGCCCGGTCAGACTGACCGGAGATTTTGAAATCAAGGCTGCGGGCGCATTTGATGAAATTGACAAGGGCAAATACCTGATCCTGATCGCCAGTTTCAATCAGGAAAAAAATGCGGACCGCAAAATGCTGCAAACCCTCCGAAGAATCTCCGGCCGCTTTGATGCAATCTGTGCCGTAGAGGCAGGGCCGTGGTTGTTGGCAAGGGCTGGTCTTGCAACCCGGCACAGGGTCACCACCCATTGGGAAGATTTTGAGGAGTTAAGCCAGCGCGCACCAGACCTTGAAGTGGTTCAGGACCGGTTTGTCATCGACCGCAGGATATGGACCTGCGGCGGTGCATCGCCTGCCCTCGACATGATGCTGAAACTCATAGAATTGAACCACGGCAAGACGCTGGCGCTGGAAGTCGCCAGTGTGTTCATCTATGACCAGACCCATGCCTCGAGTGACCCCCAACCCTCGCTATCGCTGGGACGGCTTGAAACCAGCGAACCGCGCCTTGCAGGTGCGGTGCGCCACATGGAGAGCAACCTTGAAGCGCCTCTTGCCGTCTCGGCAATCGCAGCCAGAATGCGGCTATCATCAAAGACGCTTGAAATTATTTTCCGCCAGCATCTCGGCATGACCCCGGGTGCCTACTACCTGAGGCTAAGGTTGATTGCCGCGCGAAAGATGGTGCTTGATACTTCTCTCGACATGCAGGAGGTTTCGCTTCGATGCGGCTTTAACTCATTGTCGGCATTTTCGAGAAGTTTCCGCAAAAACTACGGTTTGAGCCCTTTAAAACTGCGCATTCTCGCCCGCTGAGCGGTAAAGCCGGCCAAGGAGCATAGGCGTCAGATACATCGGTATCTGGTAGCAACCGATAAACAGAAGCATCGGATCGGTAACAGCTACCGGAAGGGCAGTCAGGAAAAGCGCAATGTTCCGGTTGCCTGCAACAATGGATAGCGCAACCCGCATTTTGCCGAACCGCTCGCTCCCCAGCAAATAAAAACCTGCGATCTGCAGTCCGAAATTGGCAACGAAGGCAGCCGTCAGATTGGCAGCGAATGCCGAGGGTTGATGTGTTATGGCGGGACCCACCGCAGTCATCAGTCCGATGACTATACTCATCATCATGATGGCAGACGCTCCATCCGCAGAGCGAATGACATGCACCGCCGCATCAGAAAAGAAAAGACGGCGGCAACCAAAACCGAGTGCCGCTGAAATGCCGATGACAAACAGCAGTTTTCCCGCTGGTACAAGCACGTCAGCGCCCGATCCAAGTTCCGGCAGCAGCCAGAATACCGGAATGACTGTCAAAGGTAGAAGCCCGGTACCGATCACCAAAAGACGCAGGGCCGGAGCCGGACTTGCACCACACAAAACCGAAAGATTGGGCGCACCGGAAATGGGTGCCCCGGCTGCCATCAGTACAATGGCGGCAGGGAGCACACCTTGCCATCCTGCCAACCGGAAAACGAAAAACAGAAAAACCGGAACGGCAATCTGAAAAACCAGAATCACAAGGAGTGAAAAACGGAATTCCGCCGCCGCACCGATCGCCGCCTTTAGCCCTACCCGAAAGGCGGCAAAGAACAGCATGGCCATCATCATGTGCGGAATAAAGGGTTTGAGGGCTACAGTCAGACCTGGAAATACGAGGGCGGTGATCAGTCCGGCAATCAACAGATATCGCCCTTTGAGCGCACACCAGCCGAGAATTGTGTGGACCAGCCTCATGTCAGACCACGTATAATCAGCATGCATGCAGCGACAGCCGCGCTGCCAAGCAGGAAGGGCCGAAACCTCTTGTCAAAAAACGGGCGAAGACTGGGTCCGATCAGCACACCGGCAGCAAGCGCCGGGAGAAGTAGCACGGCCAGCATCGCATGGTGAAGGCTGACCTGCCCCGTGGTCGCCAACACACAAAGTGTCACAAAAGAGCCCATCGCAAAATAGGTTTGCAACGTCGGACGGGCGTATGCCGCCTTCTGGTTTTGATAAACGACAGCCATGGGCGGCCCGCCAACACTGGTAATTGCCGCGGTGAACCCCGAAACAAGTCCCGCGATGCCAACGCTTTTCAACGTGAAGGGAATTTTGACGCCACTCACGGATATCAGGACAGCAAAGGCAATCAGCGAACCAAAAATCAACATGAATACCTTTTCGCCCGGAATCGCTGAGAGCACGAAAGCACCCGCAATACTGCCGAAAAACCTTCCCGAGACAGCATATTTCAATTCCTGCCACTGGACGCCTTTTCGCTCGCCCCAAAAGGCCGAAATGGACGTGCAAAAAGTCAGAAACAGAACAGGCACCGGAACAAAGCTGATATCGATCAGCGCCAGCAAAGGACCCGCTATCAGTCCGAACGCAATGCCAATTCCCACTTGTATACTGGTAGCAACCAGTATCACCAGTGATGCCAGCAGCATCTGCACAAGAGTGTGTTCACCAAGCACTTCGATAAAAAGATCAGCAACAAACTGCAATGGACTATCTCTGCTTGAGCCTCGTTAGCCTGACGGCTGTGAACGGATATTGTCCGGCAACCAGGTGGCAATTTCCGGAAAGGCGATCAGAATGAAAACCATCAGCACCATAATGGCAAACATCGGAAAGGCGGCCTTTGCGATATAATTCATCTGGTGATTTGTCATCCCCTGCAGCACAAACAGGTTGAACCCGATCGGCGGCGTAATTTGTGCCATCTCCACCACGACAACAATGAAAATGCCAAACCAGATGAGATCGATTCCCGCCTGCCGCACCATTGGTTCAACAACGGCGATGGTTAGCACCACCGAAGATATGCCATCGAGAAAGCAACCAATAATGATGTAAAAAACAAGCAAGGCCATTAACAGTTCAAACCGTGTAAGACCCAATTCAGCGATCCATTCAGCCAACGCCCTCGGCAGACCGGTAAAACCCATGGCAAGGGACAAAAATGCAGCCCCAGCAAGAATCAGGGCAATCATCGCAGACGTTCTAGTTGCTCCCATCAAACTGTCACCAAAGGCATGCCAGCTAAGCGAACCCTGCATTCCGGCAAGGGCAAGCGAACCAAGCACGCCAAAGGCTGCAGCTTCAGTAGCTGTTGCGATACCAAGATACATCGAACCAATCACGACGAAAATCAGCGCCAGCACGGGGATCAGGAAACGTGAATTTTTTACCCGCTCCGAAAAGCTCATATCTGGTTCCGCGTCAGGTTTGTACCCGGGCGAAATTTTGGAAAGGATCGCCACATAGGCCATGAACAGAAATGCCAAAACCAACCCCGGAACCACGCCGGCCATAAACAATTTGGTAATCGACTCGTTTATGGTAACGCCATAGACAATCAGCGTCAGCGAAGGCGGTATCATCAGACCCAGCGTCGCAGCACCCGCAAGGGTTCCGATAATCAGGTGTTCGGGATAGTTGCGCTTTCTCAGTTCCGGGATCGACATTTTCCCGATTGTCGAAAGCGTTGCCGCTGACGAACCTGAAACTGCGGCAAAAACCGTGCAACCAACAATATTGGTGTGAATAAGCCCGCCCGGCAGTTTGGCCATCCAAGGGGCCAGTCCTTTGAACATGTCCTCAGACAGGCGTGTTCGAAACAATATCTCACCCATCCAAATAAACATCGGCAGTGCGGTCAGCGTCCAGGACGAGGAAGCAGACCAGATCGTGGTCATCATTGCATCACCGGCAGGACGGCTGGTGAACAATTCCATACCTACAAAGGCAACACCCAATAGGGCAAGGCCCACCCAAACGCCCGAACCAAGCAAAAGAAAAAGCACAAAGAGAATAATGCCGGTGGCGTAAAATTGTTCCATCAATCAGACCTCGGGCCCTTGCAGCTCTTGCTGGCGGATATTGTCCTTGCGACTAACGATGAGGCAATAAAGGTTGTCCCAGAAACAGATTGCGAGAAGGATCGCGCCAAAGGCGACAGGCATTTGCACAATCCATATGGGGGTTGCGTCCTGGCCCTGGCTTACATCGTTGAACTTGATCGACCAGTAGATTGCCTTGACTGCGTACCAGGCGAGATAACTCGACGCTGCTGTGCCGATTAGCATGCACCACACTTCAAGCCAGAAGCCCCTGCTTCCAAGGGCGTTCAAAACAAGGCTGACTCGGATATGGGCACCCGAGTTAAGCGCATAGGCAAAGGCGAGAAACGACGAGGCAGCCATCAGATAGCCAGCATAGGCTGTTGAACCGGGAAACGGGATGGAAAACCACCGTGCCAGCATCTGAAGGACTATAACGCACAAAATTGCCAATAGGCAAAAGGCTGCAAGAACGCCGCTCATCAAATACAGTCGATCAAGAAAACTGCGCATGGACGGCCCTCATTTTCGACTAGGTGGATTGATCGGCCCGGCCCGGTCCCGGATTTGCGGAAAAAGACCTGCTGCCGGGTTGAAACAGCCCGGCTTTCGCCGGGCCGCAAATTAAAACTACATTTTCTTGTATGCGTCCACTATCGCCTGACCATCGGCTCCTGCCTTTTCAAGCCATTCCTTGGTCATGGTTTCGCCAAAACCCTTGAAATCCGCCTTCAGCTGATCGCTTGGAGGGGCAACCTTCATGCCGTTTTCAGCCAGTCCCTTCAGGTAAAAATCCGTGAGCTCAACGGCCTTGGCAAGACCGCTGGCAGCAGCAGCGGTTGCGCATTCTGTCAAGGCCGCCTTGGCATTGTCATCAAGAGCATTGAAAGCATCCTTGTTGGCAAAAACCACATTGCGCGGCAACCAGGCCTGAACATCATAGAAATTAGTCAGTTGCTCCCATACCTTGCTGTCGTAGCCGGTAGAACCAGAGGAAATGAACGCCTCGGCAACGCCTGTCGCCAGCGCCTGCGAAAGTTCCGCAGCCTCAACCTGAACAGGAACCATTCCGGCCAGATCAGCAATTCGGCTGGTTGCGGCGTTGTAAGCACGGAACTTCACTCCTGAAAGATCGGCGACCGATGCCACATCCTTCTTTGTGTAAAGGCCTTGTGGCGGCCATGGCACAGCATAAAGATAAACGAGGTTTTCAGCGTCGAGTGCAGCCTGCAGCTTTTCAGCACCAGCTTTCCAAAGCTTCTCGGATTCATCATAGGAGGTGGCAAGGAACGGGACTGAATCTAGACCATAAAGCGGGTTTTCATTGGCATGAGCAGAAATCAGGCGCTCACCGATGCTTGCCTGGCCTGTTTGGACAGCTTTCTTGATGTCGCCGCCCTTGAACAGAGAACCCCCCGGATGGGTTACCAGTTCAAGTCCGACACCCTTGTCTGTCACGCATTTTGCAAATGTTGCACCATTTTCCGAATGAAAATTGGTCGCCGGATACGCCATCGGCATATCCCATTTTTCAGCCGAAGCTGCAGAAACAGTTGCTCCTGTCATGGCCAATCCGGCCAAAATTGTCTTGAGAAGTCTCATGGTAGTACCTCCATTGCTGATTGCTGACAGACCCTTTTACAAGCGCCCCGCAGTTGTGTTTTCTCCCTAAGCCTCATAACACTGACGATTTATCGATAAAATGTCAATAACGGTTTGGCGAATAAACACCAACATCGAGGTTAAGCTTTTTCCCCGATATGAGCTGGGCCAGCATCCGTCCAGTTTTTGGCCCGCCGGTCAATCCGACATGATGATGGCCAAATCCTGCAAATACGCCTTTGGTATTTTTGAGTTCGCCAATAACCGGGATTGAGTCGCTCGTCGCCGGTCTATGCCCCATCCATCGCTCGGTGCGCTCAAAAGTCAGTTTTGGCAAAGCGCTTTGCACATGCCGTTCCAGCAGATCGAATGGTGCTTTGGAAGGCGGCAGGTCAAGTCCGCCAAATTCAAGCACTCCGGCAGCCCTTATACGACCTTCCATCGGCGTAATCACAAATTTCCCGCTGGAAATCATCAATGGCGCTGAGGGCATGATTGATGGATTGATAAATTCAATATGATATCCGCGTTCACTCTCAAGTGGAACGGTCTGACCAAGCTTCTGCATAAGTGGCGATGACCATGCGCCCGTGGCAACAACAATGGCATCGCAGAAGAGGGTTTCGCCCTTTATGACAACACCTTTGCCAACGCCATTTTCGACGATGAAATCCTCGACATCGCCTTCGATGAATTGGCCGCCGTTTTCGACTACATGCCGCGCCAATGATTTGACATATGCCCCGGGGTCCGAAATACGTCCATGGTCAGACAGGCAGATACCAAACGTACAATCCGGATTGAGGCCTGGTACAAATTTCTGCAGTTCATCCCGGCCAATTTCACGCCACTTGAACCCGTACTTTTTCCGGATGTCCCAACTGAGTTTCTCGCTCTCAAATTCCTTTCGTGATGAATAGACATAAACGTAGTCGGAACTGAACAGAAAGTTCTCAGCCCCGGTTCCAGTCGCAAGCGCCCGGTGGTCTTCATAACTGTCACCGATAATCGGATACAGCGCATCGGCAATCCTGCGCACATCGGCTTCATTGTTGTGTTTGAGGTATTTGATCAACCAAGGTAAAAGTTTTGGCAAATAGCGCCATTTCATGAAGAGCGGCTGGTCCTTGCTGAGCAGCATGAACGGTGCCTTGGGCAAGAGGCCTGGACCGGTTACCGGAATAATCGCGCAAGCGGCAAGAACACCGCCATTGCCATAGCTCGTCGCTTCGCCTATCCCAAGACGATCAATCAGAACCACCTCGTGGCCTTCACGCTGCAGCCAGATTGCCGTTGACACACCAACAATTCCAGCCCCAATAATGACGACCTTTTTTCCGCTTTGCGATACCACCTGTGGCTCCCCGAAAAATGCAATATTGTATTGGAAAACACTCTATCAGCGGCACCGCAATTGCCAATGGATAAATCACCATTTCCCTTCCTCGGATTGCTGATGCTGGACACCCGCTTTCCACGGATAAAGGGGGACATAGGAAATCCGGAAAGTTTTGAGTTTCCTGTTCGAAAAAGAATCATCAACAAGGCCTTTCCGGCCAACGTTATCAATGCTTCTCCAGATCGTCTTTTGCCGCAATTCATCACGGCGGCACAAGACCTTGAGGCAGAAGGCGCTGCGCTCATCTCGACGAGTTGCGGTTTCCTGACCCTATTCCAGCGCGAATTGGAAAAGGCGGTGTCCATCCCGGTCCTGACTTCATCCCTGTTCCTGTATGAGGGTATCAAAAAACAATTGCCCGCTGGAAAACGTCTTGGCATTTTGACAATTGCTGCGAGCGGTCTGTCACCTGGGCATCTGCTGGCCGCAGGGATCAGCGATGAACCGCCAATTGGCACAACACAAGGAGGTGCAGAGTTCACTGCCGCAATCCTTGAAAACCGGTCCGGGATGAATATTGAACTGGCTCAAAGCGACAATGTTGCAGCAGCGACAGCCTTGCAGAAAGCCTATCCGGATATCGGCGCGATCCTGCTTGAGTGCACCAATATGCCGCCATATGCAAAAGCAATAAGCGCGGCAACCGGTCTGCCGGTACATTCAATTCTTGACGGTTTGAACACACTTTGGAACCAGCATGTTCCCGGTTCCAATGCGAAGTTCTAACCCCAGTCTAGGCTTTGAATTCGAGCAGCAGGTCCTTGGCATCCACGCTCGATCCCGCCTGAACGTGAATTACAGCAACCTCGCCCTTGCGATCCGCATGAATTGCTGTTTCCATCTTCATCGCTTCAATGGTAAACAGCACATCGCCCGGATTGACCACAGTTCCGGCTTTCACCGTAACACTGGCGATTGTTCCGGGCATCGGTGCCCCGACATGGTTTGGATTGCCGTCTTCTGCTTTTTTCTGCTTGGCAATAATTGAGGCGACAGCCCTGTTAGGGACACGGATAGTGCGTGGCTGGCCATTGAGTTCGAAGAAAACCTTGACCTCGCCATCGTCACTGGTTTCGCTGATCGCCTGAAGCCTTATTTCAAGCGTTTTACCAGGTGCAATCTCCACAGAAATCTGTTCCTGCGGCTCCATGCCGTAAAAGAAGACAGGCGTTGGCAGGGTACGGACCGGACCATAAATCCGGTGTCTGCCCATATAATCGAGGAAAACTTTTGGATACATCAGATACCCGCAAAGATCTTCATCATCGACAACAAAGCCTTGAAGTTCAGTTATTACTTCAGAGCGGACTTTTTCAAGATCAACTGCAGGCATGTCGGCGCCAGGGCGGGTCGTGATTGGGTTTTCGCCCTTGAGGATCTTTTCCTGCAATGCCCTTGGCCAGCCACCCGGCGGCTGTCCGAGATTGCCATACATCATGTCGACAACCGAATCCGGAAATGACATTTCCTTTTCGGGATTTTCAACATCAGCTCGACTGATCCCCTGGGCAACCATCATCAAGGCCATGTCTCCAACCACTTTGGACGAAGGCGTTACCTTGACGATATCCCCGAACATGTTGTTGACGTCGGCATAGGTTTTGGCAACCTCTGACCACCGCTCTTCAAGCCCGAGACTTTTTGCCTGGGCTTTGAGGTTGGTAAATTGTCCTCCCGGCATTTCATGCAGATAGACTTCCGAAGCTGGTGCCGCCAACCCGCTTTCGAATGCCACGTATTGATGACGGACCTGCTCCCAATAGTTCGACATCTCGCGAATGGCATCAATATTGAGCCCGGTATCACGCTCGGTGTGACGCATTGCTTCAACAATAGAACCTAGGCAGGGCTGTGAGGTTCCGCCGGAAAACGCATCCATTGCCACATCCACCGCATCAACACCGGCTGCACTTGCCGCAAGAATGGTCGAAGCCGCAATACCGCTTGTATCATGGGTATGAAAATGCACCGGCAGTCCGGTCTCGGCTTTGAGCGCTGCAATGAGTTGATGCGCGGCAGCGGGTTTCAACAAGCCCGCCATGTCTTTCAAACCGAGGATATGGGTTCCCGCCGCCTTGAGTTCCCGTCCCATGTTGACGTAGTAGTCGAGATCATATTTCGGGCGTTTGGGATCAAGGATATCACCTGTATAGCAGATTGAGGCTTCAAGAATCCTGCCTGATTCGAGCACCGCATCCATGGCAACCCGCATGTTCTCGACCCAGTTGAGACTGTCAAAAACGCGGAAAATATCAACGCCGCTTTTTGCCGCCTGATCCACAAACTTGACAACCACATTGTCAGGGTAGTTGGTGTAGCCGACGCCGTTCGAGGCGCGCAGCAGCATCTGGGTCAAAAGGTTTGGCATCCTCTGGCGCAGATCACGCAATCTCTGCCAAGGGCATTCCTGCAAAAAACGGTAGGAGACATCAAAGGTTGCCCCGCCCCAACATTCTACTGAAAACAGATCGCTTAGATTGTGTGCATACGCACTGGCCGCATTGACCATGTCGATAGAACGCATCCGCGTTGCAAGAAGCGACTGATGGCCATCGCGCATGGTCGTGTCGGTGATCAGCAGCTTTTTCTGCGCAAGCATCCAGTCTGCAACAGCTTTGGGACCCTGCGTCTCCAGAATGTTTCGTACACCCTTTGGCGGCGTCTCTGTTCTGAATTTGGGCGCTCTCGGCGATTGCAGCGAAGTCACCGGACGGGTTTGACCTTTTGTTTCCGTATGCCCGTTGACCGATATATCCGCCACATAGGTGAGTATTTTTGTAGCTCTGTCCTGACGCTTTTTGAACTTGAACAATTCCGGCGTCGTATCAATGAACTTCGTCGTATAGGTGTTGTCGAGAAAAGTCGGGTGTTTGAGCAGGTTTTCAACAAAGGCAATATTGGTGTTGACGCCGCGAATTCGAAACTCACGCAAGGTGCGGTCCATGCGCGCAATTGCCATTTCCGGTGTGGGCGCCCAGGCGGTAACCTTGACCAGCAGCGAGTCATAGTAGCGGGTGATAACAGCACCCGAATATGCCGTTCCGCCATCAAGGCGAATACCCATTCCGGTAGCCGAGCGATAAGCAGTGATCCGGCCGTAGTCAGGAACAAAATTATTCTGTGGATCCTCGGTCGTGATACGGCATTGAAGCGCGTGACCATTAAGCACAACATCCTTCTGGCTTTTTGCACCCGTCGCCTCGGCGATGGTTTTTCCCTCGCTGACCAGAATCTGCGCCCGAACGATGTCGATACCGGTTACTTCCTCGGTTACCGTATGCTCGACCTGAACCCGCGGATTGACCTCAATGAAGTAAAACTTGTTCGAATCCATATCCATCAAAAATTCGACAGTACCCGCACATTCATACCCCACATGCCGGCAGATCCTGAGGCCGAGCGCACATATTTCTTCGCGCTGCTCATCGCTCAGATATGGCGCCGGTGCGCGCTCCACCACTTTCTGGTTTCGCCGTTGCACCGAGCAGTCACGCTCCCAGAGATGGTAGATTTCGCCATGCTGGTCGCCAAGGATCTGTACTTCCACATGGCGCGCATTGATGACGAGTTTTTCAAGATAACCTTCGCCATTGCCGAAAGCTGCTTCAGCCTCGCGCTGCCCCTCGAGCACCTTTTGCTCCAGTTCATCAGGGCCCATGATCTGCCGCATGCCACGACCCCCGCCGCCCCAGGAGGCTTTCAGCATGAAGGGATAACCAACTTCATCCGCCATCTTGCGCACAACTTCCATGTCGGCAGGCAAAATATCGGTGGCCGGGACCACAGGCACACCTGCTTCCATCGCTATCCTGCGAGCCGATGCCTTGTCGCCCAACTGGCGCATGGTCTTTGCCTTGGGGCCGATAAATATGATTCCAGCTGCGTCGCAGGCATCAACAAAATCCGGATTTTCCGACAGAAGACCATAACCCGGATGGATCGCATCAACACCGCTGGTTTTGGCAACCCTGATAATTTCCTCAATCGACAGATAGGCCTGAACAGGACCCAGATCCTCACCAATCAGATAGGCCTCATCCGCCTTGAACCTGTGCAGGCCAAGACGGTCTTCCTTGGCATAGATGGCTACCGTCTTTTTACCCAGTTCATTGGCAGCGCGCAAAATTCGAATGGCAATCTCACCCCGGTTAGCTACCAGGATTTTTTTGATGTCTCTCATGGCCAAGTTTCAGTCCATCGGTTGGGAGGGTCGATCTTATATGACTTTCATAAGCCAACCGCATGGAAAACTCCATAAGCGATATTGCAGGTCCGCCGATAATTGCCATCGCCTTTTGATGATAACCAGCCGAAAAAAATCATCCCTTTCTGGAAACGACAATTCCGCCGACAATCTCCACAATATCGGCGCAATCTGAGGGCGAAAACGTTAGGGGAACGCGCATATCGCAGGTTGTTGACAGAATTTCCCGGGTCTTTGGCAATTCCTGATGATTGGATAAATATTGCCAACTGTCATACCTGCTGGTGAACGCGACCGGCTCATCAGCCCCGAACCATTTTATTTCAACACCGCGATCGCCGCATTCCTTGATGAATGCGGGTATTCTTGCCGCTCCCAATCCGCGCGCCTGAAATTGAAACGAGGACCCGACATAGTCTTCATGTTGCTGGCGCGCCGGCACAAAAATGCCTGGCATCTTTGAAAAACCGTCCCGCAAAACACTGTAGCGTTCGTTCCAGCGCTGGACGTTATGCTCCAGATTTTTCACTTGCCCACGCAATATTGCCGCCCGCATGTTGTCGATCCTTGCCGAGCAATTGGGGCTGAACAGCCTCACCTGCCGGAAAATCTCTTCCTCAGGTATGGCGCCGTGGCTTCCGTAAAGCATGTAGGACCCTGATCCGATGACAGCGCGAGCAGCGATTTCAGGATCATCCGTAGTCAGGAATCCGCCTTCACCCGAATTGATATGCTTGTAAGTCTGGGTGGAAAAACAGCCAATCTTGCCAAAATTCCCCGATCGGATGCCCTTCCATCTGGCACCCATTGTGTGGGCGCAGTCTTCTATCAGTGTGATGTCAAACTCATCGCATATCGCAGTGATTGCATCCATATCAGCGATATGACCGCGCATATGGGAAAGCATCATGAATTTTGCTCCGCTGATCCGGGCCTTCTCGCGGAGATCTGCAATATCCGTATGCCAATTCTCGTCGATTTCGACAAAAACCGGCTCTCCTCCCGTTGCATAAATCGCGCCGGGAACAGGAGCTAGCGTATAGGCGTTGGCCAAGACCTTTGTCCCGGGAACCACCCCCGCCGCCCGCAAAGCGATCTGCATTGCCTGCCCGCCAGAGGTAACCGCAAGACAGAACTTTGTTCCCTGAAAGGCAGCATATTCAGTTTCGAGCAGCGTAGCTTCAGATATTTCACCCTTCAATACATTGTAGCGATGCAGCCTGCCGGAACGCAGGATTTCTGCAACCCGCTCGATTGTTTCTTCTGCAATCGGCTCCTGCTGGGTGAATGGCTTGTCAAAATTTTTCATCGCGCCCTAGTCATACCGCTTCTGGTCTGCAACTTCAAAATCCCAGTTTCTGCCAGGATTGTATTTGCGCAGACGCCAGTCGCAGGCGCGTGCATGACCATCCATCCCTTCGATCCGGCTGATACGCGATCCGGCCGCCGAAAATTCAAGATTGGCTGCTTGGCTGATCTCCTGCCATGTGAGGATTTTCAGAAACTTCATCACATTGAGCCCGCCGGTGTAGCGGGCTGCCTTTTTGGTTGGCAGGATATGATTGGTACCCGAGCATTTGTCTCCGTGGGTAACGGTTGCTCCCTCGCCAAGAAAAAGCGAACCGTAATTTTTCAGATTGTCACGCCACCAGTGAAGGTCGTTTGCAATCACCTGAAGATGCTCGCTGGCATATTCATCCGATACCCGGCAAACTTCTTCACGGTTTTCGCACACAACGATTTCCCCGTGATTTTTCCACGCTGCGAGCACCACTTCTCCGCTCGGCATGTCGGCTGCAATCATCGGCAGGATGCGGTCTACCGCTTCAGCCAGTTGGCGTGATGTGGTAAACAGCCAGACTGGCGAGTTTGTTCCATGTTCTGCCTGGCTCGCGAGGTCAACCGCAACAGTCATCGGGTCGGCTGTTTCGTCGGCAATGATGGCACTTTCTGTTGGGCCGGCAAAAACATCAATACCCACTTCACCAAAAAGAAGGCGCTTGGCTTCAGCTACATACGCATTGCCGGGCCCGACCAGAATATCAGCCGGGCGCGCGCCGAAAAGGCCGAATGTCATGGTGGCAATTGCGTGCACGCCGCCCATTTCCAGAATGACATCAGCGCCGGCAATATCCATCGCATAGGCAACGGCAGGAGAAATTGAATCTCCTCTTGGCGGCGACGCTGCAACAACAAAAGGCACTCCAGCAACTTTCGCAGTTGCCACACTCATGATCGCTGAAGCCGCATGGGCATAGCGTCCGCCCGGCACATAGCACCCGGCGCAATTGACAGGAATGATTTTCTGGCCAAGCCGCACCCCTGTTTCCGTCTCCATGTCAAACTCGGTGATGCTGGCGCGCTGGGCTTCTGCAAACCGTGTGACCTGACGATGGGCGAATTGAATGTCAGCCTTTTCCTGGTCGGTAACCTGAGAAATTAAGCGGGCCTTCTTTTCCTCTGAAAGAACAAAGTCCCCCTCCCATTTGTCAAAGTCGCGGGCAAATTGGCGGACAGCGCCTTCGCCTTCGCTTCTGATCTTGGCGATCATGTTTTCAACTGCAGAACGTATCTGAAGGTTTTCCGATTCCGCTACAGCTTCCGCTTTCTTAATATATTCCATCGCCATTTCTCCCAATTCAAACTGAAGTCCGAGCCAACTGCCATGCCATTATTTGGCGTTAGCTTTGGAGAAATGGCAATAGCACCAGCCATGAGTTCCGATAGAACCAAAACAGCCTAATTGCCTGAGCAAGCCTTGCAGATACCGCGCATTTCGACAACTGTTTTGCGCGGGCTGAACGAATGACAATCTGCCAATTCGTGCAATACCGTGTTGAGCCTGTCATCGGCTATTTCCAGCACATTCTCGCAATCATCACAAATTTCAAATGCGGCGACTTCCCGTGAACTGCATTTGGGATGACTGCAGGCAATAAAGGCATTGAGGCTTTCCAATTTGTGAACCATCCCAAGTTCAACAAGCTTTTCAAGGGCACGATATACCTGCAACGGAGCCCGCATCCCGTCTTCACGAACCTGATCGAGGATTGCATAAGCGCTCATCGGCGTATTGGCAAAACCAAGCGCCTTGTAGACGAGGTCCTGATTGCGGGTCAAAGTGTCGGATTTGTGAACATGATCAGCCACAACGGTCTCCTAGTCTTCGTTATTGATTGCGGATTTTACAATTCCGCTACCAACAAAACAAAGAAAAAATATTAGTGCCGAGGCCACAACGATACTTGGACCCGACGGCGTATCCCAACGCAGTGAGCTGAACAGACCGGCAAATACGGCAACGACCCCCAGCACAGCAGCATAGACAGCCATCTGTTCTGGCGACTTTGCAAAATGTCTCGCACTGGCTGCCGGTATGATCAACAGCGCTGTAATCAGCAACGCTCCCACCAGCTTCATGGATATGGCAATCACCGCAGCAAGCAGCAGCATGAAAGCCAGATTGGTTCTACCGGTATTGATGCCTTCAGCCAATGCCATGTCATTGTTTACAGTGGCAGCAAACAGGCCGTGCCAGATATAGGCAAGGCAACCAAGAACAAGGATGCCCCCTGTCAACATGACTGCAATATCGGTTTTTGACACAGAAAGGATGTCCCCAAACAATAACCCCATCAGGTCGACACGCGTCCAAGTTACGAAAGCCAGTGCAACAAGGCCAAAGGCTAGAGCAGAATGCGACAGCAGTCCAAGCAGGGCATCCGAGGAGAGATCTCCCCGCCTTTGCAATGCAAGAAGCAGCAGTGAAACAAGACCCGAAATGGCGAATACGGCAAGGGTGATATTGATCTGCAACAAAAGCGCCATTGCAACGCCAAGCAGCGCTGCATGTGAAAGTGTGTCGCCAAAATAGGCCATTCTCCGCCAGACCACAAAGCAGCCCAATGGCCCGGCAACCGCAGCGATTCCGATACCGGCGATAAGCGCCCTGATAAAAAAATCATCCAGCATTAGAATTGCCCTCCGGCATTTTTATCCTCGTGAGAAGAATGGTCATGATGTTGATCGCCATTTTCATGTTGACCATGTTTGTGATGACCATCTTCATTATGGCAGTGATCAGTCAGACTGCCATCGGCATGGCGAACCCTGCCATCCGGAAGATGGGTGTGATCATGATCGTGTCTGTATATGGCAAACGAGGCTGCCGCCCTGGCTCCAAACAATCGCTTGTATTCCGGGCTTTCAGAAACAGCCACCGGTGTTCCAGAACAGCACACATGACCGTTGAAGCAGATCACACGATCGGTTGCCGCCATCACGACATGCAGGTCGTGAGACACCAGCAAAATGCCACAACCTATCTCGTCCCGTATTCTCCCGATCAATTCATAAAGTGCAATTTCACCTGTAAAATCAACGCCTTGAACAGGTTCATCCAACAAAAGCAATTCAGGTTTGCCAACGATTGCCCGCGCCAGGAGAACACGTTGCAACTCGCCGCCGGACAAGGTGCGAACACTGCTCTTCAGCAAATGCAGGGATTGGGTGGCTTCGAGCGCCTCCTTGATTTCTATTGTGCCATGACGTTGCGTCAAACTCATGAAGCGCTCGACTGTTAAAGGCAAAGACCAATCAATGGTGATTTTTTGTGGCACATACCCGACCGTGAGGCCATTCTTGCGCATCGCAGCCCCCTCGTCCGGCTGCGCCAGAGCGAGAACCAGTTTGGTTGTGGTGGATTTCCCCGACCCATTGGGTCCGATCAGGGTAACAATCTCGCGCGGATACACTTCGAGATCAACCCCGCGGACCAGCCAGCGCCCGTCGCGCCTCAGCCCTGCACCTTTCAATCGGACAAGTGGACTGGCCATGGCATGATCTATTTCGGTTAATTTGCGGGGGTTTGCGATATTCAATTTCGAATTTTCCCAATTCTATGTGCGAAGAACAGTTGACGTACAAATCAACATCTCTTAATGTTATATCATTACATTACGACGATCAATCCCTAGTCAAAAATTCCTGATGTTTGAAGAATGGAGAAATACCAATGACAATGCAATGTTTTGATCAACGTTTCAGGGGATACAATGTTGCATCTGCACTTCATTCGACCCGCCTGCAAGCGATGGTATTTACAGCAACACTTCTATTGACGACAGTAATGGGTTCATGCGCGCAGGCTGCGCCCAAAGTTGTGACTTCCATCGCCCCAGTCCACTCTATCACCGCGTCAATCATGGA
>JBGSTD010000063.1:0-109082 GCA_041736675.1 Salaquimonas sp.
CCGTTCGCGGCGATGATGACGACGAATTGGAAGAGGGAGCAGCGTCTGCCGAAGAGGAAGAAGAGGACGATGATGAAAACGCTCTTTCTCTTGCGGCATTGGAAGCTGAGCTCAAGCCACAGGTAATCGAGACTTTTGACACGATTGCCGACACCTATAAAAAGTTGCGCCGTTTGCAGGACCAGTTGGTTGAAAAGGCTTTGGACAACAAATCGTTGTCTCCGGCACAGGAACGCCGCTACAAGGAACTGCACGATACGCTGGTCAGCTCGGTCAAGTCCCTTTCGCTCAACAACAACCGTATCGAGTCGCTGGTTGAGCAACTTTACGCCATCAACAAGAAGCTTGTGAGTCTTGAAGGCAAACTGTTGCGTCTTGCTGAGTCGCATGGAGTTGGCCGAGATGATTTCCTCAAGGAATATTACGGTTCTGAATTCGACCCGAACTGGAACCGCCGTATTTCAAACCTGACGGGAAAAGGCTGGAAAACGTTTTACAAGACCGAATCCAAGAACATGAAGGAAATTCGCGGCGAGATTCAAATGCTGGCTTCAGAGACGGGCCTGGAACCATCTGCGTTCCGCCGGATTGTCCACAAGGTTCAAAAAGGCGAGCGCGAGGCACGTCAGGCCAAGAAGGAAATGGTTGAGGCAAACCTGCGCCTGGTAATTTCCATCGCCAAGAAATACACCAACCGTGGTTTGCAGTTCCTTGATCTCATCCAGGAAGGCAATATCGGCTTGATGAAAGCCGTCGACAAGTTTGAATACCGCCGCGGTTACAAGTTTTCGACCTATGCGACCTGGTGGATTCGTCAGGCGATCACCCGCTCAATTGCCGATCAGGCGCGCACGATCCGTATTCCGGTCCATATGATCGAGACAATCAACAAGATCGTACGCACTTCGCGTCAAATGTTGCACGAGATTGGCCGCGAACCAACACCGGAAGAGCTTTCCGAGAAACTGGCCATGCCGCTCGAAAAGGTTCGCAAGGTTCTGAAAATCGCCAAGGAGCCGATCAGCCTTGAAACGCCGATTGGCGACGAGGAGGATTCACATCTCGGCGATTTCATCGAGGACAAGAACGCACTGTTGCCAATTGATGCTGCGATTCAGGCGAACCTGCGCGAAACAACCACCCGTGTTCTCGCTTCGCTGACCCCGCGTGAGGAGCGTGTATTGCGAATGCGCTTTGGTATCGGCATGAATACCGATCATACACTTGAGGAAGTCGGCCAACAGTTCAGCGTTACACGCGAACGTATCCGCCAGATTGAGGCGAAGGCATTGCGCAAACTCAAGCACCCGAGCCGCTCGCGCAAACTGCGCAGTTTCCTTGACAGCTAGGAAACCGGAAACGCGAAAATAGAATGCAAAAAAGGCGCCTTTATTGGCGCCTTTTTCTTTTTGTGCCAGACGTGGAGCACTGTTACACATTTCACGATCAGGAATCATGGGAGGGAAGCATTGCAAAAGGTCGATTTCAAGAAAACTCTCAAGGCGCTCTATGCGCCTTCAAAGAATGAATGGACCGAGGTTGATGTTCCAACTCTCCAATATCTGATGGTCGATGGAAAGGGCAGTCCGGGGGAGGCGCCGGAATACTTTACGGCAGTGGAATGGCTGTTCTCGGTAAGCTATCCTTTGAAATTCATGTCCAAAAACGCGCTCGAGCTCGACTATGCAGTGATGCCGCTGCAGGGCATCTGGTGGGCTGACGACATGAATGCATTTACGCAGACCGGAAGGCGCGATGAATGGTGCTGGACGCTGATGATCCTGCAGCCCGACTGGATTACGCTGGAAATGGTTGAGCAGGCCATCGCAAAGACACTCGCCAAGCGGAACGACAAGCCTTCCACATTGCGTCTGGAGACGGTTCACGAAGGCCGATGTCTGACAAAGCTGCATGTCGGCCCGTTTGCCGATGAGGCGCCGGTGCTGGCACATCTGCATTATGAACTGATGCCTTCGCTGGGGCTTGCCTTCAATGGGCATCATCATGAGATATATCTGTCTGATCCGCGCAAGACTGTACCCGAGAAGTTGAGGACCGTGTTGCGCCAGCCGGTCAGAAATGCCTGAGAAGCTTCATGCTTTTTTGAATGCGATGACAATTGTATCAAAGTGCGGTTATGAATGCCGTGCATTGCAGGTATTGGCATTGTAGATTGTCGCGTAAACGTGAGGTGATAGAAATGACTACCGTCCTTTCATGGATCAACAGACTACCATGGGCCATCGTCCTGTTGGCTTGCTTGACGCTGGGTCTGGCACCGTTTTTCCCGGAACCGCATGTGTGGGAAAAGCTGAAAATGCTGGTATCTGGAACGCTGGTTCAGCCGATCGACATATTCGATCTTTTAATGCATGGAGCCCCGTTTCTGGTGGCGGCTATAAAATCTGGTTCCATTCGAAAGAGAGCGTGATTGCTGACAATTTCCTGACGCTTGGCACCGATTTGCGGACAGCGGCCAAAGTTGATAGTTTGATTGCCTGCAATGCAGTTCCTAAAACAAGTGGAGTAGGTTTCTCATGTCGTTCCTGAAAAAACTGTTTGGCATTGGGGCTTCGCAGCCCAAGGAAATGATCGGCGAGATGTATGAAGGCTACATCATTACCCCGGCACCCATGAATGAGGGCGGCCAATTTCGCCTTTGCTGCGATGTGCGCAAAGAGATCAACGGTGAGATGAAAACCCACCGGTTGATCCGTGCAGATATTTTTCCTTCCGCAGATGCTGCAGCGCAGGCTTCGATTTCCAAGGCCAAGCAGATGATCAAGGAACAGGGCGAGGCCATGTTCAGGTAAAACCCTTGCTTTTATGCGTGGTTTTTGCAGAACGGTGTATGAGGCAAGGTGGCAAGCCGAGGTTCACTGATAGGTTCGCCGCAGGTTACGCAAAGGCCATATGTGCCCTTGGCAATGCGGTCCAAGGCAGCATTGATAGCGCGGATCTCGGCAGCGCCGGAAAGGCCTAATCCTTCCATTACTTCGTCGCCCGCTGCTTCAGAAGCGTGTTCAGCCCAGTCTGCGCTTTTCAGGTCGTCCAGCTGATCCTCGATATTTTCAAGCCGGTTTTCCAGATAAGCCAGTCTCTTTCTCAAGATGGATTCATATTTTGCAAAGTCCAGATCGGCGGTTTTTTCGGCCATTGGATTGTTCTTTCAATTGTTAATATATCAAGTTTCCTGAATGCTCTCTATATAGGCGAGAATGTCCTGAAGATCGATTGGTTCCACTTCGAAGACCGGCATATCAGGATGTCCCGTTTCTATTCCCTCGGCAAAGGCTTCCTCCAACGCATCAATCGGGTAGAACTTTGAAAGCGTGCGGAAGGGTGGCGCCTCCTTGTGAGCCCCGACATCGTCTGTTCCGATCGCATGGCATGCTGAACAATTTTCTTTCACCAGCCGTTTTCCGTGTGCGATCGGCTGAATCCATGAAATCCAGGAGGCAAGATCTTCGGCCTGTGTTTTGGTGATCTGGAAGTTCGGCATGTCGCTGTGCTTGGGACCTGACTTGTTGAGGAGCATGTTGGCTATGGTCTCTACAGGCCTGCGCTCGGACAATGTCCAAAATGGAGGCGCTTCGGGATGGGTGCTATCCCCTTCAAGGCCAACGGCGTGGCATTTTGCACAATTTGCCTCGGCAAGGGCAGCGCCGTGGCGCGCAGACTCGCTTGCCTTTGGGCCCTGGCTCAGTTCTTCAGCTCCGGCATGGATCTGACCATATCCGAATGAGATCAGGGCCATTGCAGAGAAAAGGCCTATTTGCCTGAGCGAAATTCGAAATGTCATCGTCATCCTCCATGTTCGAAACAGGAACATGTCACTTGCAAGGATGCCAAACATTGATTTCAATCAAACCCCGGCGGAATATCGTTTATGGACTGGCAACAGCGGAAATCATCGCTGCTTTTGGCGGGGTGGCCGACGAATGTTGGTAAAGCTTGTCCTAGCCCTCAAATTTGCGTTTTCCAAATGTGGCAGGTTTTTTATGACCGGATGGTCCGCGCATTCGTAAAGATTTTATCAACGCATTTTCCTGAGCGTTGTTTCTTTTTTGAAAGTCTCTTTGAAACTGCTCTGACAGAGCATTTTCCGAGTGGCCCAACACCTGCTTGCGAGCAAGAGAGCTGCTTGCCTTTTCACTTGTGAAGATTACGCCCAAAAATGGCGGGCGATGCCAGACCAACTGACAATCCACCTTGAAGCCGTCAATCTCTATGTGAAGGACAAACTCTCGTGGCAAGGCGATGAGATTGTTCATCTCCAAGCGCGCGCCGACTTCACTTATATCGCGCACAACGCATTCCTGACCGGTGTACTGGCCTGCAAATCCGATCACGCCACGTTTG
Source organism: Salaquimonas sp. (assembly GCA_041736675.1). GTDB lineage: Bacteria > Pseudomonadota > Alphaproteobacteria > Rhizobiales > Rhizobiaceae > Salaquimonas. The sequence continues at coordinate 4,363 of JBGSTD010000063.1, forward strand.
AGGACGCGATATCTGCGATGCTTGCGTTCTTCGGGACTCAAAATGATTCCCGTTTGCGTATTTTGAGAAGGATCACCCACTACGATTTCTCCCTGTTTATCGCTTGTAGTGACGCAATGGTTTAAAATTTGAAAAAATCGTTCTAAATTAGTGAGTTAGCGTGAATTGATTTACATTAATGGTTAATCCAGTGTTTAGTTGATGTTACCTGGGATATGAAATAGACAGTTTGACCATGGGTAACATTCGGCCGAGGGGAAAAATGCCAGGTCCATCATCAAGGCTTGAAATCATTCAGCTTTTGAGAGCGTTGGCAGTCGGTTGCGTGGTTATCAGTCATACGTCGCACGAACTTGCCAACATGCTCGAGGCCAAGGTAGTCAATTTTGACGCCAAGTTCTTTCCTGGTGATTTTGGCGTTGATTTGTTTTTTGTAATTTCCGGTTTCATCATGGTCCATACTTCCTGGGACAGTTTTGGCAAACCGATGGCAGCGATGGACTTCTTCGTCAAACGGCTAATCCGCATCGTGCCGTTATACTGGCTCATGACCTCGGTGATGATTGCGATTGTAATCATGTTGCCGCAAAGGATAAACACAGCGACGAGCGATTGGGGACAATGGATAACATCTTATCTGTTTATCCCTTATGCGAGGGAAAGTGACGGCTTGATCCGGCCGGTTTTGGGTCTTGGCTGGTCGCTGCAGTACGAAATGCTGTTCTATATAGTGTTTGCTGCCGGACTTTTCCTAAGTCGCGGGAAAGGAATTGTGCTGGCGATTGCATGCATTGTCATTCTTTGGGGCATAGGCAATCTTGTGATGGGTAATCCAGATCAACGCTTCACCTCGGCAAGGTTTGTCAGCCATTCGATTATCCTCGAATTTGCAGTCGGGGTAGTCATTGGTTTTCTGTTCAAATCCGGCCTCAGAATTCCGCGCTGGCTTGGTCTTGCACTTGCGCTGGTCAGCTTGTTTGCGCTGATGATTGTTCCCGGTTTCAATGAAAACATCGACAGGTGGCGATTTGTTCACTACGGCATTCCGGCAACGCTCATGCTTATGGCTGCTATATTGACGGTAGGAAATGAAGATGAACGGATCAGCCGTCTCGGCTTCGAGATTGGTGAATCGTCCTATGCCATTTATCTGCTGCATCCCTTTATCATTGGTGCCGTGTCGTTGATATTTGCCCGGTTCGGCTTGGACAGTCATCTCAATCCGATGCAACTGATATTCAACTTCGCGTTGCTAGTTGTGGTCTTGAGTGTCGTCGGTGGTTATCTTCTGCACTATTATTGGGATTTACCATCGACCGGATTTCTGCGCAGAAAATTGAAATCCTGGTTCACCTACAGAAACAAGTGACCATAACCCTCGGCAACTGTCATCTTCATGAACATAAAATGAATGGGCGGTTCGGGGCCGGTTCAGCGTGATTGTATTAATCCTTTTACATCGAATTCGAAATAATGGTTTTTCGAACGAAGGCAAAAGGAAGAAATTACCATGTTGAGGAAATCACTTATCGCAAGTCTCGCCGCCAGCATTCTGGGCCTCAGTGCTCTGACGCTCGCACCCGTGTCAGCCAATGCTGCCAGTGTTGAACTTCGTCTTGGCAGCCATGAGCGCGGCCCGTCAATTGTTGTTCGTGACAATCGCGACAAACGTCATTACCGCGACAACCGCCGTCACCATCGTGCCAATATTTGCGAGCCTGGCCGGGCTGTGCATGAGGCTTCCCGAAATGGTGTGCGCCATGCCCAGGTGAAGCGGATTGATCATCGCTTCATCGTTGTTGACGGACGCAAACGCGGAGACCGCATCAACATTGCCTTTTATCGTGATGGCGCTTCCTGCGATGTTGCGTGGGTAAAGAAAGCCGGTCGCGGCGGATATCGCTACTAAGCAATACACAAAAAAGAAAAGGCCGGAAATTCCGGCCTTTTTTGTGTCTGGAAAAACCTTACTGCTCGATTTCCCAACTGACGGAAACATTAATGGAATAAGAGTTCTCGCCGCCCTCAATCGGCACGGATTCGGCCATGGCGGCGTCAGCCATCATGCGCCCCTTGGCCATGGGCATTGGCAGCGGTCTCGAAAAACTTTCATTGATCTCGATGATCTTGCCCAATTTGGCCCCTGCCGCACTCAGCAAAACCTCTGCACGATCCTTGGCATCCTTCATTGCAGCGGCTCGCGCCTTTGAAATCGCTTCCTTCGGATCATCGTTACCGAACTGGATATTTCCGCCGTTGTTGATACCAAGCGTCACGCTGCGGTCAAGAATTTCACCCACCTTCTTCAAATCGCGTATCTTGACTGCGAGATTGTTGGAAACGGTATAGCCTACGATGCGCGGCGGCTTTTGCTCTTCGCCTGGCTTCGGGTTGTCATAGACATATCTTGGCTGAATGGAAAAACCGGAAGTCTGAAGATCCTTGTCGGCTATGCCACCTTCTTTCATGCTGGCAATGACGGCAGCCATCTGCTTGTTGTTTGAACTCAAGGCGTCGCGCGCAGTGTCCGCTTCGCTCAATACGCCCAATTGGAGGGTTGCGATATCGGGTGCCAGATACACAATGCCTTCGCCGGAAACATTTATTCTCGGGCGGATTTCCTCAGCCGCATATGCCTTTGTAAGGGGCGTGACTGTGCCGATGACAGGTATAAATGCCAAGCACGTCGCCAAGGCTACGGCTCGTAGGTTCAGATTAAAGTGCTTCATTCAGATTTCCCTTTTTAAGCGGCGGATATGCTGCATCTTCGCTATTTTGCAATTGGGGCAAAACAATGGATCACACACTGTCAAGGTTTTCGTTTTCACCAGGGAAATCAGGCCGTTTCGTTCCTTCTTGCCTCTTGCCTGCCAAGCCCAAACAGTCTATTGCACAGGCTTCCAGCGGGTAATTTGTCATATTTGCCAAAGCTTCAGGGCCTGTAGCTCAGCTGGTTAGAGCCGGCGGCTCATAACCGCTTGGTCGGGGGTTCGAGTCCCTCCGGGCCCACCATTTGGTCTATAGATCATAAAAATATCAAAAAATTATAGGCTGATTTTGGCTAACCTAAAAAAGGGTTGTCCACTTTCAAACAATTAACGGCATCTTGATCATGAAAATTTCCCGTTTATCGAGCAGCAGCCAGCGAACCTGACTTGCATGCTGATAGGGAGAGGTGGATCGATCTTCAGATGTTCCGGCAAATGGACGCCTCCCAAGAGCGAAGCTCTTACTTTCCAGGACTTCAACGTCTTGTTTGAATCAGTTAATGGGTGGTGGTCGATATTGATAACGTCGAGCTTGCAAAAGTAACAATTGTTCCAAGCATTTTCTCAACAACAGCTACGGTGGAGGATACTGTCACTTATGATCATGAGCCGACATTTGCGTCAATTTCTACTGATTTGCTGACTTTGCCGGAAGAGGAAATTCATTGGTGATCGTGGTGCAGGCATTTCCAGCAACAGCTTAAAACATTGATTGATTTAAATAATTTATCATGGATATGAAAACTAATCCTGTTCTCCGTGTAAAACCTCGAACAAGTTAACGCCTGTCTTGCGCTTCTTTTTCAGATCAACCTGGCCTTCAATATGTTTGAGGTGTTTTTCCATTTGAAGGGCGGCATTGTCTTCGTCGTGTCTTTCCAGCGCGGACAAAATCTGTTGGTGTTCGTCATCATGGCAGTTCGATGTGCCCGGTGCGCCGAACATGCCAATGATCAAGGAAGTCCGGGTCACAAGTTCCTTGACCATCCGCTCCATCACATTGTTTCTCGCGATTTGAGCTAATTTGACATGAAATTGGCCTGATAGACGGATGGCCTGACGTCGATTGCCAACATGATGGGCCTCGGCCTCCAATTTGAGATGCTTAGCGAGATCTGCAATATCAGATTTTGTGGCTCTTGCCGCTGCAATGCGGGCTACGTTCGGCTCAATAGCACATCTTGCTTCAAAAACTTCCAGGGCCTGATTGCTTGTGGGACTGGAAACATAGGCACCCCGATTGTTTTGCAGATCAACAATATCGCGGCTCGCCAGCAGCAATAGTGCACGCCGCACACGCATTCTACCGACACCGAAAGCCTCACAAAGAGCCGCTTCTGACAATTTTGTGCCAGGCGGGAGTCTTTGCTCAATCACTGCCTCGAAAATACGATCCACAATTGCTTCCTCGTCAATCTGATCAGCAACTTCTCCACCTTGATGTTGCAGGCCGTGCATGCGCCATTTCTCCTATTTTTAGGCATCTGATTATAAATAATGCATATAAATAGTGTAGTTTGCCAATTATTTCATCAACAATTTATTATTTTTTTGTTGACAATGATTGTTAACAATACTTTCCTGATTGAGGTCAACGGAGCGATCCGGGCATCATCGACAATCAGGGAGAATGAAACATGAAAAGACGAATGATTTTGAAGTCCATGGCTCTGGCTTTATCTGCAAGTGCCATCCTTTCCACTAGTGTTGTGGGTGCCTGGGCGGCAAACCAGGTCCTGAAGATAGGCTTTGTCGGCGTAACCAGCGGTCCGGCAGCTGCCTGGGGTATTTCCAATCAACGCTCCATGGAAGCGCGGGCAGCGTGGATAAACGAGACTGGTGGATATACCATAGACGGAACAACCTATGACATCGAGATCGTATCTTTCGATGATCAAAAAGACCCGAAACGTGCCATAGCCGGCATGGAAAAAATGGCGCAGGAAGGCATTCACTACGTTGTTGGCCCGAATGTTGATGATGGTGCCGCTGCTGTCCGCCCTGTGGCTGAAGCCAATGGCATCATGTATTTTCCATATGCATTCCCCAAGGAACTGTATACGGCACCAGCTTCAAATGCGGTTCTGGGCATGGTGGCAAACTACCAGTCAGGTCCGGCAATCTACAAATACCTGATTAAAGAAAAGGGCGTGAAAACGGTTGCGTTTGTTGCGGCAAACGAGTCCGATCCGCTCAGCCAGCGTGATGGCGGTGTTGAAGCTGCCAAGGCCCTGGGCCTCGAAGTTGTTTCGGACAATGTGACCTATCAGGTTGATACGACTGACTTTACGCCAGTATTGACGCCTGTAATGGGTGCTCGTCCAGACCTGCTGGTTCTGTCTGGTGTATCCCCGGCAAACGCACCGCAGTTGATACGTTCGGCACGCGAATTGGGCTTTGAAGGTTTGATCTCTACGGAGACAGCACAGGATGCAGGTGTCCTGGCTGAAGGCGCTGGAGAATTGGCCAACGGCTTTATCTCTGTTGGTGGAGCATCAACACCGGAATTGGCATCTGACGCCATGAAGGAATTTGTCGATCGCTACACCAAGATGTTTGGTGAATACAACGATGAGTCAAACACCAAGGTGTACGCGCTGGAGTATATTCTGGAAACTTTGAAGGCTACACCTGCCGCCTTGACAGATGTGAAAGCCTTCCAGGCGTCGATGGATACATTTGAAGCACCTAATCCTTACATGAAGGGCGATGCCAAGCTTCGTTATGTGGGAATGAGTTCATTTGGCCAAAAACGCCAGGTTGCAGTTCCGCTTGTTGTGAACGTTTATCAAAACGGTGCATTTGAAACACTGTTCGTAGCAGAAGTCGACTAAGGCGGGATTTTTCCTCCTTTCGCCTTGAGGCGTCAGCTTGAATGAAACTCCTGGGTCATTTTGGCCCGGGAGGTTGTTCAGAAGGTTTATGCAAGTGGAACAGATTTTAGCTAACGGCGTCTATCTTGGCTCTCAGTATGCAATGATTGCTCTGGGATTGACGCTGATTTTCGCCCTGATGAATGTATTGAACTTTGCACACGGGCAAATGTACGTCATCGGCGGGTTTGTGACATATACATTCTACGGGCAATTGGGTCTGCCCTTCATTGTAGCCCTTTTGATGTCGTGTCTTACGCTGGCGATTTTGGGGGCCCTTATAGAAAGGTTCCTGTTCGCGCCGGTCATCAAAGGTTCCGCGAGGGACGAAAGCACAATGCTCCTGGCGGCAGGCATAGCATTTTTGCTCGACGCGCTGATCCAACTGTTCTTCGGTGAAAAACAACGCGGAGTTCCCAAGATCATCAATGGCGTACTCAATTGGGATTTCCGGCTGATCATGCCCTATGACCGGATATTGATTTGCGGCTTGGCAATATTGTCCGTCATCGGTTTTATTTGTTTCATGCAATATTCCAAAACCGGGCGTGCGCTTCGGGCTCTCGCCCAGGACAGGGTTGCCGCTCAATTGATGGGAGTGGATGTTGATCGATACTCCATGATCGGCTTTGCCCTTGGCGCCATGCTTGCCGGTCTGGTCGGTGGACTGCTTGTCACCATAACAGGCGTCAATCTCGGGATGGGTGGACCGACTTCCATCAAGGCATTCATGATGGTGATGATTGGTGGGGCAGGTGTTATATCCGGCGCTATTGCAGGTGGCATCATACTGGGTTTTATGGAGGCGATTGGTTTGGCTGTGCTGTCACAGTATGGCGACATTACCTACCTCCTGATCTTCGTTTCGTTGATGATTTTCCTTGCTATCCGACCGCATGGTCTGATGGGAAAGCCGTGGGGCTAATGAAATGAAAAGCATGTCAAAAAAACTGTTCATAAATTTCAGCATTTTTCTCCTCGTGATATTTGTTTTCGTGCCTATGGCGATCAATGCAACAGGACGTTGGGATTTCTATTTCACACTGACTTCGGTGGCATTATTGGCAATTGCAAGTGCCGGGGTTTGGCTTACCTTTTACATTGGCAGGATCAATATTGGGCAAGGCGCATTCGCTCTCATGGGAGCTTATGTCTCAGCGATCATGGTGGTAAAGGGCGGGTTTTCGTTCTGGATTTCCCTACCAGCAGCAGGGTTTTTTGCTGCTGTTGTAGCTGTTTTGATCGGCTTGCCGATTCTTAGGCTTCGGGGAGTCTATTTTGCAATGATTACGCTGGTCTTGACGCAAGTTGTCACCCTCACAGCGTTGGCGCTTCCAATTACCAATGGTGCCAAGGGGATATCTTCAATCCCCGTGCCATCGGGAGTGTCCATTTTTGGATTTCCCGTCATTCCTGATTTTTCAACGCTGGAGAACACGAAACTCGCATTCTACTACACTGCCTGCATCCTGATGGTGCTCACTTATTGGGTGCTGTACCGGCTGGTGAATTCCCGCCTTGGGCATTTGTGCCGATCAATGCAACAGAACGAGGAATTGGCCAGCTCGATTGGTGTGAACATTTCTTATATCCGCATAGTGATATTTGCCATTTCCTCTTTCTTTGGAGGGATTGGCGGCGCAATGTTTGGTTCAATTGCTCAGTCAGTCTATCCATCCAGTTTTCAGGTGGCTGACTCGGTGAATTTCATGCTGAATTGTTTTCTTGGCGGACTGGGATATGTGTTCGGTCCAATGCTTGGAACACTGGTCCTGTATTTTGGCTGGGATCTTTTGTTTCAATTTGGCAAGTATCAGCTGCTAATCTATTCGATCATACTGATTGCGATTATACGCTTTCTTCCCAACGGTCTGTTAAGTCTGCGATTTTCCAAGGGAGTCTCCAAATGAGTCCCTTGATCGAAGTCAGGAGCGTGACCAAGAAATTTGGCGGACTGACAGCAAACAACAATATCAGTTTTGATGTTGCGGAAAACGAAATTCTGTCCGTGATTGGCCCAAACGGTGCAGGCAAATCAACGCTGTTCAAAATGATATCCTCATTCATGCCGACCACCTCCGGCGAAGTGTTGTACAAGGGTGAGCGAATTTCCAATTTGAAACCTCACATCGTCGCGCGCAAGGGTGTCGTCCGGACTTTCCAGGAAACAACAATCTTTAAAAACATGACCGTGCGCGAGAGCGTTGTCCTGGCTCAGCATTTGCGTGCCAAGGCATCGCTGGCCGGCTATTTTTTGGGAACCAAAACCGCCCGGAGTGATGTCGCAGCTTTTGAGAAATTCGCGGATGAACTGCTGGAATTTCTTGGGATGGCAGGGATAAGCAACGAACATGCAAGCAATCTCCCACAGGGCAATCTCCGCGCTCTAGGGGTTGCAATTGGTTTGGCTACCGACCCCAAGGTCCTTCTCCTTGATGAACCATTTGCCGGTATGAATCATGATGAAACCATGCGCATGGTTCAGTTGGTTCGTTCGGTGCGTGATGAGCGCAATGTGACGGTGCTACTTGTTGAACATGACATGCCGGCAGTGATGAAAATTTCAGATCGAATAGTCGTGTTGAATTTTGGCGAGAAGATCGCTGAGGGAACGCCTGTGGAAATCCAGAACAATGACAAAGTCATCGAAGCCTATCTTGGTAGCGTCGATGATGAAATCGGGATGTAAATCATGACCGCCATGTTGGACTTCAGGGATATCGAACTCTACTACGATCATGTTTATGCGCTGAAAGGTGTTTCACTGCATCTGAATCAAGGTGAGACGGTTGCACTGATTGGTGCAAACGGAGCTGGAAAGTCTTCAATTTTGCGCGCAATAACCGGCCTTGCAAAACCGGTCAGGGGTACAGTGACATTTGAGGGCCAAAGAATTGATGGAACCTCCCCGTCTGACATTGTAAAGCTCGGAATCGCCATGGTTCCTGAGGGGCGTCGTGTCTTTCCGTTCATGTCAGTAAAAGACAATTTGATGATGGGTGCGTTTTCACGAATAGACAAGGATGGCATAAGGCAGACCCTGGATAGTATTCTTACCCGGTTTCCGCGATTGAAGGAACGATACACCCAGGCCGCGGGAACACTTTCAGGTGGCGAGCAGCAAATGATGGTGATTGGCCGCGCCTTGATGGCGAAACCCAGGCTTTTGTTGCTGGACGAACCAAGCCTGGGTATAGCACCAAAACTGGTTCAGGACATTGCCCGCTCCATAGTCGCAATTAACCGTGATGAGGGTGTTTCGGTATTGCTGGTCGAGCAGAACTCGCGAATGGCACTTAGTATCTCCAATCGTGCCTATGCCATGGCAACAGGCAATGTGGTTATTGAGGGTAACTCAAGGGAACTGCTGAAAGATGATAGAATCAAGGCTGCCTATCTCGGCGGCGAAGTGTGAGGATTTTCTACTGTGCAAATTCTGGTCGTAAATCCGAATACTACAGCATCAATGACCCGCAAGATTGAATTGGCTGCAAGGCAGGCTGCATTGCCTGATACCGAGATAATTGCGGTTAATCCCAGTGAAGGCCCCGCCAGCATTGAAGGATATTATGATGAAGCATTGAGCCTTGCCGGTCTGCTGAAGACCGTTTCAGAGTATCCAAATGTTGATGCCATTGTTATAGCCTGTTTTGATGATACCGGCCTCGACGCAGTTCGTTGCATGACGAATGCACCTGTGCTGGGAATTGGCGAGGCCGGGTTTCACGCTGCTTCCATATTATCCAACAAGTTTTCAGTGGTGACCACGTTGTCGAGGTCAGTCCCTGCAATCGAACACAATCTGGTCCGTTATGGCCTGGCGAGCCGTTGCGCCAAAGTTCGCGCTTCTGAGGTCCCGGTTTTGGACCTGGAAAACCCGCGCAGTGATGCCAGGGGCAAAATAAACAGCGAAATTCGAAAGGCGATAGATGAAGACATGGCGGAAGCCATAGTGCTCGGATGCGCCGGGATGACTGATCTGGCTGCATCACTGGCAGTCGAGCATCGCGTTCCGGTCATTGACGGTGTTGCCGCTGCTGTTGCCATTGTGGAAGGACTGGTGCGCATAGGACTGAAAACCACTTCCAAAGGCGGTTATTCCGCGCCCATTAAGAAACACAAATTGGAAGAAGCCGGCTGAACCAAATCGAAAAGCTGTTGGTTTATTTGACAGACTTTAGGGGTCCGGGAATAAGGTGATCGCAATGCAACCGTTCCTATTTTTTTGCAGGTGCGTATTGCAATCCCATTGAAATATGAAAATTAATACTTTGCTTCAGGGATGTGTCATATACCCCTCCAGAATAACTTTCCAGGAAATCAAGTGTGCCAAACTTGGAAAAAGCATTGGAAGTTGATGGCCGAAATATACGGGTTGGCCCCTCCAAGACTTTGAAACATATCAGGTGTTGCACTCCCTCCGAGCGCATCATTTGGCTTTCTCGTTCTAGGCATGTTTTTATCTACATAGGAAAGTGTCCGTAATTGCGGGCATTCCCCAAAACGCAAACGCGCCAGTAATGGGAAGCTGTCATCCGCAGAATTTGAAGTGCGGCAAAAACTGAACTCCCAGGCTGTTGAGTAAACGCGGGGCTGTTCATATTTCAGCAGTTCCATCTTTCATCCAGCATAGGTAATAAACTTCTGGTATGGTATACTTTTGAAGTAGTCTCCAACAAGTTAGCCAAAATTCCCATGTCCGCATTTCTGATTTTCGCTTTGGTATTTCTGACAGCTTGCTCAGGAGCGGTTTTCAAACCGGGTGAGTGGTATAACGGTCTGCGAAAACCTTCGTGGACGCCGCCCAGATGGGCATTTCCCGTGGTGTGGACAACCCTCTATGCCTTTATAGGCTACTCCGGCTGGTTGGTTTTGCAAGCGGATTTGATGATGATTTTTGCAGTCTGGTGCGCCCAGCTTGTGCTCAATGCCATGTGGTCATTTCTGTTTTTTGGCAGGAGAAAAATGCAACTGGCACTGGTGGATTTGCTGGCCATGCTTTTGTTTATCATCGTCTATATTGCGCTGACGCTACCCGTTCTGCCCCTGGCCGGATGGCTGTTCGTTCCCTATGCGGTTTGGGTGTGTGCAGCCGGATTGCTGAACTGGCAGATGATACAACTCAATCCGAAAGAGGCTTCCTGACCTCACCTGGTTGGGGAAAGATGTCATAGGGTTCCACCAGGTCCCAAACATGCCCGGGAACCATATTCTTGATTTTGGCCGGTTCTTCACGCCGCAAATGGATGATGGTTTCCGCCGCTTTCATTTCAAGGCGCGTTCGGGCGAATTCAAGACCGCGCGGACCAATTTTTGGCATGAGCCAGGAGACAAGCGGGCGAATGAAACCGGGCATCCGCCGCAGGGGCAGGCCGCCAGCGGCACGGATTGTGTTGGCGATGAAACCCTTCACCGCGCCTGCGCGTCTTCCAGCGCTTTTAACCTTTTTCAATTCCACTTCGTCTGCAAGTAGGTTGAGCATATCGGCTCCCGTCTGGTTTCTAACAATCACCCACTGGTCACCCTCGCCAGCCATATATCCGACAGTAATGTCAGCGAGAGCATTAGTATAATCGACACAGGTCCGGCAGGTGAGGGGAAAGAAGTCTGGTGGCAATCGGGAAATGGGAAGCTGAAGAAACGGAATCTCGCGTTTGGTTTTGTCTGAAAAGCGCAGTTCAACTTTATAGTCGGCCCTGAATTCCAGATAGGTTATTTCCTCAGGCGCGCCTGACAGCAGGCTAAGGAACTCCTTGAAATTTTCTGTTGTCGTATTATCCGAGCAGGGCGTGCCAATGACGAATATCTTTTCAAATCCGAATTCTTTTTCCAAAGCTCGCAAGGCATATATCTGGCAAGGTATGCCGATGACTGCAATTCTACGGAAACCCTGTTCGCGGGCCGGTTTCAGCAAGCTCAGCAAGGGTGCGTAACCCATGCGCATGCCTCGAACAAGCCTCATGGCGCTGGCATTGGTAACAATGACGGGAACCGGTTTCCATTTTTCCTGCCGGTCGGGAGCCATGGTCAGGATCGCCTCGACTTTGCCGGTTTCCAAAAGCTTTTCCGCAATCCGTGTGGTTACACCTGTCCATTGGGCTCCCTCAGCAGGAACTTTTAGTTTTGCCCTGAACATTGCAGTGAAGGGACCAAAATGGGTTTCATCCTTGTGCTCGTGCGAACGGCTGCGTCCGTGAAACTGTTTTTCCAGTGCCGGGTAATCGGGAGCAATGAATTGACAGGCGCGGCCGCAGTCTGCCGGATTGTCACTGCGTGATATACCGCAGTCCGTACAAAGGCTCCTTGGAACAGCCGCTTTGAGTTGTGGTGCAATGATGTGCTTACTTGCAGTCCAATCCTCACGGTTGGTCATTGGAGCTGTTCTTCACGGTGGTCAGCCTAATGTGCAAGTCACCGATATGGGCAAACAGGGCAAGGCTCAAGAACAGGGCAGTGAATTTCCAGCTCATCCCGGATAGCGCGCAGTAAAGGGCGCTGATCAGGCTTAATCCTGAAAACGTGTTCCACAGCATCAATTGTCTGCTTGAGCGATTTGATAAAACCCTGAGCAGAAGAACAGTTTCGAGCAGCAATATTCCTGCTGCAAAAAGCGCGATTGTTCCGGAGGAAAACAGCCTTTCCAACAATGCAGTCATCGTGCACCAAAGCCAAGCAATTGCTGCATGTCCTTGATGAAAACCCGCATATGGGCAAATGGATCGCGGCGGACCAGTTTCTTGTTCAAATAGGATTCCCAAGTCAGTCGTTGAACGTCCGGGTCCGAGCACATATTCACAAAGCTTTCCCTGCGCTTGTCGTTCTTATACCAGACCTTCTGCATTACACCGAGAATAAGGAAGACCATTCCATGGTCTTTCATGAAGCGCTTACGGGCCATTTTCAATGCCTTGGGGTTGCCAGTTGCCAGAACCTCATCACATGCTTGAGCACACAATTCGCCGCACACCATTGCATAATATATCCCTTCACCCGATGACGGTGCCACTGTTCCGGCAGCATCCCCTGTCAGCAGCACATTGAGATTATTGTCCCATTTGCGCATGGGCCTCAAAGGCAAGGGTGCGCCTTCGCAACGAACGGTTTCTGCATTCTCAAGCCCGCAATATTCACGGAGCTGAAGTGTTGCCTTTCGCAAGCTGTGGCCTTTGACGGCTGAACCTGTTCCAATGCTGGTATATTCACCATGAGGGAATATCCAGCCGTAAAAATCAGGTGAGACACGCCCGTCATAAATAACGTCGCACCGATCCGGGTTAAAGTGTTCCAAAGGATGGATTTCAGGTGACGCATTTTTCGGTGACCTGACAATCTCGTGATAAGCAAAAACATAAGGTGGTTTTTTGTTCGGACCGAAAATTTCCCGGCGTACTTTGGAATTTGCACCATCAGCGCCGATCACAAGATTGCAGGTGATTTCAACTGGGGCAGCAGCTTCATCACCAGTTCTGTCCAATGTGAGTATGAGGGTATGGTCGGGATTTTGGACAACCGAAACCAGCTTGCCCCTATGTCTTGTTGCTCCTGCCAGTTCTGCACGCTCGCGCAAAAAGGGATCAAACTGGTCACGATCAACCATGCCGACATAGCCGATATCACCAATTTTCATTTCGACGGATTTTCCCGATGGCGAGACAATTCTTGCACCGTTAACGCGGGCTTTTAGTAGATGATCAGGAATATTGAAAGCGCGCATTGCCACGGATGGAATGGCACCGCCGCAAGGTTTGATCCGGTTTTCCGGATCAACCATGATGACTTTGCGTCCAAGTGAAGCGAGGGTACGGGCAGCCGTTGCTCCCGAAGGTCCCCCACCAATCACTGCTACTTCAAAGTGCTCAGCCATCTTTCTCTAACAAGCTCCTATTCCGCCGGGGCCGGGAGGGAAACAATGGAAGGATTGTGCATTGATGTGGTCGCTGCGGGTTTCAAGCCGATGCGCATTGCAATCAGCGCCGACATCAGGAACAACAGCGCTTCCATCGAAAAGACGATTGCAAAGGAAGTGGCATCGTTGCCGGTTGTATAACGGGCAATGTCGATGGCGACTGTCCCAAGGAATCCTCCAAGGCCGAAGGAAATTGCCTGGGCTGCGCCCCATACACCCATTCGCGTTCCCTCATTGGCTGTCTTTCCATTCCCAGCCAAAGTCATCATGGTGCCTATAGCAGCAACTGCAAATGTGCCGTTGGCAGCGCCCAGCAGAAACACATTTGCCTTCAGGGGCCAGGCTGGAGCGAGGGACGATGAAAGTGCAAGAAAGCCAAGTGCCACTGCTGACAACAGGCACCCTGACACGATGAAGAACTTGAGGATTTGTGGTTTTCTTTTAGCCAGTAGGCTGCCGGAAATTCCGACAAGAGCCATTCCGAAAAACACGCCGCCGTGCTGCGTTCCAGACAGGGCAGTGCTTTCCCCCGGGGTCATGCCAAACAGAAGGCCTGCAAAAGGTTCGAGGATGAGATCCTGGGTGTTGTAGGCGAGCATCGACATGAAAACAAAGATGGTGAATAGCCGGGCTTTTGGGTCTGCCCATACTTCGCGCATGCTGTCGCGGAAGCTGCCTGGCAATTCCCGCACCTTGCCCTGATCGTCGTTGACTGAAGGAACACGTTCTATTCGTGCAACCGCAAGGCAAGCAACGATGAACGCTATGGCACCTACGCTTGCGGTGACTGCGATGAGGCGCTCGTGGGAATAGGGGTCAAGATTTGCTCCGGAAATAATTGAAGTGATGACAATACCGGCTATCATCATCATCCAGGTGATGGTGGCGGCAGCGGGTCTGCGCTCGGGAGCAGTCTTGACAGCGAGCAGTGCCAACAACGAAGTACCACAGGCGCCAATTCCCAATCCGATAAAGACATAGGCGATGATTGCTGCCGTGAGACCAAGTGCGAAATTCTGTTCGAACAGAAGGGTTGTTGCTGAAGCTCCAGTTCCCGATACCGCGAGAACGGCAAGACCAAAAATGATCCAGCGGGTTCGACTTCCCCCCACGTCAGAGCTGTGTCCCCACAAGGGGCGTGAGATTTGTACCGCATAGTGGAGACCAACGAGGAAACCGGGAATAACGGCTGCGAGGGCAAGCTCGATGACCATGACGCGGTTCAAGGTTGATGTTGTCAAAACAACTATTGAGCCTAGAGCTGCCTGAACCAGACCCAGACGCAGGATCATCAGCCAGGTCAATCCGCGGGCGATGGCGTATTCATGGCTGTGCCTCGTTTCGGCTTTCATCTGGTTCTGGTTTGAATATCCCATTTCCTTCATGCCTTTGAACCGCTGTTTTCAAATAAAGTTTGCATCATGCACCGCTGATCGACCTAATGGCGAAAGCTGCTATCATCATGCCGCTTACATAGAGCCCAACGCCGACCGCACTGTACCAGATGGCAAATTTCGAGGGATTGGACAAAAACCGCCGCATGCATGCAATCTGAACCAGTAGAAGCGCACCGATCCCCATGGCGTAAAACGCTTTTTCCCAATGAAACAAAAGCATGACAACGGCAGCTTGGGAAAACGCCATAATCAGGCAAGCCAGTCGCGCGGCGTTTTGGGCGCCGAGAAGAACCGGGAGCGAGTTAACGCCCATCTGCTTGTCGCCTTCCATCGACTTGAAGTCATTGAGTGTCATAATGCCGTGGGCGCCTACGCCGTAAAGGAATGCTATCAGGACGGTCGGGATACCGGGAAACATGCCCAATGCGGCTGCAGCAGCCGTAATCCAGGGCAGGGTTTCGTAAGAAAATCCGACCGCTGCATTTCCGAGCCAGCCATTGCTTTTCAACCGAAGGGGCGGGGCGCTGTAAACCCAGGCAAAGACAAGGCCGACAATGGTCGCACCAAATACCCAGGCACCAAGGAGTGATGCCACGAAAAGTGAAATGACTGTATTTATGATTGCTATATACAAGCCCCATCGACCGGGCATGCGCCCGGAGGGAATTACACGATGGGGCTCATTAATTGCATCAACGTGACGGTCAAACCAGTCATTTACTGCCTGGCTGGTCCCGCACACCAGTGGACCCGCCAGCAATACTCCGGCAAGAACATATACCCAGCGATCAGTAATTGCCGGGCCGGCAGCAATTGCGCCACAAGCAAAAGCCCACATGGGGGGGAACCAGGTAATAGGCTTTAGCAAGGCCAGAACTGCATCAGGCGCAGGAAAATTTGCTGAAGGTTTTTCCAAAGGTTGAACTTGCATGAGGACATGCTAAGCAAGGGGTTAAAATGTGTCAACAAAAATTGACACGTATGGATGGATTGACAGCCAATATAAGGTGAACGCTGATGGATGAACCAAGTTGTGTGTGTGAAGATGGCTTTGGCTGTTTTATTCCGGCCGGTAGTCTTCAAGTCCGTGCTTGCGTAGCTTTATATAGAGGCTTTGGCGGGATACCCCCAGAAGTTCGGCAGCTGATGCGCGGTTGTTCCTCGTCTGGTCAAGGGCGGTCTCGATACACATTTTCTCGATGACATCGAGTGATTCCCGAACCAATTCCTTCATGGGTACGCGGCCGACGAGCTCTGAAAATCCGTCCGTTGTTTCTGTCCGACCCAGCTTCTGGATTGCAATCTGATTGTCCGAAGCAGACACATTGCTGACTATAATATTGATTTCGCCAGCCTGCCTGTCGATTGCCGCAGACAATTGCACTTTCTTTTCACCGGAAAGGTGATTTTTAACCACTGTTGTAAAGCCTCGGATATTATCATCGTCCTTGAGCTTCGACAGCAATACCTGCAAATCCACAGGCGATGTTCCGATCCAGTTATTGGCGTTTCTGCCAATCATCATGCTGGCGTTCGGCAGTTGGGTAAGATCGAGGAACATTTCATTGACGCGAACAATCTGGCCTTTTTGATCGATTGTGAATACTGGTTCTGGAAGTTTGTCGAGGCGGGTGGTTCCCTGCATCGAGCGCCCGTGTCGTTGGATTTCGCCAATACCAGACATGCCGTGTCCCTTGGCTGTGGGGGCTGAATCAACGTTCAGGGGAACGACTGTCATCAGAATGTTGGCATTACCATGCTCGCGATACGGCGTCATGGTTACGCTGACCGGGTCACCCGTATTTGCAATTTTTGCTGAAAATGTAACCGGCAATCCACTATGGCGTGCTTCGCTTGCAGCATCAATTGCAGGCTCCTCGGCATTGCGCTTGAACAAATCGTTGAGTGGCTTGCCCTGGACTTTTGCGGCTTCCACACCGAAAGTCAGCGCACAGGCAGAATTCATGTCAAGAATTGTTTTGCGGGCACCATCAAGCAAAATCATGGGTTCCGGCGCCATTTGAAAGATGGTGCGATAGCGTGCCTCGTTTGCCTGAAGGTTTCGGTACTCCGCCTCGAGATCAAGTTGGGTCTGGACCAGCCGTTGCTGCATGCCCATGATTTGGCGCAGATCATCGCCCAACAAGAGCAAATGATCCCAGCTTTCCTGTCGAATTACCGTATAGCTTACAGGAAGGTCCGGGAACCCGTCGCTCGGATGATTGACGTGGTAGTTGCCGTGACGTCCAAAAGAAGACGCGTCTTTCATCATCCGTTCGATTTTCGGCACACTTTCGACAGTCACTGATTCTCGAATGTTTTTGCCAATCCAGTCATTGAGATTATAGTTTTTCAACTCTGGGTCCAGGAAATGGACATCTTTAATGATGCCGTCCAAGTCACAAACAATGGCAATATCCGTTCCAGCGGCCAAAATCGTGGCGATGGAATGAATGCCCAGCCTTTCCAGTTCATCGGCTGACAGGCCAAAGCCCTTGTGTGATTTGAAGTGTGATTGGCTATTCATGAAGCCGTAAATCCGTTTGAACTGTGTGAATGGAATGGTTCAAAAACTGGTGGGTCTTGTCATTCCTGTCAGCCGCTCTACGCAAGGCCATACAGCGCTCTGATATATTCACTGCCGCATATATACTATCACACACACAGTCAACGCCCATTTCAAGAAGTTCGTTAACACGACTTTCAGCACAATGTCCGCCTGTAATCAGGACAGGACGTGAATTTTTGGGCAGGGTGCTGATTTGCCTGACAAATTCCACCACTCCCTCATAATTGGCCTCTGCGGACCAAGAGAAGCACACGATGTCGTATTGAGTCAGGCGGGACAGGTTTTCCGCTTGTGCAGCGGGTTCATTCAAATCGAGGTATCCGCCTGGCTGGACTTCAAATGTTCTGCGCCAGCCAATTGTCGCAAAAACCAGGCCAAGAATGCCTGACATCATGGAGTGCTGTTCTCCGGCTATGCTGGTGATCAAAACACTCGGTGTGTTTGCGGATTCACATATGAATGGAACCTGTTGACCCAATACATGAACGAGATATTGCATGCGGGAAACTGCGATAGTGATGTCGATAAAATTAGTGTCATCTTCGCACCAAAGTTCACCCAAGTTTCGCGCCACGGCCTCGAGAAACAGGGTTTTTTTGAAGATGCTGTTTGTGCTGTCGCCCAAAGCATCGACCAGCATCTGGCGCTTGTTGTATTCACCTGATGAAAGCAGAAGATTGGTAAAGCTTTGCACTAATTCTGGCGAGAAATCCTGATGCTCAAGCAGCATATTGCCCTTACTGGCGATTCGGTTGCGGGTCTGTGGAAAAACCTTATTACATATGGCCTCGCGTAACAAGGTTTGCCGCTGTGCGGCAAAATAGTTGTCGTTGAATTGCCGGATCGTCGATTGAGTAGGCGGGGTGTCGTCAATTGCCTGCGACACGGTTGTGTCGAGGTCGCCGGCTTTTTGGGTATCCACCAAACTATTCATTGCGCAGTCACCTCCACACTTACGAGAAGGTCAGACAAATATCTGAAGCAGACCCTGGCTTGCATGCCCGGTAGCGTTCGCCAAAGTTAACCTAATCACAGTCCCGAAGCTGTCTCCCGGATTTGCGGTTACCTGCTGCCTATTCCTCTCACTTTCCACAATGCAGAAACTTTAGAGGAATGTAAATAAATATTTACGTCAATTAAAGTTGACACTTTGGGTTTTCGAGAGTTAATCTTTCAGTGGAGGAGCTGCTTTTTCAGCGGCAAGAATTTCGAGGAAGTTTCCGTAGGCCATGTCACTCGATAATGATCACAGCCTGAATACCGGCCCGCTCTACACAAGGGAGCAAAGGAAGCGCCGTGATGAAAGTCCTTGGACCCTGGTTCAGGGATTGCTGGCGCCGATACAGTTTGCTGTGTTTCTCACCAGCCTGCTCCTGATCATGCGCTACCTGGTCTGGGGTGAAGGCCTTAACGCGGCAAATGTCTCGATCGTGGTCAAGACATGCACGCTCTACACCATCATGATAACCGGTTCTATCTGGGAAAAAGAGGTATTTGGCGTCTATTTGTTCGCCAGGGCGTTCTTTTGGGAAGATGTGTTTTCCATGCTCGTCCTTGCGCTGCATACCACCTATCTGGTGATGCTTTGGCAGGGTAACTTCAGCCCTCTGGCCTTAATGATCACTGCCTTGGCTGCCTATGCTGCGTATCTTGTCAACGCGGGACAGTTTCTCTGGAAGTTGCGTATGGCGCGGCTCGACATGAAAATGCGTGATAATCGCGCCACTTTGGGAGCGGCGCAATGAACCAGCCCTTGAACCCGAACAGTACCACAGTATCTCCGATTCGCCAGCGCGGACAGCATGAAGTGTTTTGCGGCCTGACTTCGATCATCTGGCTGCACAGGAAAATGCAGGACGCGTTTTTCCTGATTGTTGGTTCTCGCACCTGCGCCCATCTGATGCAGTCAGCGGCGGGCGTGATGATTTTTGCCGAGCCGCGTTTCGGAACGGCCATCATCGACGAGCGAGACCTCGCCGGAATGGCTGACATGCATGAGGAACTAGACCGGGTTGTCGAAAAGCTCCTGAAACGGCGTCCGGATATCAAAATGCTGGTTCTGGTCGGCTCTTGCCCTTCAGAAGTGATCAAACTGGATTTGAAACGCGCCGCTGAACGCTTGAACCAGTCCTACATGCCTGCGCAGCGGGTCATTTCCTATTCCGGGAGTGGTATCGAAACAACATTTACCCAGGGCGAGGACAACTTCGTCCAGGCGCTGATCGCTGATCTTCCCGATGAAAATCCGTCCGACGGTGCTTCTCTGCTGGTGGTTGGCTCCATGGCTGACGTGGTTGAGGACCAGATGTTGCGTCTGCTTCGTGAGTTGGGTGTAAAAAAAGTATCCTTTCTTCCTCCCAGGAACAGTAGGGAACTGCCGGTCATTGGACCCAATACGCACTACATTCTGGCTCAGCCCTATCTGGGAGCGGCTGCCCAGGCGCTGGAGGGCAGGGGGGCCAAGCGAATCAATTCCATATTTCCGCTGGGTGAAGAGGGAACGACTGCCTGGCTGAGATCAATTGCCGAAACCCTCGGTGTGAGCCAGGAAACTTTTGACCGGGTAACAGGGCCAGGGCGTGAACGGGCTAAAAACGCCATTGCCCATTACCGTAATATGCTGGCGGGCAAACGCATTTTTCTGTTCCCCGATTCGCAAATGGAGCCATCATTGGCGCGATTTCTGCAAAATGAAACCGGTGCACACATTGTCGAGGTCGGCAGTCCGTTTCTGCATCGTCAGCATGTTGCCGGGGAATTGGCAGCCCTTGCACCCGGCGTATCAATCAGCGAGGGCCAGGATGTTGAACGCCAGATTGACCGCTGTCGTGAGGCAAACCCGGATCTGATCATATGTGGAATGGGCCTTGCAAATCCCTTTGAAGCCGAAGGTCGTTCGACAAAATGGAGCATCGAATTCGCTTTTACCCCCATTCACGGCTACGAACAGGCGGGTGATTTGGCTGAACTTTTCGCGCGTCCTCTCTACCGCCGCAGCAGGTTGGAGGTGGATGTCTGATGCAGCTTACGGTTTGGACATATGAAGGGCCGCCCCATGTGGGGGCAATGCGTGTGGCTGCGTCAATGAGGGATGTGCATTATGTATTGCATGCGCCCCAGGGTGACACCTATGCGGATCTCCTGTTCACAATGATCGAACGGCGCAATTCGCGCCCGCCGGTGACCTATACCACGTTTCAGGCGCGTGACCTGTCGGGAGATACTGCCGAGATTTTCAAGACAGCCTGCGCCGAGGCTGCCGAGCGGTTCAAGCCAAAAGCCATGCTTGTTGGTTCATCCTGCACTGCCGAATTGATTCAAGATGATCCGGGTGGGCTTGCCAAAACCCTTGACCTTGCAATGCCGGTTATTGCGCTGGAATTGCCCTCCTATCAGAAAAAGGAAAACTGGGGCGCTGCGGAAACCTTTTATCGCCTGGTTCGTGCCTTTGCCGCTGGTAAAGAGCGTCCTGTATCCATCGCCAAAAACTCCTGCAACATACTCGGACCCACCTCGCTTGGGTTCAGAAACCGGGATGACATTCGCGAGATCACTCATTTGCTTGATCGCATGGGGGTTGAAGTGAATGTTGTTGCGCCGCTTGATGCCTCGCCCGATGACCTTTCTCGTCTTCCTGAGGCTGCCTTCAATATTGTGCTATATCCCGAAATTGCTGACGTGGCCGCGCGCTGGCTTCACAAGACCTACGGGCAGGAAATGGTGACGACGGTGCCGATCGGCGTCAACGCGACAGCAAGGTTCATTGATGAAGTAGCAGCGTTGGCTGGCACTGATCCGGCCCTTGGTTATCTTGACAATCAGGAGCGGCTTTCCTGGTATTCGCGCTCCATTGACAGCAATTATCTCACTAACAAGCGTGTATTCATTTTTGGTGATGCGACCCATGCCATTGCTGCGGCACACATTGCCGAAAAGGAGCTGGGTTTCAAAGTTTGTGGCATCGGCACCTATTCACGGGAATTTGCCCGCGATGTGCGCGCTGTCGCTGATGAATATGGTGTTGAGGCGGTTATCTGCGATGACCACCTGGAGGTAGAAGATGCGATCATAGCGGCCCAGCCCGAACTTGTTTTGGGCACCCAAATGGAACGTCATGTGGCAAAGCGCCTGCGTATTCCCTGCGCCGTGATTTCTTCTCCTGTACACGTGCAGGATTTCCCCGCCCGTCATTCGCCGCAAATGGGCCATGAGGGTGCGAATGTCATATTTGACAGTTGGGTGCACCCTCTGATGATGGGTCTGGAAGAGCATTTGCTTGGCATGTTCCGCAACGATTTCGAGTTCAATGATGACGCTGCGTCTTCGCACCTGCACGGGGAGGGTGTTCCTGCGCCAGCTTCTGCAGTCAGCGGGGCCCGTGCAACGGAAAATGCGACTGCCGCAATTCATGATTCAGTTTCGCTCTGGACAATGGATGCCGAGAAGGAACTCAAGAAAATACCGTTCTTTGTGCGCGGGAAAGCGCGACGCAACACAGAACTTTTCGCCAACCAAAATGGCCTGGGCCAGATAACCGTGGAGACGTTGTACGATGCCAAAGCGCATTTCGCCCGATAGCGCCTCACCGGTGAACGTGGTGTTGATCACGCTTGACAATCACATGTCTGCGGCAGTCGACGATGCACGCTTGATGCTGCGCGGCGAACTGCCGAACCTCAACCTCTCGGTTCATGCGGCGACGGATTGGGATGAAAACCCGGATGCCCTGCAGGCCTGCAAGGATGACGTTGCCAAAGGCGATATCATTGTGGCCTCCATGCTGTTCATTGAGGAACATGTGAAGGCGATCAGCGAGGATCTCAAGGCCCGCAGCGGCAAATGTGATGCCATGGTCTGCTGCATGTCCACCGGTGAGATCATGCGCTATACCGCCATGGGCAAGTTCAAGATGGATGGTGAGCAGAAGGGGCCATTGGCCCTGCTGAAAAAGCTGCGCGGCGATTCCATGAAGTCGAAAAAGGAAGAAACGTCAGGCAAGAGTTCCGGCGAAAAGCAGATGGCAATGTTGCGCCGGCTGCCTAAACTGCTGCGCTTCATTCCCGGTACAGCTCAGGATGTCCGCAATTATTTCCTGACACTGCAATACCGGATCGCAGCTTCTGATGAAAACATCGCCAACATGGTTCGTCTGCTGGTGAGCAAATATTGCCGCCAGGAACTAAAGATACAGCATGGCAAGATTGCCGTGAAAGCACCTGTCGAGTATCCCGATACCGGGATTTACCACCCCAGTTTCGTTGGGAAAGTAAGCACCAGGATCAGTGATCTCAGCTTGAAGAGACAAGCAAAGGGAACAATCGGACTATTGCTGCTGCGCAGTTACATTCTTTCGGGTGATACCGGCCATTATGACGGAGTGATTGCCCAATTCGAAGCCAAGGGCTTCAATGTCGTTCCAGTCTTTTGCAGCGGACTTGACATGCGTGCTGCCATTGACCGTTTCCTGTCCGGCGGCGAAAATGGCGTATCAATTGATGCGCTGGTGTCACTCACCGGATTTTCCCTGGTGGGCGGACCTGCCTATAGCGACGCCAGCGCCGCAGCCAAAATACTGATGGCGCTCGATGTGCCCTACATTTCCGCACATGTTACCGAGTTTCAATCCATCGAGAAATGGGAGGCCTCAGACCAGGGGTTGATGCCGATCGAATCAACATTGATGGTTGCCATTCCGGAATTGGATGGAGCCAGTGGTTCCATAGTCTTTGGCGGAAGGCTGGACAATCGCGAAGGTGCCAGCCAAGCCTGTGTGTGTTCGCGCAAACTCGGGCAATGTCCTTCAGGCCGGGCCTGCATGAGGCCCCATGGCGAACGGGTTTCAATGCTTACTGCCCGTGTTGAAAAACTGATTGCACTACGCAAGACAGCGCGCGCGGAGCGCAAGATAGCTATCACAATTTTCAATTTCCCGCCCAATGCCGGCAATATGGGAACTGCCGCGTTTCTCTCGGTTTTCAAATCGCTTCATGCGACCCTGATCAAGATGAAGGCAGAGGGTTACAGCGTTGAAGTACCTTATAGTGTTGATGAACTCCGCGACATGGTGCTGCATGGAAATGCGGACATGTATGGCTCGCTCGCCAATGTGCACGCGATCATAGCAACTGATGACCATGTCCGTGGTGAGCCGCATCTCAAGGAAATCGAGGCACAATGGGGTCCTGCGCCCGGGCGTATTTTTTCAAATGGCCGGGGGATATTCATTCTTGGCAAACAACTGGGCAATGTTCTTGTCGCGGTTCAACCGGGCTTTGGATATGAAGGCGATCCGATGAGGTTGCTGTTTGAAAAAGGCTTTGCACCAACGCATGCTTTTGCTGCCTTTTACCGGTATCTGAAAACCGGGTTTGCTGCCGATGCTGTTCTGCATTTCGGTACCCATGGCGCATTGGAATTCATGCCAGGTAAACAGGTCGGTCTTTCGGGCGATTGCTGGCCGGACCGTCTGATCGGGGATATGCCGAACCTCTATTTTTATGCGGCAAACAATCCTTCCGAGGGAACGATTGCCAAGCGGCGCTCGGCAGCAACGCTTGTTTCCTACCTGACACCGCCGGTGACACAGGCTGGGCTTTACAAGGGCCTGAGCGAGTTAAAGGCTTCACTTGACCGTTACCGTACCGTTTCTCCGGAAGAAATTTCAACACGGTCCGATATTTTCAACCTCATTGCCGCCCAGGCAGAACAGCTTGAACTTCATAAGGTACTTGAAGGTCGAAGCATGGATGAAGGGGCTGAAAAACTGGCGTTGGCCATGCTGGAACTTGAGCATGCGCTTATCCCCCACGGTTTGCACATTGCAGGTGAAGCAATGAGTGCCGAGGAACGCAGCGAAATGCTCGCCATTGTTTCTGAAGGCATTCCGCAGGATGCAGGCGGACCGGTTTCGGCTGATATCATTGCCTCGATCATTTCCGGCGATGGAAACAGCATAGCCAATGCAATCAAAGCTTCAGGTGAGCATGCGGGTGCCCATATCGAGCGGCTGGTGAAGATGAACCTTGATCTATCGCAGAACCATGAATTGGATGGAATCATCACTGCGCTTGACGGGCGGTTTGTTCCGCCTTCACCAAGTGGAGATTTGATCCGTACACCCGAAATGCTTCCGACCGGGCGCAATATCCACGGGTTCGACCCTTTCGGAATTCCAAGCACCTATGCGGTACGTGACGGCGAGTGCCAGGCCGCCAAGGTTCTGGCGCGTTATCTTGAAACCAACAACCAATTGCCTGAAACGATTGCCGTGGTTCTTTGGGGAACAGACAATCTCAAGACCGGCGGTGCGCCACTGGCCCAGGCACTTTATCTCATGGGTGCCCGGCCGCGCCGGGATGCGTATAACCGGGTTTGCGGAGCGGAGCTTATTCACCTTGATGAATTGAAGCGGCCGCGCATTGACGCGATCATGACCCTGTCAGGCATTTTCCGCGATTTGCTGCCCCTGCAGGCATCCATGTTGGCTGAGGCGAGCTACCTTGCTGCCATAGCTGATGAGCCGGTTGAAAAGAACTTCATTCGCAAGCATGCGCTGGCCTATGCAGCCAAGAACGGTTGTGACCTTGAGGCTGCGGCATACAGGGTATTCTCCAACGCTGAAGGCAATTATGGTTCCAACGTGAATTTTCTGATTGGCTCCAGTGCTTGGGACAACGAGCAGGAAATTGCCGATACCTATACCAGTCGCAAAAGTTTCGCGATTTCGCGCAAGGGCAAGACCAGCCAGCAGACTGAGCTGCTGGAAACGGTTTTGGGTTGTGTTGACATGGCCTATCAGAATCTTGAATCCGTTGAACTTGGCGTAACAACGATTGACCATTATTTCGATACGCTGGGCGGTATTGTAAAGGCCGCATCCATTGCCAATGGCGGCAAGCCGCTTCCTGTATACATCTCTGATGAAACGCAAGGGACAGGCAAGGTACGCACGCTTGGTGAACAGCTTGCTTTGGAGACCCGCACCCGCTCCCTTAATCCGAAATGGTTTGAGGGCATGTTGCAGCATGGCCATGAGGGAGTTCGCCAGATTGAGGCGCAGATCGGCAATACCCTTGGGTGGTCGGCCACCACGGGCGAAGTGGAGCCTTGGGTCTATCAGCAGCTAACGGAAACATTTGTGCTGGACGATGACATGCGCCGCCGGCTCGCCGAACTCAATCCGGCCGCATCATCGCGTATGGCATCCAAATTGATGGAAGCCCATGAACGCGATTACTGGCATCCGGACGAAGCAACTTTAAACGCCCTCAGGGCTGCCAGCGAGGAGTTGGAAGACCGTCTCGAGGGCATTATGGTGGAGGCTGCCGAATGAATATTTATACGCATCCAAAGACAGCGGAGCGCGAGATAAAACTTGCGAGCAAGCTCAAGGAACGCGGTGAGGACGGTGAAGGCAGCGTTCAGGTTCATCTGGATCCAACGATGGAAATTGATGGCGCGAAGGTTTTCGCCATCTACGGTAAGGGCGGGATTGGAAAATCCACTACCTCGTCCAATTTGTCTGTGGCATTTTCCATGCTGGGCAAGCGGGTACTTCAGATCGGTTGTGATCCGAAACATGATTCCACATTCACTCTGACCAAGAGCCTGATCCCGACAGTGATTGATGTTCTTGAGAAGGTTGATTTCCATTCTGAGGAATTGCGTCCGGAAGATTACATGGTTGAAGGCTTCAACGGCGTTCAATGCATTGAAGCGGGTGGCCCGCCAGCAGGTACAGGATGCGGTGGATATGTTGTCGGTCAAACCGTCAAGCTTTTGAAGGAACATCATCTTCTCGATGACACGGATGTCGTTATCTTTGACGTGCTTGGAGATGTTGTTTGTGGTGGGTTCGCCTCTCCCCTGCAACATGCTGAACGCGCAGTTGTCGTTGCGGCCAATGACTTTGACTCGATTTTTGCCATGAACAGGATTGTAGCCGCGATCAAGGCCAAGGCGAAAAACTACGAAGTTCGCCTTGGCGGGGTTATCGCAAACCGCTCACGCGAAACAGACCAGATAGATCGATACAATGAGGCAATCGGGCTTACACGCCTTGCGCATATTCCAGATTCGGATCACGTGCGGCTGTCGCGCCTTAAAAAATGCACTCTTTTCGAGATGGGGGACAGCGCTGATATCGCAGCGATCCAAAGCGAATATATGAAGCTTGCCGAGACGATGTGGGCTGGAACAAAGGCGCACAACGCAGAGCCAATGAAAGACCGGGAAATCTTTGAATTTCTCGGATTCGAATAGGAGCTTTGCGGAACGTCATGACCAAAACGAGTTATCTTCAACGCCGCCACGAGATCGAAACATACTTCGACAAGACAGCGCTTGATTCCTGGAAGAAGTTGACAGGCGAACAGCCGGTAAGTGGAATCCGGGCGACTGTTCGTGCCGGACGCGAAGAAATGCGCAAGACGCTGCTTTCGTTTTTGCCAGCCGATTTGCACGGTTGGCGTATACTGGATGCCGGCTGCGGATCTGGCGTCATGTCTTTCGAACTGGCGGCACGCGGGGCCGATGTTCTTGGTGTCGATCTTTCACCTCAGATGATCGGCTTTGCAAAAGAGAGGCAACACAAGGCTGGTGTGCCCGTGTCATCGCTTTGCGGAAAGGGCGGAAGCGTGAGGCTTGAGGCTGGTGACATGTTGGCTGATAGCCTTGGCAGGTTTGATGCAATCGTTTCCATGGATGCCCTCATCCATTATGCGGCAAAAGACTGTGAGGATGCCTTGCACCGCCTGGCCGGACGCACGTACAAGACGATGGTCTTTACGGTTGCACCAAAGACATTGCCGCTGATGCTGATGCTTGGAGCTGGTAAAATTCTACCCCGCTCTGATCGTTCACCAGCATTGTATCCAATCAATCATGAAAGGCTGGTTGGTAGGCTGCTGGAGCGTCCTGATATGGATGGCTGGAAAGCCGGGCGGTCGCGTCGTGTTTCAGGTGGATTTTACACCTCCCAGGCAGTGGAGGTGATCCGCTGATGAGTGCTCGCCAGGAGATGTCAAAAAAGTGGATCGGGCTTTGGCAGTCTGTTGGCACGCGGTACATGCCGTTTGCCGATGCCGCCAGTGAAGATTTGCCGCTTGGCCGTCTGCTGCGCCTCGCATTGTTTCAGGTCTCTGCCGGAATGGTGGTGGTACTGCTGACTGGAACGCTCAACCGCGTGATGGTCATTGAACTGGATCTTTCCGTCAGCCTTGTTGCAGCGATGATTTCTATCCCGGTTCTCGCCGCTCCCCTGCGTGTACTTGTCGGGCATCGCTCAGATACCTATCGCTCGGTTCTGGGCTGGCGCCGTGTTCCGTATTTGTGGCTGGGTTCCATGCTGCAATTTGGCGGCCTGGCAATAATGCCCTTCGCTCTGCTGCTTTTGCAATCCCAAATGACCGGGCCTTCCTGGGCCGGGCCTGTCGGTGCAGCGTTGGCTTTCATCATTACAGGGTTCGGATTACATACAGCGCAAACTGCCGGGCTGGCACTTGCGACCGATCTGGTTGCGAAGGACAAGCGTCCAAGGGTTGTCGCCCTGTTGTATGTCATGCTGCTGATCGGCATGATCGCCGCCGCACTTGCCTTCAGTTATCTGCTGGCTGATTTCAGTGCCATGCGGCTGATCCAGGTTATCCAAGGAGCAGCAGTTGTGTCGCTTGCTATCAATGTGATTGCCATGTGGAAACAGGAGGCTCGCAATCCTGAGCTCACAAGCGCAACCAGAGAGACGGCAAGTTTTTCCCAGACGCTGAAACTGTATCGCCAGGATCCGCGCACGGGGCGGCTGCTGCTTGCAGTGGCCCTCGGTTCAGCTGCATTTTCCATGCAGGATGTTTTACTTGAACCCTATGGCGGCGAAATTCTCGGTATGAGTGTCAGTCAAACAACTCTTTTGACAGCCCTTTGGGCTTTTGGTGCGCTGGTCGGATTTGCCCTTGCAGGAAGAATGCTTCTCAAAGGCGCACAAATGCACAGGGTTGCGGCCTTTGGGTCGCTTGCAGGCGTCGCTGCCTTTTCTGCGATCATTTTTTCCTTTCCGGCACAATCGCTTAGCCTGTTCGCCATGGGCGCCATGCTGGTCGGCTTTGGCGGCGGCCTTTTCGCCGTTGGCACCATGTTGGCAGCGATGGAAATTTCGGACGGGCGCAATGACAGCGGTTTCGTCATTGGGGCATGGAGCGCCATTCAGGCAACCGCCATCGGAGCAAGTCTGGCGATCGGCGGCCTGATCAAGGATGCCGTGAACAGCGTCTCAGTCAACGGAAACCTGGGCGAGGCGCTTAACTCGTCGGCCACCGGATATCTGTTCGTGTACCACCTGGAAATCGGGTTGTTGTTTGTGAGTTTGGTCGTGTTGGGTCCGCTGGTTGGGCCCAAATACAGTAAAAATCGAAATCAAAGAAAAGAATTTGGTCTGGCGGAAATGCCAGGCTGACAGTTTTGTTATGAGAGGAGGTCAGTCATGACTGGTCAAATAGTTGGAAATATCGATGTTGCACAGGTTGTGCTCTATGCGTTCTGGATCTTTTTCGCATGCCTGATCTGGTATATCCGGAAGGAGGACAGGCGCGAGGGATATCCGCTTGAGGATGATCTGACGGGAAACTACAACAAGGCTCCCTGGTTGTTTGTTGCTTCGCCAAAGACTTTCAAGCTGGCACATGGCGGGGGAGTGGTCTCAGCTCCAGATTTCAAGCGGGATGACCGTCCGATCAACGCTGAGCGCGGCACCAATTTTGCTGGTGATCCATTGCATCCGGTCGGTAATCCCATGCTGGCAGGCGTTGGTCCGGGTTCATGGGCAAATCGTTCCAACAAACCTGATTTGACAGCCCATGGAGATCCCCGCATTGTACCGCTTCGTGCAGACAAGGCATTTGCAATTGCTGCCGGTGAAACCGATCCCCGGGGCATGGCCGTGATGGGATGTGATGGTGTCATCGCAGGTACGGTGACCGATGTGTGGGTTGACCGCTCGGAATATCTGATCCGCTATTATGAAGTTTCGCTTGGTATCGGAAAAGAGGCATTCAGCGTCCTATTGCCGAACAATTTCGTTGTCTTCAAGAGTACAAGAAGCGGAAAGGTACTTTATGTTCACGCCATTACGGCAGCACAATTCGCCGATGTGCCAAAAGCTGCCAAAAAGTCCCAGGTAACCCTGCTGGAGGAAGACAAAATAGCCGCCTATTACGGTGGTGGTCTACTCTATGCGTTGCCAAACCGTGGGGAGCCATTGCTGTGAAACAGTTTGTCACCAGAGAACATGACCTTGAACCCGTAGCGGGACTGCCAGGCCGTTTGCCAGAAGGCGAGCATATTGTCTGGCAGGGTCGCCCCAACTCAAAGCTTGTGGGATCGCGAATTCTGAAAATGAAGTGGATTGGCGGATATTTCGTCATTCTTGCTCTATGGGCAATCATTGCCGGTTTCAACGACGGACGCACCGTGGGAGGTATTTTGTTTTCCGCAGGCGTTCTGGCACTTCTGGGTATGGTACTTGTTGGATTACTGGAACTGTTTGCCTGGGGTGTTGAGAGAACGACGCTCTACACGATCACCAACAAGCGTGTTGTGATGCGCATCGGTGTCGCGCTGTCTGTGACGCTCAATCTTCCTTTCAGCCAGATCGCGTCGGCAGCAGTGGAGAAGGACAAGGATGGAAACGGCAGCATCGCGCTTCGGCTCAATCCCGGACACCGGATTTCATGGTTGATGCAGTGGCCCCATACCCGGGTCTGGCGCTTTGCCGAAGTTGAGCCCAGCCTGATTTGCCTTCACAAAGTTGATGAAGCTGCAGCGCTTCTGGCCAACCAGTTGTCGATCTTTGCAGGCAAAGGCATTTCCCAGCGTGTCGAGATCTTATCCAGTTCCAATGACAACAAGGTCGAGAGGCCGGTTGTTGCAGCAGCAGATTAGGTGACAAAGTGAGCAGCGTTTCCCAACTTGGTTATTTTCAAAAGTCGACAGGCAAAAGGAAAACCCGTTTCCCGCGCCTGCCACTTTATTCGGCACTTACGTTCCTGACTTTTTCCATTGGGGCGGTTCTATTTGGTCAGATGACCGGGATAGGCACACTTAAAAACGAAATAGGAAAGCCGGTGGCCATTCGTGATATCGTGTTGAAGCAGACCGCTGATGATAAAATAATGGTTCTCGACGCAATCAACGGTCAGGAAATCGCATCATTCGGGCCTAATGAAGGTGGATTTGTCCGCGGCTCCCTGCGTCCACTGGACCGCATGCGGTTTGTTTCAAAGGTTCCTGCTGAGGTTCCATACCGGTTGATCAAGTGGGATACCGGAGCCTTGTCCCTTTCCGATACAGGGAGTGGCGAGCGCCTCTACCTCAATGCGTTTGGCAAAGACAACTCGGGTGCGTTCGAGGCATTTTTCAATTCCAAGTCAGCAGATGCATCTGCGCCAACACCAGCAGAAGGAGGAATCCAATGAGCTTGCTTTCACTTGTATTTCGACAAAGCGAAGAAGTTGAATGCACAGTCGAAATCAACAACACGTTTGAGGATTTGAGTGCCCATGTCCGGTTTGATGGAGGCCAGGTGGTTTATCCCGGGGATGAGGTATTGGTGCATGGCGCACCCATCTCGATCCCTTACGGTCACAGGGAAGATTTTCAGCGCACAGCAACCATCACCCGGGCAAGCGGTATTGAACGGTTCTGGACCAAGATGACGGGTGATTTCGACATGATGGAATTGTGCGAGTTTAGTTTCACGGAAAGGGCCACATTATGAACAAGTATGTTTCTCCCGAAGAACTGGATGCTGCATCAGCAAGAAAGCATGTCGTCAATGACGTGACGAAAAGCGCTTTGGTTTCGACCATGCTCAATCCGCGATTTTATACGACTGATTTTGATGAGATGGACCGCATCAATGTTGAGCCGGTGCGGGATGAATGGGATGCGCTGATCACCCAGATGCGCAATGATCCCAACCGGTTCCACTTCAAGCGGAACGAAAATTGGGATGATTTTGATATCAATGATCTGGAAGAGCCGCTTCGCGCAGAGTTTACCGACTTTCTCGTCAGTTCCCTTACCTCGGAGTTTTCAGGCTGTGTTCTTTACAAGGAAATGAAACGCCGGGGCACGAACCAGGAGATCTGCGAATTGTTCGGCTATATGAGCCGCGATGAATCCCGTCATGCCGGTTTCATCAACGATGCCTTGAAAGACTTTGGAATTGGCGTGAATATGGGCTTTCTTGCCAAGGCGAAGAAGTACACTTATTTCCGGCCGAAATTCATCTACTATGCGACCTATCTTTCTGAAAAGATCGGCTATGCCCGTTATATTACAATTTTCAGGCATCTGGAAAAGCACCCTGAACATCGCTTTCATCCGATTTTCAAGTGGTTCAAGGAATGGTGCAATGACGAGTTCAGCCATGGCGAGGCTTTTTCGCTGATCATCCGTTCGGACAAAAGGCTGCTTCAAGGCATCAACAAGCTCTGGATCAAATTCTTTTTGCTGGCGGTGTTTTCAACAATGTTTGTCCGCGACCACATGCGGCCCGCGTTCCACAAGGCACTGGGAGTTGATATTGAAGAGTATGATATGAGGGTCTTTGCACTGACTAGCGAGATCTCAAAACAGTGCTTTCCATTGACGCTTGATTTGGACAATCCGAAAATGCTCGAAGGTTTCCGGCGCATGGAACGGATCAACC
Organism: Salaquimonas sp.; assembly: GCA_041736675.1. Classification (GTDB taxonomy): domain Bacteria; phylum Pseudomonadota; class Alphaproteobacteria; order Rhizobiales; family Rhizobiaceae; genus Salaquimonas. The sequence continues at coordinate 36,577 of JBGSTD010000063.1, forward strand.
GCAAGGCCGCTGCGGCAACGGAGGCCGGTGGTGTGATGGGCAGAGTGCGAAAGGCCTGGTGGGCAGCCGCCGCGACGGTCAATTTCCTTCGTCTTTACTCGATCCCGACGAAGCAAAATACAATTCCTGAAACATCCCGCCTTCAGCCGGTCTGGTAACTGTCATGCTGATTTCACATCCTCTTGTGGTTATTTCGATTGCGGTTCTGGTCTGGTGGATTTCCACCGGGCTGGTGCTGTTTGTCGTTCGCCGCACAGAGGATGAGACCAACGATGACAATATTCGAAGTACGTCATTTGCCATGATGAGCATCATGTCAGTGGCGGCAGCTCTGGGTGTTGCCTTGCTGGTGACGAGCAAGCACATGCTGACGCCCCTTGGATCCTACATGGGATTTTTTGGCGCACTGTTGTTATGGGCCTGGCATGAGGCATCTTTCCTGAGCGGAATGATTACCGGACCCAGAAAAGGCGACTGCCCGACAGGCGTTGACCAGTGGGGCAGGTTCAAAGCGGCATGGGAGGCTGTGCGAAGCCATGAGCTTGCGATTGCTGTGACTGTTCTGCTGCTTTACTGGTTGATGATGGATGCGGTTAATACGTTCGGTTTCTGGACGTTCATGCTGCTGTGGATCATGCGGATCAGTGCCAAACTGATCATATTTCTGGGGGCACGCAATGCACTCAGCGATATGATGCCCAAGCGGATTTCGCATCTGAAAACCTATTTCGATACGACCCATACCAGCTTCCTGTTCTTTGTTTCTGTTTCCCTTGCCAGTCTTGTATTCGTTCTGCTTTGCATTGGTGCCTATGAAACCGGCGAGCCGTATGTGCGGGTCGGCCATGTGCTTCTGGCTAGCTTTATGGCCTTGGCAATTGTTGAGCATTTCATATTGATACTGCCGATTTCAGACGCTGCATTGTGGTCATGGGCCATGCCAAGGCCACATCAGGCCAACGCTCCCAAATCTTCACCAGTCGGCAAATACCTGCCGAAGGCCCGCGCGATCAAACCAAACACCGGCGATAGTGCTTCTACACTTTCCGCCAAAACAGAAACCTTGCCAAAGGTACAACATTAACGGACGGGTTCGCCTGAATATTGGAGGATATAATGGATATTATCAATTACATGGAAAAGGCATTGGGATCGCTCCATGAAGCGGGAAATTATCGTGTCTTTGCCGACATTGAACGGCATAGAAACCAGTTCCCCAAGGCAACCCATTATTTACCTGACGGATCGACTGAAGAAGTTACGGTCTGGTGCTCGAACGACTATCTGGGCATGGGACAAAACCCGCTCGTCATCGAGGCAATGAAGGCAGCCATAGACAAATGCGGGGCAGGGGCAGGCGGCACAAGGAATATATCAGGCACCAATCACGGTCACGTTTTATTGGAGCAGGAACTGGCTGATCTCCATGGCAAGGAAGCGGCGTTGATTTTCACCTCGGGCTATGTATCCAACTGGGCAGCGCTCGGCACCATCGCATCAAAAATCCCAGGGCTGATTGTATATTCCGATGCGATGAACCATGCCTCGATGATTGAAGGCATTCGCCATTCGCGCTGTGAGAAGCGTCTGTTCAAGCACAATGATCCTGCTGATCTTGATCGCCTTATGGCGCTCGATGATCCCAGGGCGCCTAAAATGGTGGCGTTTGAATCGGTCTATTCGATGGACGGTGACATTTCTCCCATTCGCCAGATTTGCGATGTGGCAGACAAGTACAATGCCATCACCTATCTCGATGAGGTGCATGCGGTCGGAATGTACGGTTCACGGGGCGGTGGTATTGCCGAACGTGAAGGGCTGATGGATCGGCTTACCATTATCGAAGGTACCTTGGGCAAGGCATTTGGTGTCCTGGGCGGCTATATTACCGGCTCAAGGACTATCGTGGATTTTGTCCGATCCTTCGCATCCGGGTTTATCTTCACAACGGCGCTGCCTCCGGCGTTGGCCGCAGGAGCTGCTGCTTCGGTACGCTATTTGAAAGAAAGCACGGCGGAACGTGAGCGCCATCAACAAGTTGTGGCAAAGGTTCGCGCCGCGCTGGATGCAAAGGGAATTCCCTACATGCCCAATCCCAGCCATATCGTGCCGGTGATGGTAGGAAATGCCAGCAAGTGCAAATGGATATCGGACGTTTTGATGCAGCAGCATGGGATTTATGTGCAGCCGATCAATTATCCGACCGTTCCAGTGAAAACCGAACGACTGAGGATCACTCCGACGCCCCTGCACACAGATGTTGATATTCGTCATCTTGCCGGGGCCTTGAGTGAACTCTGGTCCCAATGCGCGCTTGCCCGAGCTGTGGCGTGAAGCACGACCGATGTTGGCTGAAGTGATCACAGAAGCTGAAACAATCATGATACCGGGCATTGCGGGGGACGGATCCCTGTACCCGATTGAAAAAATGAAAGCACATGAAGAAGGCAGTTTTCATTTGGCAATCTCGGCATTCGTGTTTGACGGCGACCACCTGCTCATTCAACGACGGGCGGATGGCAAATATCACTGCGGAGGGCTTTGGGCGAATACCTGTTGCACTCATCCCCATTGGGGAGAAGGTATTGATAAGGCTGCTTCACGCCGATTGTACGAGGAACTCGGCATCAGTCTCGAATTGAAGAAAAGGCGTGTGGTCGAATATTCGGCCGATGTGGGCAGTGGCTTGCATGAGCATGAGCGCGTCACGATTTTTGTCGGGAATGCGGATCGCAATTGCCTGGTCATTCGACCAAACCCTCTGGAGGTTTCGGAGACCCGCTGGATAAGCGGACCCGAGCTGCGCAGCGAAATGCTGGCTAGGCCGCTATCCTTTACGCCATGGTTTCAGATTTATTTGCAACGCTTTCCCAATCTCGTTTTTTGATCATCGCCGGCGCAACAAGCCTGAAGTTGAGAAGCGCGTGAGACATCCGTTTGCGCAGTTAAAGCAAAGATAACCCAAATTCCGAACGTCAAAAAAAGGGAGGCCGCAGCCTCCCTTCCGATTTTCAGCATCCTGTGCCGGATGATGGCGGGTTATTTTGCCGCCAGGTCCGTACTTTCTTTACCAGTGAGAATGGATGATGTTTTTCCAGGTGCGAGCAACATTGTCTTGCCGGGTTCATAAGTAGAAAAATCCGGAACTTCAGTGTTGCTCTTGTTTGCCAGCGAGTCCATGTAGTCTTTCAGCATTGATACACCGTTCAATGGCTTTTGAACGCCGTTGTGGCAGGTGGCACATCCGACCTTCAATACATCACCTTCCGGTCCGAGCCGGTTTTCAGGGAAGAGCGGTGTCATGCCTACCATGTAGGTATTGTTGATCTCCCTGGCTAACCGTATGCCATGCCATGCGGTCACACGCTGGGGTGGACTTTGATCCCAATCGTTGAAGGCGCGGGAATTGTGACAGGTAACGCAATTTGCACCGAGGGATTCTGACATATGGTTCATCAGCGACCAGGTGTTTTCTGTCTCCTTGACACCCATCTTGTTTTCGCCCGTTGGCAGGGCATTTAGGGAATGGACCCTGATTTGCTTGTCTCCGAGGAGATAATCTTCCAAGGCATTTTGAGGCAATGATGTGTTGCCTGCGAATTTGGCGACAACATTCTGTCCGGCACGGTTGGAGGTCATGTTGCCCTGGGGCTTGGGACCGATATCGCGAAACCAGACCTGGGCAGGTATGTTCGCTCCACGATGGCATGTGTAGCAGGTCACGCCAGTCTGGGCTACATGATCTGTCCAGTCGACATTGATCGCCTGGGTCATTTGGATCATCCGGCGGGCAACGATTTTCGTATATTTCTCATCGGAAGCAAGGTTCTCTTCGTTGTGGCAATAGGCACAACCGGCTTCCGGCGATACCCATTCGGTTATGGAAGCCATGAAGTGGTTGAACTGGTCGTCCGACAGATTGCCTAAAAGCTGGACATTCTCATAGATCGTTCCGGCGCGATCACCTGTTGCGTCCGGCTCATAGGGTGATGGCGGAGCAACGTTTGCCAGTGCAAGCTCCGCCTGTTTCTCCTTGTCCTTGAAAATATACATACCGCTGCCGCGATATCCGATCTGTGTCGTTTCAACCGGTGGGGCATCCCAGCCGGCACCAACAAAGCTGGCGATGGCGAGGAGAGAAGCAGCACTGGCTGCAAAAGGTATCCAGAGTCTCATTTCAACTCCTCCTTAAAGGCTTGGGTCGGTGACGCCTGGAAAGACGTCTGGAAGCGGAGCGACGATGCCGTGCTGAATACCCCAGAGGTACCAGTTATCGACAACTGTGCCGGTGAGCAAAATGCCAATGCCGCCGGTGATCGGAGTAAGGATGGCAAACCACCATGCCCAGCGGTGGACGGATTCCATGGTGGCATTGAAGCCCATGGTCCAGCGCCAGAAGAGAGCGGCCCTTTCAGAGGCGGTGCCTCGGTCCGTGATCTGTTCCAGCTCGCGTTCGCCGCCATATTTGCCGACCGCCAGGATGGTGGCGCCATGCATGGCAAACAGCAGGACGGATCCATACAGGAAGACGATCGAGAGGCAGTGGAACGGATTGTAATAAAGGTTTCCGTAGCGAATGGAAAAAGCTGCAGTCCAGTCCAGATGCGGGAAAATTCCAAAGGGAACTGCCTCAGAGAAGTTGCCCATCAAGAGGGGACGGATGAAGCCGAGGCTGAGGAACAGGAAGATTGCTGCAGCAAATGCCCAGGCAACATGTGTCCCCATCTCCAGTTGCTTTGCGCGTCGGTAAACCCTGACCCACCACAAGATGACGGACGTCGTAAGAAAGAAACCGGCGATCAGCCACCAGCCACCTTCGGCGAGAGGTGGTAATATTTTCAGGCCATATTCAGCTGAAGGCGGCTCCAGACCAAGCCAGAAGAGTTGGCGAACGAACTCTATCGGATCCCATCCAACAGATGCAAACATGTTGAGGCCGATGATTTCAAACGCTATGAAACCGAAGACCAGGGAAAGGGTTCCCAGATAACCAAGGTATATCGGGCCGATCTGCGCATTGCCAATCCATCCAAGAAGACGGTTGAATTGTGGAGTGCCTGTTCGCGGGCTGTCACCCACCGGCAAAGGCATTCCGGCTTCAACGGGTCCTGTAATCTGGATTGCTGTAAAAATGTTCTGGTATTGAGACATGATCTTTCTCCTTAAGACCAGATTGGCAGGTTAAGCCACCAGTTCCACCATTGTGGCCAGCCCTGGTTCCAAAACGGGCCGCTGATGACGATGCAAACCGCGCTCCAGAACCCTGCATTCAGGGCAAGGATGAGACCCAGCCTGTGAATTCCCAGGGTTCCGACTGAGTAGCCGATAATGTCGCGGAAAAAAGTGTCTTCGTATTCCGGCGTTTTTACTTCCGCCTGCTCGCGCGGATTATCCATGGCCTGTCCGGGATTGGCAGCCGAAAGGATCAGGCCGCCATGCAGGGACAGCGCCAGGGTCGTCGTGAAAAAGAACGACACGGCTATCATGTGCGCGGGATTGTAATGGAAGTGGAGGTACTGGTAGCCCACATTGGACACCCAGTCCAAATGGCTGAAAATACCATAGGGAAAACCGTGACCCCAGGCTCCAAGGAGAACCGGGCGGATTACGACAAGTGTGAAATAGGCAAAGATGGCGAAGCTGAATGCGAACGGAACATGGTACCCAATGCCAAGTTTGCGGCAGATTTCGACTTCGCGCAGTGCCCAGGAAACAAAGGCACCAAGGGCGCAAATGGTGATGATCTGCCAGAGCCCTCCCTCTTTGAGAGGAGCCAAGGCAAGGCCGTAGCTGAGATCGGGTGGCGCGATGGAAATCTGCCAAATGTTCCATGTCGGTCCAATTGCGGCGCCATATACTATCAATGCGGTACCGAGGATAGCAAAGAATGCTGTGGTAACGCCAAAAAAGCCTACATAAAACGGGCCAACCCAAAAGTCGAATAGGTCGCCGCCTATCAGTGTTCCGCCCCGGACACGGTATTTTCGTTCAAAACTGAGCAACGCCATTTGGCCCTCCGAACAATTTGATAAAGCTCCCAGATATCCAGGGAAGCCAAGTAATCTTGATTTGGCGGCGGGCAAATCTGTTGATCGATTCGCCCGCTGCCGTTTTTTGCTCAGCCAATAAGCCGCACATCCGTTTCATGGGTGAGCGATTGTTCTACTGAACCGGTCTGCAAGGTTTTACCTTCCAGCCAGTTGAAGCGATCAGTGCTCAACAAAATGAAATGAATGAGGATTGCCAGCGTAAACAGAAATACTGACATGCCGACCAATACCTTGCGGGGGTCAAACATAAGCCAAATTCTCCACATAACCTGGTTCTCCTTAAGCGACCATCGGCAGAAGCGCGGTCAGTTGGTTAATGCCTTCAAGAGCACTGTAACCTTCCGGACCAGGAATCCATGGGCGCCACATCCAGACCAAAATATGCGCGACGACTGCAATCGCCGTGAATATTAGGAACCCCTGAATGAAGTAACCGTGAAACTCCTGTGCTTCGCTTTCGGTCAGACCCGAAAGTGAGACGTTAGCCATAACGTCACCTCCTAGCCTCGAGTGCCGTGGTTCCCCCACGGCGGGGTTTCCAACGATTTTTCATAATGAAAACCGTTGGGGTTTTTTGCCGTCTCGAGTAAGCCGGCAAAGGTTTATCGATCACGCGTGAAACGCGTAACCTACAGCTGCGTAAGCAGCCGATTTCGCTTCGGCAAAAATACTTTGCGATGATCGCCCAGTGTGGTGTCCAATTCCGCTGACCAGCCGTGCAACGACTGCCGCAATCAGGCAGAGCGGAAAGGACAATGCCAATAGTGTTGCGTAGAGCAGGCGGTCGGAAAGATCCATTTGACCGGATTTTCTGCCTGTTGCAGATTTTCCCTCACTCATGCCATTCTCCTCCAGGTTTGCCGGAATTTTCCGGCGGATTGCCGGATCCTTCCGAAATTCATGTTTCACAAACAACAAACTATACGTGCATAGCTCTTTGCTTGGTTGCTTCGCGCACATGCGCGATCGTGACTTCGTTCTCAGACATTCGTTTCGCGGCTTTTTCTGAAGCATCCCGCAGGCGCTTTGCAGCAGAAATGCGCACCAGTACGGGCTCCAAATTGACAAGGCGATCAAGCTCGCTCTGTGCGTCTAGTGTCCATTTGACTTCCCTGTTGTTGCTCATGGTTGTTGGCTCAACCGCATCCAGTTCGCTGGACAGGGGAAGGATGTTGAACAGAACATCAAAGAGGGAATTGCATATTTCCTGTATCATCCAGGAGGCACCGGAATAACCCATTACAGGCGTACCCGTGTGCCTCCGGATGATGGCTCCGGGGAAGGAGAGCTGGATGAATCTGGCGCGGGACTTGTGCTCTGCCATGTACATGCGTTCATTATAGGAGCCGAACATGACCAGGGGTGGTTTGGTTCTGACCAGTTCACTGACATTGGCGTTGTCTGTTTTCTTGCCTGGATTGCGCTGAACCGAGAATGTGCAGGGCAATCCCATTTCCTCTTCAAGAAAATTGCGTACACCACGCTCGTAAGTCTCATTGGCAACGATGGCAAAACTGGCTGTGGCAAAGAAATCCTGGGTGACGGAACGCCACAAGTCCCACATGGGCTTCAAGGTGGTGTGTTTTTCGCGCTCAATAAATGGTTCGGGGTCAAGTCCGAGAATTTCTCCAAGCTTGCGTAAAAACGCGGTAGTTGAGTGAATTCCGATCGGTGCCTGAAGATAGGGTCTATCCAGCGCTTCACAAAGAAGACGGCCAAATTCGCGGTACATGCAGATGTTTGCCTCCGCCTGGGGAAGCAATTTCACATCTTCAAGATGGCTTCCAAGCGGAAAGGTCAGGTTGACTTCAGCACCAATGCCTTCAACCAGGCGGCGGATTTCAGCAAGGTCAGACGGCAGGTTGAAAGTGCCGTAAATCGGCCCGATAATATTGACTTTGGGTCTGGCACCCTCGACGCGCTTTTTGGGTGCGGGAATTTTTCCCTTCTTCGGGCCAAACTCCGTCCAAAGCCACTTAAGTGCACGGTCTGCACTTTGCCACTGGTCCTCGTCAATGGTGCGCGGGAGGAACCGCTGGATGTTGGAGCCTTCCGGCGTTACACCGCCGCCGATCATTTCAGCGATGGAGCCGGTGACAACCACTGCCGGCAGATCAGGATCCAGTGCCAGGCGCGCCCGTTTCATTGCGCCCTCAGTGCCATGCTGTCCGAGTTCGTCTTCAGACAAGCCGCTCACGACGATAGGGAGTTCGTGGGGTGGCAAGGCATCGGTATAGTGCAGAACCGAGGTAACCGGCAGGTTTTCGCAGCCAACCGGGCCGTCAATTATGACCTGCAATCCCTTGATGGCGGTAAAAGCGTAGACGCTTCCCCAATATCCACCTGCCCTGTCGTGATCGAGTATCAGCATCCTACTGCATCTCCCGAATCGACCGCGTTTTTCGATGCACCAACCCTTGCCGCAAATTTTTTCCGGTAAGCGGAATTGTCGGCGGGAATATCCTCCCAGATACCTGCAGTGTCGCCCTTGCCAACGCCATCGAAGAAATCCTTCATCTTTTCAAAGCGCGGTTTGTTGGCGAGGGCTGCATTGATGACGCCGGCAAGCGACCCTGCTCCGGCGGGACCCATCAGGGGTCGGGCAGAAATCAGGTTCGTAAAATAAAGGGCAGGGGTTGCCGCCTCTTTTGCCTTTTGCACAACCGGCGTGGTACCGATTGCAATATCAGGCTCAAATTCATGGAATGCTGCCAGGTCTTGTTCGAGCGAGGCACGGAATTGTACATGGACACCATGGGCTTGCAGCCAAGCAGCGTCATCAGAGCTGAATCTGGTTTTCGGACAGGCAGTTCCCACATAGCGAAGGTCCGCGCCGGATTCTATCAGCAGTCTTCCTACCAGCAATTCTGAGCCTTCATACCCCGAAAGGGTTATCCGGCCCTTGATCGGGTTCAAGGCCAGTGCTGCTTTGGTTGCGCCAACCATGGCATTTCTGGTTGCATTGATTGTTTCGCGTTTGACGTTGCAGGTTTCACCGATCGCATTAATCCAGGTATCCATGCCTTCCGCGCCGACCGGGGCTGAGCCGATGATCGGACGACCTGCTGCCTCAAACTCGCGAAAGGAGGCAGTATAGAACGGGTGAATTGCAGCAACTGCCGCGCAATCAAGGGCGGAATAAAGCTCGCGCCACTCGCGCACCGGTACGGTTGGACCGACAGCCAATCCCATGGGCTCCAATATCGAGCCGATAATCAGGTGGTCGGCAGGAAACATTTCGCCAACAAGGGTGATGGTGGGCTTGTCTTTCAACCCATCGCGTGGTGCCTGAACCGGTCCCGCCTTGATTTCCTGGCGCGCAAAATTGAGCATTGCCGCAGAAAGCACATCTTTTGCTTCGGCATGGGTCGGAACACCAAAACCTGGCACATCGATGCCAACAATCCGCACGCCCCTGATTTCCTTCGGTAACATTTGAAGTGGAACACCAGATGCGGTCGGGACGCAAAGATTGGTAACTATAACAGCATCGTATTTTTCTGGATCAGCCATTTCGTGGACAGCATCGCGAATGTCTTCGTAAAGCTTGCCGGTCACGAGTGATTCTGAATTGAAAGGCACATATCCAACGGTGCGTTTTGCACCATAAAAATGTGAGGTGAAGGTCAGGCCGTAAACGCAACAGGCTGATCCGGAAAGGATGGTGCCGACACGGCGCATTCTAAGGCCAACGCGCAGGGAACCAAATGCAGGGCACATGGATTGCGGCTGGTCGTGGGGGCCTTTTGGATAATCTTTCTCGAACTTGTCCAGCAGTTCGGATTTCCCCGCTGCCTTTGCCGCTGCTTTCATCTGGTCAGCGCCTGCATGGCAACCGCTCCCAGTGGCCATTTCGACGGAATCCATGCGACCTGTGGAAACGCTGTCTGCGTCCTCAAGGTCTGCGATGTGTCTGTTGTCGATCAGGTTTTCCACGTTCAAGCAGCTTTCATCAAACGGCGTCGTAAACGACTTCGAGGGATTTTTTGTTAAATGTACTGGCAGCGCACATGTCTTCAACGGTTGCCGGGATGAGCTTGTAATTCGCTCCGGTTTCGCTCGCATCGAACAGGCCAAGAAGGCCGTCTTGGTCGAGCGGTTTTGGCAGAACAGGAGGCGCCGCCCCTAGATTGATGGAAAGAGCCTCAAACAGCGGTCCCCATTGGGATTCGTGCGTACCGATGATCTGGTAGTTCGCACTTTTGCGCCGTATGTCGTCGTCCTGGGGGATTGAGGCGAGAACCGGAATGCCTACGGCATCGGCGAATGCCTGGGCTTCCCCTGTCCCGTCATCCTTATTGATGACCATGCCTGCGACACCCACATTTCCGCCGAGATTGCGGAAATACTGGACGGCCGAGCAGACATTGTTTGCCACATAAAGAGATTGCAGATCATTCGATCCGACGACGACAACCTTCTGGCACATGTCGCGGGCAATCGGGAGGCCAAAGCCGCCACAAACCACATCGCCCAGGAAGTCCAGCAGGACGTAGTCAAAATCCCAGTCGTGGAAGCCGAGTTTTTCGAGGGTTTCAAATCCGTGGATAATGCCTCTGCCGCCGCAACCGCGACCGACCTCAGGGCCACCCAATTCCATCGCATAAACGCCGTCGCGCTTGAAACAGACATCCCCAATGGCAACTTCTTCTCCAGCTGCTTTTCGGGCAGAGGAGGTTTGAATGATGGTGGGGCAGGCGCGTCCGCCGAAGAGAAGTGAGGTGGTGTCACTCTTGGGGTCGCAGCCGATCAGCAAAACCTTCTTGCCTAACTGGGCCAACATGAAGGACAGGTTGGCCAGGGTGAAGCTCTTGCCGATGCCTCCCTTGCCATAAATGGCAATTATCTGGGTCTGCTTGGTGATTTCACCGCTTGAAGGCGCATCGGGTTCAATAGCCGCCTCGCGACGCAACTCCTCGTGCATATCCACTTCTTCCGTGGCATCAGGGCGGTCTAAATATTGTCCTTCAGTCATGATTCATGCCTCCAATCGAGGATCATTTTGATGCAGTCGGGATCATTGAAGGCCGTGGCATAGGCTGCCGGAGCAGCGCTGCTTGGGGCTCGATGGCTGATAAGATCGTCGAGGCTCAATTGCCCCTTTTCGATGAGCGACAGGACTGCCGTGACATCATCCGGTTTGAATTCCGCGGATATTTGCAGTTTCGCTTCGCGCATGAATGCGGCAGGGAAATCGAGCGAAATACGCTCCTTGTAAAATCCGGCAAGTGTGAGTGTACCCCCCGGCGCAAGGCAGGAAACTGCGATGTCCAGCACTTCATTTGCGCCGCTGGCATCAATGATGCTCTTGTGGTCGCGCCTGGAATCGGCCCCAAACTGCGTGATCGAGTAACCCTTCGCGCCATCCCTTCTTCGGGGGTCTATTTCCCAGACAGTGGGGGTGGAATTGCCGATTGCCATGGAGATGCGTGCCAACAGACGGCCAACCACGCCATGGCCGATTATCAGATCAACTTCCGCTTTCGGAGCCATCGCAATTGCATGATAGGCGGTTGCGGCCAGTGCCAGAAGTACTGACTTTTCTGCCAGGGTTTCCGGTACTGCAATCGCTCGGGAACTTTCCACAACCAGCAAGGAAGCAGACGCACCGAACAGGCTGGAAATTCCCTTGAAACAGCGAGCGCCGGGGATAAATACCAATTGGCCAACCGCATGAGAGGCACTCTTGCCAGCCTCGACCACACGCCCGACGGCTTCATAGCCGGGAACCAGTGGATAACCCATTCCGGGGAAGGGTGGCATTGAGCCGTCCCAGAACATTTTCTCGGTCCCGGTGGAAATACCGCTCCAGCAAGTTTCAACCAGAATATCATTGTCCTGTGCGTCGATCATCTCGATACCAGCAAGGCTGATTTCTCTTGGTTTTTCGAATATTACGGCTGTTGCTTCCATATTTTTGGGAACGACAATTTCTGATTGCCGGACTCATCCTCCTGTAGTCAGTTTAGATTGACAGTTTAAAGTGTCAACTATTATTTACATCTTTTTATGTTTTTTGGAGTTTTTATCGAGTTGCAAACAAGCTCGGAATTTCAGCGGCTAGGTTTGCGCATGAATAAGCGTCGCCAAAAGCGGATTGGTTGTTTTCATGACCCGGGTCGTTGAGAATCCGGCCTCGGCCAACAATTCCCGAATGCGGGACGGCGTGCGGCATTGACCCGATCGCATCGCCGTGAAGTAAAGTTTGAAATAGGCTGATGCCAAACGCTGGCCGTCTGATTTTCCATTCATCGCTTCGGCGATCAGCAAACTTGCATGTGGTTTCATTGAGCTATGAAGATTTTTCAGCAGGCGCAAAACGGCCTGATCGTTGTGGTCACATAAAATTCTCACGAGCGTCAGAAGGTCGGCATCATTGTCGATAACGTCTTCAAAAAAGTTTCCGCCTTTTGCTGATAAAACTGCAGTTGGGTTGTATTGTCGAAAGTGGACCATTGCCTCTTCAGCAACAGAGGGGAGATCAAAGAGACCTAGTTCAATGTGAGGATGCTTGTGATGGAGATGGCCGAGAAATGCGCCATTGCCGCCGCCGATGTCCAGTACGGAGCGGATGTTGTCAAACGGATAAGCGTCCAGCACTACTTCTGCAATCATTGCCTGGCTGTGGCGCATCAGCTCCGAATAGGCAGAAACCTTTTCGGACTCAAGGGCATCAGGTTTTTCGCAATTGGCATAAGCCCAAAACCAGGCGGTCTCCGTGTGAGGGATGTTTCCAGACATCAGGGCAACGGGATCAGCAAGGTCTCGATACAGCATGGCGTGATGGCGCACCATCGCTGAAATTCCTTCATCCGCCGCGATGACTGCACCAAAATCATCCAGCATCCAGTACTTTTTGAAAGGATCAAAACCCTTGTGGCTGCAGATCAGCTTCAGGTTTTCGGCAGCCTGTAGTAAATTTTCCAGAGCAGGTTCAGCAAGGTGCGTGCTGTCTGGTTTTGCAGCATTCAGCGAATGGAGAATTTCGATTGTGGTTTTAGGCGTGGCTTGCAGTAACCTGAACAGATCCAGTTCGACACATGCGAACAAGATCTGTGAATAAACAAATCCACCGGTGATCTTGAACAGTTCATTCGCCTGCCTTTTTGCAAAGGATTTGGTCAGCCAAAACCGCGTTGCCCATCGGCGAAATGAGGGATTAGACACCTGCGCATTGCGCCACAGCTTCAGACGCTGGCGAAGTGTCAGGCTGGCCGAACCTTCCGGCATCTGACGGTTTCCTGTTGCAATTCCGTGAAGGGGTGACGGATTGCCGATTTCACGGTTCATCGTGTTTATGCCGCACTCGTGGTTCTTGTCTTGTCGATCAATCCTTCGGGCACAAGACGGTTGGCTTCGTTCCTGATCAACTTGCGCAGCGCATCGCCGCCTTGACAGTCCGGAATGCAGCGTGCCGCTTCATCGACCTTTACAGCCAATTGTTCAAGGGAACCCTCGATGCCATAAACTTCGACGGAGTTTGGCCGGTTATTGGTCCCATCCTGACCGCAGGGTTTACCCATTTTTTCGCTGCTGCCGGCATAATCATATAGATCGTCCGCGATCTGGTAAGCTGCCCCCAACGCGTTTCCAAGTCCCTGCCATTGCAGCGGGTCACCTCCGCCCGATATTGCTCCGGCTGAAACAGCACCTGTAAACAGTGAGGCAGTTTTGGCGCGATGATACTGATCGAGGTCGATTTTTGGTTCACTTTCCCATGCTTGCCCGGCAACAAGGCCATATGGCATCCCGACCGCCTTGCTGATGGTGGTTATCAAGGGCGCAATCAAATGGGGCGATGAAACGCATTCTCGGGCGATTGTTTCAAAGGCAAGTACAATCAGACCATCACCGGTCAACAAAGCGAGTGGCTCGCTAAAAGCCATATGAACAGTTGGCTTGCCGCGCCTGATTTCTGCATTGTCGAAACACGGCATGTCATCATGGATCAGGGAAGCGCAATGCAGAAGTTCGATTGCTGTTGCCGCTGCATTGGTTGCATGAGGGTTTGCATCGCCACAAGCACCGGCAATAGCCAGACAAAGACGGGGTCTGATTCTTGCCCCCCCCGGAAAGATTGCATACCGGATTGCCTCGGCTATCTTGGGCGGACATCCATTGGCCGTGGCATAGGTAATCGCTTTTTCAAGACCCTGATTGATCCTGTCAGACATAGTAAGTCTCCTCCAGCAGCCATTGTCCAAAATTCAGTTTGTTAATTTTATTTTACAAACTAGACTGTCAATTAAAATTGACATATTTTAAGGAAAAGTCAACTTGTGCCGGAGAAGATTTGAAACACACCTTGCATAAGCCGATTGTTGTTATTGGTGCCGGGATGGCCGGGCTTGCCGCTGCGCTGCTTTTGTCGGGGCGTGGCCACCGAGTGATCGTTATTGAAAAAAATAACGCGCCAGGCGGCAAAATGCGGCTTGTCGAAGCGGGTGGAAGGTCGTTTGATGCTGGGCCAACAGTATTGACGATGAAGTGGGTTTTCGATGAATTGCTGGGTGAGTTCGGAACAGAACTGGAGCGCGAAATCAGTCTGGAAAAATCAGAAGTGCTGGCTCGGCATTTCTGGTCGGACGGAGAGAGCCTCGATCTTTTCGCGAACGTTTCGAACAGCGCCAATGCTATTGCCAGTTTTTCAGATGCCCGCAATGCAGAAGGCTATCTCAGGTTTTGTGCGGACAGCAAGGCAATCTTTGACACCTTGCAACGCAGTTATATTGCCGCCCCACGTCCCGGACCTCTGCAACTGGGTGGACGAATTGGAATGGCAAATCCCGGCAAACTGCTTGGACTGAAACCTTTTTCGACGCTTTGGTCGGCCTTGGGAAGTTATTTTCCAGATCCCAGATTGCGCCAACTTTTCGCCAGATATGCAACTTATTGCGGGTCGTCGCCCTTCCAGGCTCCGGCAACACTGATGCTGGTAGCCCATGTGGAGCAGGATGGCGTCTGGTTGATCAAGGGAGGAATGCACGCCCTTGCCGTCAGGCTGCGTGATCTTGCCAAACGAAACGGTGCAGAATTCCGGTTCGGGCAAAAGGTGGAAAGACTTGTCACAAACAAGGGTAGGGTGGTTTCAGTTGAAACTTCGGATGGGGCGATTACTGCAGATCGCGTGATTTTCAATGGCGATGTATCTGATGTTGCCGATTTATTGGGTAACCCGCTCGCGCCAAAGAAAGTCATTCAGAAACATCGTTCGCTGTCCGCGCTCGTTGCCTGCATGGTTGCGCGCCCGGTCAACAAGAGCCTGCAGCACCACAATGTGTTTTTTAGCGACGATTACAAATCGGAATTTGATGCCATTTTCAAATCAAGCAAGCCACCAAGTGATCCGACTGTCTATCTTTGCGCTTTGGACAGAAGCGGTGACGGCCATAGTGCGCCATCGTCGATCAATGGCGCAGAGCGGATCTACATGCTGATGAACATGCCGGCCAATGGCGATAGCTGGGACTGGTCAAAAACGGAACTTAGTCATTGTTTGGACCTTTCCTTGAAGCGGCTGGAAAAGAACGGATTGGAACTTGCGGATGTCAACCCGGACATTTCCGTAACGGGCCCGAACGGGTTTGAGCAATTGTTTCCCGGCAGTGGTGGCTCTCTCTATGGACGTGCTTCCCACGGCTGGATGGCATCATTTCAACGGCTGGGTTCAAGGAGCAGGATTGGAGGGCTCTATTTTGCAGGAGGCAGCGTTCACCCCGGTCCGGGTGTTCCCATGGCGGCACTGTCCGGAAAGCTGGCGGCAGAATGCCTGATATCAGACCTTGCTTTGACCTGAAGGTTGCTCCGGAAGGATACCTCTGGTGGTATGTTGACGGGATCAGTTCCTGCCAACAATATTGCGTGACGGTAATCGCTTTTGTTGGATCTGTCTTTTCACCCTACTATCATTTTGCTGGGCGCACGAACCCCGAAAACCATGTTTGCATCAATGTGGCGCTTTATCCGGCGGGCAAACATCGGTGGGCCATGACCGAGCGCGGACAAAAGGCGCTTATGCGCGAACGGGATTTTTTCCAAGTTGGACCGAGTTCCCTGCGCTGGGAAAACAACGGACTGACGATTGATTTTGACGAAACCAGCATACCGCGTCCTCCTGCCCAATGGCTGCCGCGGCAAGTCAGGGGCCACATTCGCTTAGAACCCAGGTTTATCAACGACATGTCCTTCAGACTGGATCGCGACGGTCTGCACCATTGGAGACCAATTGCTCCACTGGCGGAAATTTCGGTGTCTAGTGACAGTTTTCCTGGCGGCGGATGGAAGGGGGAGGGGTATATTGATACCAACCATGGCACAGTACCGCTTGAATCGACATTCAAACGATGGGACTGGTCACGTGGTACTGACCGCCAGGGTAACGCGATCATTCTCTATGATGCTGATTGTGGTGATGGCAGCCAAACCCAACTGGCTCTGCGTTTTTCAACGGACGGGCAGATGAACCATTTTCCTGTCCCTCCCGGTCAAAAACTCAAACGCGGTTTTTGGGGCGTTGAAAGGCATATCCAATGCGATCCATCTCAACAGGCGGAGATAGTAAAAGAACTGGAAGATAGTCCGTTCTATACACGTTCCCTGATCAATAATTACCTCAATGGTGAACAACTCCTGATGATGCACGAGACATTTTCCGGAAATCGTTTTTCAAATACACTCATCAAGTGCATGCTTCCCTTCCGCATGCCAAGACGGAGCAGATGGCCGGTTTAGAACTTACCTGCCTTTACCTAGCGTAGTGTTGCCTGCTCTTTTTCTTCAAGCCTTTCGCGTTCAAGGCGTGCCGCGATATCCCGCTTCAATGTGTGCCTCTGCCAAAAGTAGAATGCGATTGCCAGCGAAAATACAAAGCCGCCTTCGATCAGCCCGAAATACTCTTCGATCATTTCAGGTTCCTGCTTTCAATTGCGGGCGCCTTATCATTTTTGCGCGTCGGGTAAGTTCGATGGTTCGTTGTTGATGGCCAGCAAGTATGGAGACAAACCGGTCCACAGCCTTGTCCGATTCCGGTTCGCGGTCTTTTGTTGCCAGATCGACCAGAAATGCGATGCTAGGGTGAGGCTTTGCCCTGATGATGGTTTTCTGAAACGGCATGGATAGCAGAGCAGAAAGGCTCAAGCCAATTTTCTGGATGCCACTGGTATGGGCACGGTAATCAATGGCGTTGTGATCGTTGCGGGCAATGGCGGCACCAATGGAGCGGTAGATTTCCGCAGCGCTCAAAATCGAATGACGGCAGTTGGAAGGCAGACCCTGGACCCCGGTGACTGCCTGTTCGTAGTATTTGTCGGCTTCAGCCAGCAATCGCTTCACCAGCAATTGTGTCCGACTGTCATGGGCTGGAGATTTGATGAAGGCTGCCCGGTCAAGCCCTGCTTCCTCAAGCCACTGCGTGGGAAGGTAGACCCTTCCGTTCCTCGCATCCTCACCAATATCACGGGCGATATTGGTGAGTTGCATGGCAAGGCCAAGTTCGGCAGCCCTCGAAAGAACGTGGAAGTCACGGCGCAACATCAACATGGTCATCATGATGCCAACACTGGAAGCGACTCGTGCCGCATATTCCAGCAGGTCATCCAGCGTGGCGTATTCACGTCCGGCTATGTCCCACTCAAAACCCTCGATTAATGCCAGCGGAATCTCCTTGGGGATGTCATAAGCCCGGACGATCGCCGCAAAGGCCCGGTCGCATGGCAGCGCTTTTTCCAGAACGTCCGGTCGACCTAGATAAACCGCGTCAAGACGATCTCGCAGGCGCATAGCAGCCTGTTGATTGTCGGTGCTGTCATCGACGAGATCGTCTGAATTCCGGCAAAACGCGTACAACGCCCGGGCGGCAAAGCGTTGTTTTGCCGGCAGCAGCATCGACGCAGCATAGAAGGATTTTGACCCGTCGCGTATGGCATCATGGCAGGCCTTGCGATCATCAGCCGACACGCCCAGCCATGTCGGGCGCGGGTAGTCCGGCTGGTCGTCACCTTTCTTCCCTTGGGCGTTCGCTGCAAGTTCCTGCTGCATCGGTTTCCCCGTTACTGGTTTTCCCGGAGCAAGACTGCCCGGAATTTTAACATTAATTGTGTTGCATCATGCCTCATGTTTCAAGTCTTTTTGATACTCTGTGTCACAAAGTGTTGACGGTTCTGCGTGTTGATGTGCGGATCAGGGTTTTGGCGTCCGGTACCAGTTCTTCCAGAATTTTTGCTGATGAAATCACACCAGGCATCCCGGCACCTGGATGCGTACCGGCGCCTACCAGATATAGATTGGCAATGTCTTCGCTGGTGTTGTGCGGTTTGAAGTAGGCAATCTGTGAAATCTTGGGCTCCAGGCCGAAGGCGGCGCCTTTTACCGACAATAATTCATCATGGAAATAATGCGGGGTAATGACCTTCGAGGCAACAATCGAGTCGCAAAGACCTGGCATGATGGTGGCATCCAGAAACTGCTCGATTTTTTTCCTGTATGGTTCGCTGACAGTCGGCCAGTCTACATTGCCATCCAGATTGGGTACTGGACTGAGTACATAAAAGGCGTCACAACCCGGTGGCGCAATACCGGTATCGGTTTTAGTGGGACGATGGAGATAGAGGCTGAAATCTTCGGCCAGTATTTTCCGGTCAAAAATGTCAGTTAGCAACCCCTTGTAGCGCGGACCCATCATGATGGTGTGGTGCTCGATGTCTTCAAACCGGTGGTTGGTTCCGAAATACCAGACAATCAGGCTCATGGAATAATCGCCCCGGTCTATCCTTTTATCGGTCCAGCGCTTTCGATGGCTGGAGGATATGAGGTGCTTGTAAGTCCAGGCACTGTCGGCGTTTGAAACAACAATATCAGCGTCGATGGTTTCTCCCGATTTAAGCGTGACACCTTTTGCAACGCCGTTCTCGATGTCAATTGCGGCAACCTCGCTGTTCAGCCTGATGATATTGCCCTGACCCACAATGAGGTCGGCCAGACCCTGCACCAGACTGTGGGTTCCGCCCATGGCATAGTGGACACCCCAGCGCCGCTCCAGATAGGATATCAGCGTGAAAATCGAATTGGCACGAAACGGGTTCCCTCCGAGAAAAAGCGGATGGAAGCTAAGGGCAATCCGCAATTTTTCATTTTTCACGAACTTGGATGCGGACTGATAGGTGGAACGGTCAGCCCGTCGCATGATCAGGTCGGGCAGGGATCTGATCATCGCGGAAAACCGGTTGAATGCCCGGCCGGTCAAGCGCTCAAATCCGGCCTCATAACATTTTCTGCTTTCGGTGATGAAGCGTTTGTAGCCTGCGACATCGCCGGGTGAAAGGCGCCCTACTTCGGCAAGCATTTGTTTCTCGTCGCTATAGGTGTTGAAAGTTTCACCATCTGCAAAGCGGATCTGATAGCATGGCGTCAGGGCGCGAAGATCAATGTGATCAGACATCCGCTTTCCGCAGAGCGTCCACAATTCCTCGAACAGAAACGGCGCAGTAACGATGGTCGGACCGGCATCGAAGGTGAAGCCATTGATCTTAAAAACGCCAGCCCGTCCACCAGGAATCATCTGCTTTTCGACTACCGTGACCCGATAGCCTTTTGCCCCAAGGCGGATCGCAGCGGCGAGACCGCCAAATCCTGAACCTATGACTACGGCATGCGGCCGCGTGTCAGTTTTGATACCTATTTTTCTATTCATTGACGGTGCGTTCATCCCGTTCCACCGAGCGTTATTCCGGGGCGGAATTGTGCTGCTTCATCAAGCACAATCCTGCATATGTCGTTGCTATGGATCTCATGCAGCAAATGCCCGCCATCTTTCATTTCGATCAATTTGCTTCCGGGCGTCTTTCTGACAGCGGCCTCACTGTCAGAAGGAGGGACCAGTTTGTCGTCTTTTGAAACAATCAGGGTAAGGGCGCACTGCAGTTTCGGCAAACGCTGATCAAGGGTCTCCAGGTTCCAGCTGGCCATCATTCCCATTGCCCCGCGCACGTGATCGGGATACCCCATCAACATGGAGTACGCATCATGGCCGGTCTTGTCGATTTTTGGACCTGCGGTTGCAATCAGGTTGCGACCAAAGGAAGATCGGCGCGAAGTGATCGAAAAAATTCTCGAGGTCAACGGATTTGCGAAAAGCAGCTTCGCCATGGGTGACAGAAGGGCATTACCTTTTATGGGGCGCAATGCGGCATTTACCCCAAAAATGTGTCTGGGAGTCAGCTTACCCTGAAGTGTGCACTCAATGGCAATGGCCGCTCCGGCTGAATGACCAAGCATTATATCCGGCTTGAAACCGATTGCCCCAAGCAGGGAAGTGACGGAATTGCACATTCCGTTCAATGATAAATCGGTTGGCCCCCTGTGTGTTGTAAAGCCATGGCCCGGCAGGTCGAAGCAGACAACGTGCAGCTTTTCAGCCAGGCAGTGCATCATATCCCGGAAAGAATGGGTTGCCGCACCGGTTCCATGGATCAGCAGGATACGCTCGGGATTACCGCTGCCCATTTCCTGTATATGCCAGTTCAACCCGTGGACATTGACGAAACGGCTTGCGGAACGGTTAGGCCAGTTCCTGCCGTCCGTTTCCCAGTCTGGTCGTGAGTTTTTGGCACGGATCACGTCTTGCTGTTCTCCATGTGACGGTTGACGAGTTGGGACATGTTTGTGGCATTCGCATTGGGTAACGCGCAGTATTCAGCTCCCATGGTATTTGCCAATTCAACAACTGCCTGCCTAGGTCTCCTCGCCACATCAATGCAGATTGATTTTATTCCCGCCATGGAGATCTGCCGGGCAAGGATGTCGGTGTCCTGCGCGGCCGTTTTTCGGTTTGGCTGACCGCCAAGGTCGATATTGCCGCTGCCATCGGTCAACAGGACAATGACTGGTGTATAGCCTTTGCGCCGCACATTAAGAGCGGTTTGAAAGGCGAGTTTCATGGCCGATGCAAGGGGAGTGGGGCCGCCGCCAGCCATTTCCGACAAAGCCCGTTTTGCCCGTACCAGAGAACGGGTGGGTTCAAGAGTGATTTCAGCAGCGACATCCCGGAAGGTAATCAGCGAGACTTCATCCCTTCTGATATAGCAGTTTGCGAGCAACAGTTCGATCGCTCCCTTGGTTTCCCCAAGGCGCTCAAGGGCAGTCGAGCCGGACGCATCCACCACGAAAATTGCAGCTGAGCGGGTCGCATGCTTGTAGCGTTTGTAACGGAAATCCGAGGTGAAAATGGACAGGCGGCGCGTAGTGCCGGTGTCCGCTACGACTGCTTTATTCTTGCGCAGGTTTTGCCAGGGTGCGGCGGTCCGAATGGTCGCGGCAATGTCAGGCCGCGCATCAGGATAGGGGGGGATATTGACCATGCCGAGGGGGCGGCCCCTTCGCGCACCTGATTTTGCCATACCGGATTTTCCGCTTGAAGCGCGGCTGTCCCTTGTTGTCGCAGCAGTTGCCATGTTCAACCCGGAAAGGTCGGAGGCTTTTTGTTTTTCGACCGCCATGTCCAGCAACTGCTGCAGGTCCAGTTGGTTTTTGCTGTCTTCGTCGTCCGGGCCACGCTTGTCAGGCTCCTGCCTGTCTTTTTCGGACTGTGGCTGGAGGCTGTCTTGAACCGGGTCATCGCTGGAAGATTTGCTCGCGGGATCATTGTTTTCTTCTGCCTGCTCGATAAGTTGCGGCAGGAAGCCAAGGCAGAGTGCAATCGCGGTGGCAGCATGGGAGGCTTCGACGGTTTTTTTCCCGTCCAGGGCGGCGACGGTTTTTGCGACAGTCACCAGATGTAGGAGTGCGCGCATCGAATTTCCCGGAAATGCGCCTGTCAAGGTTGCGAAAAGCTCGAGTGTTTGCGGAGAAACCTCTGCGTCCTCGCACATGCTCCAATGCGTAATGTTCGGCTCTTCAGGGGGGATTGCTGTGTGGTGCCAGGCAACTTCATTGAGATCAACTACCAGCCCCAGCCTGTCGTTGAGAGCAGGCGGGATCGTCTCGCTGCTGTCCAGTCCCTCGTCAATGGCAATCACTGTAAACCGTGCCGGTTGTGTTCCAGCGCCTGCGTACATGTTCGCGCATTGGCCGGTATCCATGGATCGCGAAATGATCGCAGCTGTTGATGCTTCCAGCTTCTCGGCCAGTGCAATGACCAGCGTTCCTTCATTCACCTGATGAAGAACACCGTTTTCGCAGACCGGGTATCCGGCCTTTGCAGTTGCGGAAATGTCCAGACCACCGCAAAGGCGGGATGATGAGATTTGCGGGTTGATCCGGATCCATTTTTTTTCCATGCCGCTCAAGTGTTGCAGATGGCTTAAAAACGCGTTGCGCACGGGGCTTGCCCTGCAGCGCAAATGAATGCCGCCGATGCGGGAGCCTGCCACTGCCAGTATTTTGGCGCTCAAAAGTGCCTTGTCCCAGGCCGTCTGGCTTCGGAGGATCAATGCCTCCATATCTTCATCATGTTTGGATAGAGCGTCAGCCATGGCCCAGTTCACCCAGCGCTTTTTCAATGCGCACTGTACTGCCGGCTTCTTCCAGGGGATCCCGGCGGAGGCGATGGCGCAAAGCCATTGAAGCAACGGAGACTATATCCTCGAGTGTGATTTTCCTTCTGCCGCCAAGAGCTGCAGATGCTCTGGCCGACCGCATTAAAGTGAGTTCACCCCGAAGGCCATCGATGCCCAGATGCAGGCAAATCCTTGATATTTTTTCCAGCAGATTGTCGGGCATTTCCATTGTCGGCATTAGTCGTTTGGCAGCATTTATCCTGCTGCGAATTCCTGCGTCGCGTTTTTTCCACTGTTCCACAAACGCATCCTGGTCCCTTTCAAATGCGTCGCGCCGCCTTAGGACTTCCACGCGTTCGCCAATATCCTTTGGAGAACCGACTTCGACAGACAGCCCGAATCGATCGAGCAATTGCGGACGCAGGTCGCCTTCCTCCGGATTTCCGCTTCCGACCAGGACAAAGCGGGCAGGATGGCGAATACTCAATCCTTCACGCTCAACAACATTCACACCCGAAGCTGCAACATCCAGCAGCAAGTCCACCATGTGGTCTTCCAGCAGATTGACCTCGTCGATATACAGAAAGCCGCGATGTGCCTTTGCCAGCAGGCCCGGTTCGAAAGCCTTTTCTCCTGACAGTAATGCTTTCTCGAGGTCGAGGGCTCCACAGACGCGATCCTCTGTTGTGCCCAGTGGCAAGTCGACGATTGGGGTAACCATCTGCGTCTTTTCGGGGAGTTTCAAGCCTTTTCCGACATTGCAAACCGGGCAACACGCAGCCGGTTTATCCGGCTCGCAGTTGAAACGACACCCCTTGCGCACCTCGATCTTCGGCAGGAGTTCCGCCAGTCCGCGCACGGCAGTTGATTTTCCTGTACCGCGGTCCCCAAAGACCAATACTCCGCCAAGGGACGGATCTACGGCTGCCAGTAAAAGCGCCCGCTTCATTTCGTCCTGGCCGACAATCGCTGAAAACGGAAAAGGTTTGGACATGGATATTATCGCCGGGTGTGTAAAATAGTTGTTACATATTGATCCTGACATTGGTACAGATGATTGGCAAATTCAATCGCCAATTGGAAAATGTGTCGTCGAATTGTCGAATTGTTCAGCCAGACGCGTTGGACAGTGGAACGTTGTACCCTAGTTACCAGTCTATGCTGCTGCAGAAAATTAGCACAGCCAGTGTCATCCAAAGGAGGATTATTCCAAATGTTCAAATCAGTATTGCCAGGCGTTTTTGCCGGGTTCTCCTTCCTCGTGTTTGCGGTCAACAGCGCATCCGCCTTGGATGGAGACGTTGAAGCAGGGGCTACTGTCTTCAAGAAATGTCAGTCTTGCCACGTGGCAGATGAAGCGAAAAACAAAGTGGGCCCGAGCCTTCAAAACTTGTTTGGCCGCCAGCCCGGAACGGCTGCAGAGTTCAAATATTCCAAGGCCATGGTGGAATTTGGCGAAGGAAAGGTCTGGAGTGAGGAACTCCTGATGGAATATCTTCCTGCACCAAAAGAACTGGTCAAAGGTACCAAGATGGCATTTGTCGGCCTGAAAAAGGAAGAAGATGTGGTCAATATCATCGCTTATCTGAAGCAGTTCAGCCCTGATGCGTCAGAGGCACCCGCTGAAGGTGCGACACCAACGGCCAACTGACCGACTGGCATTGTTTAACAGGCCTGTCATTGATCCGTTAGGCCCACATCGTAAATTTTGGAATCGCCCGCTATCTGATGATGGAGGGCGATTTTTTAGTTGTAAAATTTCCTTTACAACAATTGTGTAAAAAATAGTTTACATTTTTGATTTTTGAATCGACAATGAATTTAAGCAGTTCGTTGTCAATTGGGCCGCATGGCTCATGAGGACCAAATCCGGGCAATGATTGCGGGAGGAGGTTGGAATGTTGATCAATAATCCGGAATATCGCGAAACACCGCTTCTTGATGGGATTGAAACTCCCTCTGACTTAAAATTATTAAGTGATCTTGAACTTTCCAGGCTGGCGGATGAACTGCGTTACGAGACCATTCAGTCGGTATCGAAGACCGGCGGACATCTGGGGTCCAGTCTGGGTGTCGTGGAACTGACGGTTGCCATTCATGCTGTCTTTGATGCTCCGAGGGACAAGATCATCTGGGACGTGAGCCATCAGGCCTATCCGCACAAGATTTTGACCGGCCGTCGCAACCGTATGCATACCCTTCGCAAGGAGGGTGGTTTGTCGGGCTTCACCCGGCGCGCCGAAAGCGGGTATGACCCGTTTGGAGCGGCCCATTCATCCACTTCCATTTCGGCCGGCCTTGGCTTTGCTGTTGCACGCGACCTTGGTGGCGATGCTGGTGATGTGATTTGTGTGATTGGTGATGGAGCCATGTCTGCAGGCATGGCCTATGAAGCCATGAACAATGCCGGAGCCTTGGGGAAGCGCATGTTTGTAATCCTCAACGACAACGAAATGTCGATCTCGCCTTCAGTAGGTTCATTTTCCAACTATCTTGCCGGACTGGTGGCGAGCGCGCCGGTTCAGGAAATAAACCGCATGTTGAAAGACGTAACGTCGCGGCTGCCTGAACCGTTCAGGGAAATTTCAAGCAGAACGCGCCGCGCCGCAAATGAAATGCTGGCTGGAGGCTCGTTTTTTGAGCATATGGGATTTGACTATTTCGGCCCGGTGGACGGTCATGATGTCCGGCAATTGCTGCCATTGCTTCGCAAACTGCAAAAAGGCTGCACCGGGCCCGTGCTGATCCACGCCCTCACCAAAAAGGGTGCAGGTTACCATTTTGCCGAGAATGCGTCTGACAAGTATCATGGCGTTGCCAAGTTTGATGTCATTACGGGCGTTCAGTGCAAAAGCGTATCCAAGACGCCAGCTTATACCAAGGTGTTCGCT
Source organism: Salaquimonas sp. (assembly GCA_041736675.1). Classification (GTDB taxonomy): domain Bacteria; phylum Pseudomonadota; class Alphaproteobacteria; order Rhizobiales; family Rhizobiaceae; genus Salaquimonas. The sequence continues at coordinate 62,008 of JBGSTD010000063.1, forward strand.
GATGCGCTTGTGAGTGAGGCAAAGCGTGACGAAAAAGTCGTGGCGATTACAGCCGCCATGGCCAGCGGAACCGGTGTTGATCATTTTGCCAAGGTATTTCCGGAAAGGTCCTTTGATGTCGGCATCGCCGAACAGCATGCGGTCACATTCGCTGCAGGTCTTGCGGCTGGTGGCATGAAGCCATTTTGTGCGATCTATTCGACCTTTCTCCAGCGGGGCTATGACCAAATTGTCCATGACGTTGCGCTGCAGGGACTTCCGGTGCGTTTTGCAATTGACCGGGCAGGGCTGGTAGGCGCGGACGGGCCAACCCATGCCGGCTCGTTTGATATCGGCTATCTTGCAAATCTTCCCGGGTTCACGGTTATGGCAGCCGCAGATGAAGCGGAGCTTGTGCATATGGTGGCAACGGCGCGGGCGCATGACAGCGGCCCAATTTCTTTTCGCTACCCACGGGGTGACGGGACCGGCTGCGCGATGCCTGAGGTTGGAATTCCCCTTGAAATAGGCAAAGGTAGGATTTTACGCCAGGGCAAAAAAATCGCCATTTTGTCCTTTGGCGCCAGGCTGGGTGAAGCACTTCTGGCGGCTGACAAACTTGAGACATTCGGATTATCCACAACGGTTGCCGATGCCCGTTTTGCAAAACCGCTGGATAAAGAGCTCATCGTAAATCTGGTGCAGGGCCATGACCTGCTGGTGACAATTGAAGAAGGAGCAACCGGTGGATTTGGATCTCTGGTACTTCATTTTCTCGCTGATAGCGGTCTGCTCGGTTTGGGATGTGCCGTTCGTACCATGACATTGCCGGATATCTTTATTTCCCATGCGAGTCCTGAAGCCATGTATCAAGCCGCCGGACTGGATGCAGAGGCAATTGTAAACAAGATTTTCAGCGTGCTGCAGCTAGAGGGACCTTCGCACGGTGAAATAGAAACCAATGTTATCTCACTGATTTAATTGTTATTATTTTCCAATATCCACCGGATGAAAGTAACTGGACTAAAGTATAAGTTTTTTTCATGATTACTCTTGTGAACGTCTGGAAAAACTGATTATCATATCTGGTGGATCGGGTTGTTCACGCATTGTCGGGGAGGATGATGGCAGGAAACGACACAGGACCTGACGGTAAACCGCAAAAGCCGAAGTTATCTTCTGGCGGCGGCCAGCTACGTTTGTCACTATCGGACCAGAGCATCTTGCGGGCAACGATAGGAGACAGGGTCGCTAAACGCGTTGAACAATCGCATCCCGAGATTGCCGCCAGCAGGCTTAAACAAGCCAGTGAAAAAGCAATTTCCGAAAAGAAAAACCGGATACTTTCGGAGAATATTGCATTTGATCCTGATACGGATGAAGATGCTAAAAATCTGCCAGGTGCAGATGCTGCCAGAAAGTATCGCGAAGTGTTGCAAAAAGCGCTGACCGATGCCGATCACATCCATCATCGGGTGGTGATCGAGCAACTGGCAAAAGAGAAAATACCGATCAAGACAGCTTCCATTCAACTCTTCGCACCGGTTGCTGCCAAACTAGGCGAGCTGTGGTGTGAAGATGACATAGATTTTGTCCAGGTCGCCGTTGCCTCGTCGCGGCTCAATATTATTGTGAACCAGTTGGTGCACAAGGCAAAAAGTGTTTTGCCTGTTCAAAGAAACGGGCGGAAAGTACTTTTGGCCAGAACGTCAGGTGGCAATCATACCTTGGGTTTGACAATTGTTGCTGCCTGCTTTGATGATGCTGGTTGGGATGTGGAAGGCGGCGCAGAGACCGAAGCCAATGACGCACTGATGAGGCAGTTGGGAACGTCTAATTTCCATTTGCTTGGCTTGTCAGTAGGAGCGACATCGGCGGTAGATGAGTGCAAGGAAATCCTCAGCCGCTCCCGGAAATATTCATACAATCCAACCATCAGGACCGCGGTTGGCGGGCCGGCGGTCAGTTATGACAAATATGCCTTTGAAAATATCGGGGCAGATATAATTGCAGTCTCCGCTCTGGAGGCAGTTGAGCGCGCGAATATGGCATTTGCCTAAGAACGTGGCTTGTGGGACGGAAACTAGTTATCTGCAAATCGTTGGGATCATCAATAGGGCGCGAAAGAAATAGGCATCAAGGCCTTCCCGGTGTTAGGGGAGAACGCGAGTTTAGAGGATTCATTGTTTCGTGCACGTTTCTGACCGAGGATTATTGGTTTTGATTTCAAGTTGATATCACTACAAACACTTTTTTGCTGAAATGATGGATTGTCCCTGTTAATTGGGACGCAAAGGGAATCCCAACAAAAGACTGCTTCGCTGTGGACCGCGTGCGTCACCATTTTCTGGTTGCCGTTTAATATTTTCTTGCGTCGCATGTAGGGCATTTCAACGCAGATGGTTCTATTATAGTTTTCCGGAATATTTCTGATCCGGGAGCTTGCCGTGTTTTCAATCCATCCTACCGCCCGCCTTCGTCCATCGCCTTTTTACCAATCTGCAGTCGACGAGGGTATGGTTTCGGCCTCAATCTACAACCGCATGATCATGCCGACTGGGTATGGTGATCCCGAGGCGGAATATTGGCGCATTATCAATGGTGTTTCCCAGTGGGATGTTGGCGTCGAGCGCCAGGTTCAATTGAAAGGGCCGGATGCCGGCAGGCTGGCGCAAATACTTTCACCGCGCGATTTGTCAAAATGCAAGGTCGGGCAGGGTAAATATGTGGCTCTTTGCAATCATCAGGGAACCATCATCAATGATCCCATTCTCCTGAAACTGGCGGAAGATCTGTACTGGTTTTCGATTGCTGACTCAGACATCTGGTTTTGGGCAAGGGCGATTGCCGCCGAACGTGGTCTCAATGTCGAAATCAGTGAGCCGGATGTTTCGCCGATGGCACTGCAAGGACCGAAAGCTGCAGATGTGGTTGCGCATGTAATGGGTGACTGGGTGCGCGAGATAAAATATTTCTGGTTCAGGGAAACCGAGATCGAGGGAATTCCGGTTGCTGTTCAGCGCTCGGGCTGGTCAAAGCAGGGCGGTTTTGAAATCTATCTGCGTGATGGCAGCATGGGAACAAAGCTGTGGAATATCTTCAAGGAAGCCGGAAAGCCCTGGGGAATCGGACCTGGCGCACCAGCTACGGCCGAGCGGACAGAGAGCGGGCTGGTTTCAGTGGGCGGAGACACGGACGACCATACCAATCCGTTCGAGGTGCGTCTTGAAAAGTATCTCGACCTTGATGTGGGCGATGATGTGATCGGCATCGCGGCGCTTCGGCAGATAGCCATAGAGGGGCCAAAACGCCATCAACTGGGGATCATTCTGGAGGGCAGCGAACCGGCTCCGCTCGGCTTTGCCTGGGAGAGCATCGAAATCAAGGGTAGGAGAATCGGTGATATGACCAATGCGGTCTGGTCGCGTCGCATGCAAAGCAACATTGGCTATGCGCTTGTCAGCGTGTCGGCCAATGTGGGTGATGAAGTTGTCGTCAAGCGCCCTGGCGGCGATGTGGCAGGCAGGTTGGTTGAGCTGCCGTTTCTATAAGCTGTGCGATTGAACGCTTTAAAAGAAAAATGGCTGACAGGTGAGAAGCTGCCAGCCATTTCAATTGGTAAATTTGATGCTTTATTTTGAGGCGAGCTTGTTGAGGCGGGCGAGCAGTGAGGAAGTGTCCCAGCGGTTGCCGCCCATCTTTTGAATGTCGCCATAATATTGGTCTATCAGCGCCGTGTTGGGCAGGCTGGCACCATTGTAACCGGCCTCCTCAAGGCAAATTGCCAGATCCTTGCGCATCCAGTCGACCGCAAAGCCGTGATTGTATTTTCCCGCGTTCATGGTCTTGTGGCGGTTTTCCATTTGCCACGAGCCCGCGGCACCCTTCGAGATGACCTCAATTACCGCTTCCACATCAAGGCCTGCCTTCTGGGCAAAGTGAATGCCTTCGGAAAGACCCTGAACGAGACCTGCAATACAAATCTGGTTGACCATTTTCGTCAACTGACCGGCGCCTGTCGGACCCATCAGGCCGACCATGCGGGCATAGCAATCGATAACCGGTTTGGCTTTGTTGAAAACCGCCTTGCTGCCGCCTACCATCACAGTAAGGACGCCGTTTTCCGCTCCGGCCTGGCCGCCGGAAACGGGCGCGTCCAGAAAGTTGAATTTCGCTTTTTTTGCGGCCTTGCCAAGTTCACGTGCGACGTCCGCGGAAGCTGTCGTATTGTCTATAAAGATCGCGCCTTCCTTCATGCCTTCAAAAGCGCCATCCTTGCCGATGGTCACACTGCGCAGATCATTGTCATTGCCAACGCAGCAGAATACAAAGTCTGCATCCTTTGCAGCAGCAGCAGGGGTTGCCGCCGCCTTGCCCTTGTGTTCCTTGGCCCATTTCTTCGCTTTTTCCGCTGTCCTGTTGTAAACGGTTACCGAATGTCCCGCCTTGGCGATATGCCCAGCCATGGGATAACCCATCACGCCCAGTCCGATAAATGCCACAGAAGCCATAGTCTTTCCTTTTCCTTGGGTGACCGGTTTCATGTCCAGTCGAGGTTCAAATAAAGATCAAAGCAGATCGAGGGGTTTCCTGCCTGCAAAAAAAGCGTCGAGATTATCAAGAGCGCGAAAGCCCATTGCATCTCGTGTCTTGAAGGTGGCGCTACCGATATGAGGCAGCATGAAAATGTTTTCGCGGGAACAAAAGGCCGGATTGCCGCCTGGTTCGGTCTCAAAACAATCCAATCCCGCAGCAAAAAGCTTGCCGCTGTCAAGGGCGTGCAAAAGTGCGTCCTCATCCACCAGAGAACCGCGGGCTGTATTAACGAACACGCCGCCATCCGGCATTTGCGCAAAACGCGCTGCATTCATGAATCTGTTGTTTTGCGGTGTTGCGGGGCAATGCAGACTGAGGAAATCCGAAACCGGCAAAAGCGTGTCGAGCGTGGCATGATAGTGCGCGCCCTCTTCAAGGTCAGGCGCGAGGCGGGAGCGGTTATGATAGTGGATTTCCATTCCAAGGCCTCTGGCAAAGCGAGCCATTGTCTGGCCTATCCTGCCCATGCCAATGATGCCAAGGCGCGATCCGGAAACCTGTTTGCCTATCATGAAGGCCATGTTCCAATGGTCCCATTTGCCTTGCCTGACGGTGCGTTCCGCCTCGACTGCACGCCTTGCGGCACCCAGCATCAGCAAAAGGGCGATTTCGGCGGTAGCCTCGGATAATACATCCGGAGTATTGGTGACAGCGATGTTGCGGGCCTTGAGGGCGCTGACATCGCAATGGTCCACGCCGACAGAATGATTGGCAATGATTTTCAAACGGCCATTCAGACGCGCTGCAACCTCTGCCGAAAATTTTTCCGACGGACAGCACAAGATCGCATCAACCTTTGAGCTCATGGCCACGATGTCATCTGCTGTTGGAGGAACATCGGAAGCGTTGATTATTGTCTCAAAATCCCGTTCTGCGCGCTGATATGCGGCAGGCGTGATTTTTCGGGTTATCCAAAGGACCGGTTTTTCTGGCATTAATAAATCCGTTCAGTCTTTCTTGCGAAAGGCTTCCTGCCAACACTGGATAATAGCCAGAGCCAGTATGAATATCGCAATGACCATAAAGGGCAGGCCGCCCCAAAATCCCGCCAAACCGCCGGAGATGGACCGGGACAATCCCAAAATGAAAATCATCAGCAAAACGGTCGCAATGACCGAGACTATCTTTTGTGTGGTGGCAGGTAGCATCGTGTTTGCCCTTTCGGATTATAATGTTCGAGTGTGCCCAATTTCATTCACGGGTTCAAGGTTTTCAATGTCCATGCTGCCGTTCTTAAAAGTCTGTCGTCGCGTTCCATCGGCCCAACCAGTTGGAGACCGATTGGCAAGCCGGTATTTCCTACCAGCACCGGCAGAGTGACGCAGGGAAGACCTGCGAGCGTCCAGATGGTGGAACAGATCGGATCACCTGTTCCAGACCCGAATTTTGGCGCTTCGCCGAGGGCGGCCGGCGTCAAAATGGCATCGTAATCCTGAAAGAATATCCGGAAAAATTCGATGGCAGAAACCATCAGGGATTTTGCGTCTTCATATTCTGCCAACGTTATCAGCCGCGCACGCTCGATCACCGGTTTCAGACTTTCGCTGATCTGGCTCCAATGGTCCGTGAAAACTGCTTCCTGCAGATGAAGGATTTCATATTCATGGATGATGCGCTGGGCAACAATCAGCCCGGCGAAAGCGGGTGGCGCAGCAAAACGCTCAATGGTTGCTCCGCTGGCTTCAAGCGTTACGAAAATCTCTGCCATCCCATCGATGACATCTGATGAATATCGATCGGCATAGGGCAGTTCGAACCATGCAAGGGCAGGGTTGACCGGAGCTTCCTGACCGGCACCTGCAAGCAGATGGGGGCGGGGCCGGTCAAAACTGAAATTGTCGTTGCGGTCATACCCGGAAATCACATCGGCAAGAAGCGCCGCATCCTTCAAGTCACGGGCAAAAACACCGACCTGGTCAAGTGTATCAGATGTGTGAAGCAGGCCACAACGCGAGATCATACCACGACTTGGCTTTAAGCCGAAGGTGCCACAAAAAGAAGCTGGACGGATGACCGAGCCGTTGGTTTGAGTACCAATTGAAAGAGGCACCTGGTAGGCGGCGACGCTTGCCGCAGACCCGCTTGATGAGCCGCCGGGACTGTGATCGGTATTGTGTGGATTTCTGGTCTTGTTGGCATGCATGAAGGCGAGCTCGGTCGTAACCGTCTTTCCCAGAATGATTGCCCCCGCTTCCGTCAGCCGGTCAACAATAGCCGCGTTTTGATCGGGCATTCTTCCGGCAAAAACAGGCGTGCCGCGCTCGCAAGGCATGGATTCGACATCAATGATGTCCTTTAATCCGACAGGGATGCCATGAAGGGCGCCGGTTGCGCGGCCTGACTTGCGGATATCGTCCATGCGTGATGCACGGGCGAGAGCGCCTTCGCGGTCTACATAGGCCCATGCCTTCAACTCACCGTCGGTTGCATCAATCCGCTCAAGGCAGGCTTTCACCAGTTGCACTGATGAAAGCGTTCCCTCGTTGATTTTTGCAACGGCTTCAATTGCGGTCAGGTTTGTTGGGATGAGTTTCATGGCTTACTGAACATAGGGTCCAAAGAGGTAATCAGGAAGCCACAAGGCAATTCCCGGGAAGATGTACATCAGAACCATGCTCAGTATCACGATGCCGAGGTATGGAATGATCCCCTTGAAAATCTCGATCAGCTGTATCTGGTTTTTCAGCACACCCTTCAGGTAGTAGGCCGACATTGCCATAGGCGGTGTGAGGAACGAGGTTTGCAGGTTGAGTGCAACCAGCATGGCGAAGAAATACGGGTTGATGCCATATTGATCCAGCAGGGGAAGGAAAATCGGGACAAAGATGATCAGGATTTCCGACCATTCCAATGGCCAGCCGAGGAAGAAGATGATCAGCTGCGCCAATACGAGGAACTGCCAGGGTGCCAGATCAAAATGACTGAACCATTCGGCGATAATGCCATGACCACCAAGATAGGAGAAGACGGAGGCAAAGGTCCATGAGCCCACGAACAGCCAGCACACCATTGCGGTTGCTTTTGCTGTAAGGAAGACGCTTTCTTTGAGCTTGATCCAGACGATTGCGTAACTGTAACGCAGGCAGGACAGCCACAAACCGACTATGCCGCCTATCAGCGGAACTTCTATCATTGCCTTTGTGGTGGGTGCCGGAGCGTTGAAATAGTAAAGTGCAAGGCCACCGAAAATACCGATATACATGAGCGGCGCACGGCCGGTCACGCTGTCTTGAACAACCTTTCCTGACGGGCTGAGGTATAGCGAGGCGAGGAACAGGCCGCCCAAGGCGCCCATTGCCGCAGCTTCGGCCGGTGTTGCAAGACCGCCAAGGATCGAACCCAGAACGAGCATGATCAGCAGGGTAAGCGGTATGAAGTTTATCACCAGATCCATATAAATTTTTGCAGGCGGTGGAACGTCTTTCAAGTCGGGTTTTGGTGCCAGTGACGGATTGATCATCACGCGAATGATCACGTAGACGATATATAGTCCTGCGAGCAGAAGACCGGGAAAAACAGCCGCAGCATAAAGGCGCAACGGGGAAAGTTCAGCGATCGCCGCATAGACAATGAGCATGATGGAAGGCGGGATCAAAATACCCAGTGTACCCCCCGCGCAAATGACGCCCGAGGCAAAACTCTTGTTGTAGTTGGCATTGGCCATTGCCGGAAAGGCGAGCAGACCCATCAGTGTAACCACAGCGCCCACAATGCCGGAAGCAGTGGAAAAGATTGCGCACGTCAGGAGGGCGGCAATTGCAAGGGAACCAGGAAGGTTTCGTGCAGCCATGTAGAGAGAGTAGAATAGCTTGTCGACGATACTTGCCCGCTCGACGACATATCCCATGAACAGAAACAACGGGATGGCTACAAGCGTGTCATTTTCCATCACCGAATAGGTGTTCTGGTTCAACAAATAGAAGATGTTGTTGTTGAACAAGTCTCCAAAGGAGTCGATGCCTCCCTGGAAATAGGCGTAATAACCGAACGCAACCCCCATGGCGAGCAGGGTGAAAGCGATGGGGAAGCCCAGCAGCACCAAAAAGATGAACAGGCAGAGCATAAAGATTGCGACTTCAGGATTTGTCATGGCGGTCTTTCACGAAACTCGAAATGCTTGGGGCGGAATGGGCTGATTAGTGTTTTGGCTGAATGACATCGGCGACAAGTTCCGAACCCATCAGCAAGTCCTCGGTTTCGCGGACATCATCAAGCCGCTCCATCCAGACACCCGATTTCATCGCCTTCCAGCTGCGTACGAGTTCAGCGAGGCCTTGAAGGATCAAAAGGAAACCGGCCAAAGGAATGAGTGTCTTGAAGAAATAGATCTGAATGCCGGCCGGGCTGTTGAAGCTCACTTCCTTGTAGCGCCAGCTGTCGGCGGCGATTTCCCAGCCGTACCAGAACAATGCCAGAATGCCCGGAAAAAAGAAGATGATATAAAGGATAAAATCGATGCGTGCCTGTACCCGGACAGGAAACAGGCGATAGATCACATCGCCGCGAACATGGGCATCCTGCGCCAGGGCATAAGGGCCCGACATCAAGAAGAGTGCTCCATACATCTGGATCATCATGTCAAATGCCCAAACAGTTGGTGAGTTCAGGACATAACGGACAAATACCTCGTATGACACCGAAAGCGTAAGGATCATGATGCACCATCCGAAGGCGCGGCCGATCCAGGTGTTCAAGCCTTCAATGGTGTAAACAAACTTTTCCAATTTGGATCTCCTGCCCAAGGCATGCAAAAATTATTGTCAAGATTAAAAGACCGCCTGACAGTTCAGGCGGTCTAGTTGTTTTAACTCAGATGCAATTATCCGAAATAGTGGCTGTATGCCTGTTTGTAATCCGGCTGGTTAAGGTTGAGATAGCCCATGACGTTTTTCGCGTAGGCTTTCTGCGACTCAATAACCTTGGCAAAGAACGGATCTTCAGCAGAGATGCGTTCCACGACCTTGTCCCATGCCACCAACTGTGCGGCGAGGACTGCGTCCGGTGTGCGGATGGCTTTTACACCCTGTTCTGTTGTCAGTTTCACCAGATCGTCAGCATAACGCTTGGTATTGTTCCAATAGAAGTTGGAGCTTTCTGCTTCGGAAGCATATTTCAGGATCGCCTGCAGTTCAGGAGCAAGTGCCTCATATTTCTGCTTGTTGAAGGTGCACTCAAAGAATTCCTGGGACTGGTGATAGGAAGCCATCATGTAGATTTTGGAAACGTCCTGCATACCAAAATCGCGGTCTGCGGTCGGGTTGTTGAACTCGGCAGCATCAATAAGCCCGGACTTCATGGCAGGCTGAATTTCGCCGCCCGGAAGCTGCACAACCGACATGCCCATTTCTGCCATTACGTCTGCTGCAAGGCCGACAGTACGGTATTTGAGACCATTGATCTGCGCAGCGTCAGTGATTTCCTTGTTGAACCAGCCGAGTGGCTGGGCAGGCATTGGCGAGTTGAAGAATGAGACAACATTCAACTGAAGTGATGCCATCAATTCGTCAAACAATGCCTGTCCGCCGCCGTGATAGACCCAGCCGAGCACTTCGTTGGAAGACCAGCCAAAGCACGGGCCTGTACCGAACAGGGATGCAACCTTGGATTTTGAATACCAGTAGGCCGGAACATAGTGTGCAGCATCGAGAACGCCGCGGTGAACCGCGTCCTGCATTTGGCTGGTTTTTACGACGGAATCGACCGGTAGCAGATCAATCTGCAACGAACCGCCAGCCATTTCGTTGACGCGCTTTACATAAGCCTGAGCGTTTTCAAGAAAAATGCCGCCGCCCCAGGCTGCCTGCATTTTCAGAACGGTTGTGTGGTTTGCAGCAATGGCAGGTGTTGCAAGTGATGCTGTAGCACCGGCTGCAGCAATGGCGCTGCCTTTGAGAAATTTACGTCTGTCTACAATTTTTGTCATGTTTTCCTCCCAGAAAATTCGACTGTTAATAATAAAATTTACAAAACCACCGTGGCCGGTTTTTTGGTCTTGTCACTCAATGCGTTAATGGACACTGAATCTTGTTGAATGGCAATTGGGCAAATTGCTGTTAGCATTGGAATCTTAATGCCTTTTTCTGTTTTCATCATGCCGTGTCCTAAGCCAACCGGACAGGCAGGTTAATCGGACCGCGAAATCCAAAGCCGCGAAATTTCACAATCCCCGGATCAGGCAGGGTCATGTTCGGGAAACGGTCAAACAGAATGGGCAGCATGATGTCGGCAATCATGCGTCTGGCAATGTGTTTCCCCTGACAAAAATGAGGGCCGTTACCGAATGCCTGATGCGGTTTCTTTTCGCGCAGCAGGTCGAACTCGCCGGAATTGTCCCATATCTCTTCGTCGTGATTGGCTGATGCCTGACTTGTCATCACCACATCACCCTTGGGGATATGAAAGCCCCGAATGGTAGTGTCCTCCTTGACCAGTCGGGAGCTGACCTGGATCGGCGCCACCCAGCGCACACCCTCATCAAAGGCATCGCCCCAAAGGGATTTCTGTTTGGCGATTTCAAACTGACCGGGATTGGTAAGCAGACCAAACAGGATCGTCAACAAGGCATCACGCGGTTCGTTGATACCGCCGCCAATGGCAATCTTGATGTTTGAGTAAATCTGGCTCTTCTCAATTGGATCGTCGGCATTGACCATGACCGACAGGGCGCTTTGATTTGGCTCGGCCTTGTGGCGTTCCACCATTTCATCGAAATGCCGGTCCATTTCCGCATTGGCCGCGTCGGATTTTTCAAAGGGCTCAGGCTTCCAGCCAAAATTGCCAGCTCCGTCAATCAGGGTCTGAGACCAATATTGCATCTGATCGTCATTGGCATTGTTGATGCCAAGCAGATGGATCAGGCATTGGGCTGCGAAAGGACCGGCAAGGGCAGGAAACAGGTCAACCACTTCGCCTTTGGGCAAGCGCGCCACATAGTCGGTTGCGATCCTTGTATAGAGTTCTGACCAGTTCTGGCGAATTGCGGTTGGTGAAAAAGCAGGTGCCATGGCGTTTCGCTCACGCAGGTGCTCTTCGCCGTCCTTGCGCATGAGTGTATGCGCCAAAAACGCCCGTTTCATTGGCGTATTCGGATCGTTCGTGCTGAAGATTTCCGGGCTGTCCTTGACGAATTTCGTATCGCTGGCCTTAGTGAGCAAGGTTCTTCCGAGGGCTTTTACCCGCAGAACCGGCGCCTCTGCGCGCAGCCTCTTGTATATGCCATAGGGAGCCAACGCCAATTGTTCGATGGTTATCGACTCATCCAAAGGTGCCTCTGGCAAACTGGCAAGTTTAGAGTTCTGCATAAATTTTGATTTCTCCCGCCTCAATGGTTAGACCAATTGACAATATCGGACAATCCAATAAAACCGATAATCAATATCAGATAATTAAATAAAGGTTTGCAAATGGCATACAAACGAGATGATGCAGACTCGGTTGACATTGCTGCATTGAAAATATTGCACCTCGTGTTTGAGCATCAGTCCTTCTCCATTGCAGCGGAAAAGCTGCATACAAATCAATCCACTGTCAGTTACAGCATTGATCGCCTTCGAAAAGTTTTCGGCGACAAACTGTTTGTCCGCCAAAGAGGAGGCATTGTTCCTACTGAGCGGTGCAAAGAAGTTATCGAGACGACTGGAGCCCTTTTGCAACGCTTTCAGGCATTGATCGAACCGACCCGGTTTGAACCGCTCAAGGCCGATGCAGTGTTCACCATCTCAACCAATTATTACGAGCGTCTCGTGTTGTTACCCCGTTTGACAGCAGAGTTGCGCAAGAAGACACCTGGCCTGCGGGTGGAGTTCATTCAATCCTCGGCGCAGGGAAAAATTCAGCTCAAGCGGGGTGAATGTGATTTGCTGATCAGTCCGGTGTCAATTGATGACCAGGGAACTTTCAAGCGCCGGCTGTTTGATGACAAATATGTCTGTGTGATGCACAAATCCAATCCGCTGGCACGTCAACGCCTTTCTCTTGAAGACTACGCCAAGGCTCCTCACGCCACGGTCACCTATGGCGATGGCTGGCGATCATTTTACATGCGTGAACTCGACCGGCTGGGGATCACCCTCAACAGTGCTATCTCAGTACCCAGCCCCAGCAACCTTGCCAATGTTCTTCGGGATACAGACCTGGTCACAACAATACCAAACCGTATTGCTGCATCTTATCCCGAAGATTTTGTTGTCAGGGATTGTCCGTGCCCCGCACCTTTTGAAACAAGTCTATACTGGACCACACTTCACAACGCATCGCCTATGCATCAATGGATACGCGAGTTGATTGTCGGGATATCGCCTCAGTCGAAAAATGCTGCCAGCAAAACCCGTCGCCATTGACAAGCGCAGTCGAACAAGTGCCTCAGGCTTTGTGACGAACAACCGGATCAATCGGACCAAGCGGAAATCCGCAGGCTTCTTCCACTGCCCTTGCAACCTGAAGCAGTCTTGCTTCGCCCCTTGGTCCGCCAATCAGCTGAATCCCGACAGGCATGCCCGATGCGGTGAAACCCACCGGCATGGCAATCGCAGGCAGTGTGGTCGCTGTTGCAAGGAAGGAAAAGCGCAGCCAATCGACATAGTCGGGCACTGCCACACCGTCGACGGTCAACGGATACTCTTCTTCAACCATTCCAGGTTCCAAACCTGCCACGGGTATTGCCAGAACATCGTACCCCTGAAGGAAAGTCCGCATGGCGTTATAGAGCACGGTGCGCTTGCGCAGGGCATCATAGATCTGCGGTGTCTGCAATTTGCGCCCGAATTCGGTGTTTTCGCGCAGTGTGGGTTTGAAATGCTTTTGAACCTCTTCGGGCAGATAGGCATTGACCGACCCGTAGTGAATGCCTCTAAGGGTGACATAGGTTTGATATAGGTCTGGAAGATCAGGGCACGCGTCATCCACTTCACCGCCAGCAACAGCCACTTTCTCCATGGCATTTCGCAATATCGCGCGAATTTCCTTTTCGACCGGTGCAAAGCCGTTTTGGTCTTCGGAAAAGGCAATGCGGACTTTTTGGCTGGCGCGTGAAACTTCTTCCTGAAACGAGATCGCAGGCGCCTCGATGGTCGTCGGCATTTTCGGATCGTAGCCTGTCATGGCATCGAGAAAGAGGGCTATGTCGCCGACATCACGTGCCATGGGGCCACTCAATCCCTCAGTGGAAAATGCAGTTGCAGCCGGTCCGCCGCCGCAGCGGCCGGGCGAGGGGCGCAATCCGACCACACCGCAATAGGCTGCCGGGGTTCGCAAGGAACCTGCCAGATCTGAACCCTGGCTGAGCCAGACTTCACCCGTGGCAAGGGAAACTGCCGCGCCGCCGGAGGAGCCGCCGGCATTCTTTCTTGTATCCCACGGATTGCGGGTAAATCCGAAAACATCGTTGAAGGTATTGCCGCCTGCGCCAAACTCGGGTGTATTGGTTTTTCCTATGACGACTGCACCGCGATGCTCCATCATTTCGACATGCGGATCGCTTGTCTCGGGGATAAAGTCCTTGAGGGCAATATTTCCGTATGTTGTCCTAACACCCGACACCATGGTCAGGTCTTTGATTGCGATGGGCAGACCGGCAAGCCATCCAGTTTCTTTACCATTGACCTTTTCACTATTTGCAAGATCTTTCACCGCGTTTCGGGCGCGCTCTTCACACAGGGTGACCGTTGCATTGACGGCAGGTTCCACCGCTGCAATCCGTTCGAACGCTGCGTCAAGCATTTCGGAAGGTGAGACTTCTTTTTTCTTCAAAAGCTGAACCGCTTCTCGTGCTGAAATGGCGCACAAGGCAGGGCCGGTAAAACCGGTTTTCGGGGTTGCCATAAAATTCGCTCCCATGAATTTATTTGTGTTTGTCGCAAGCCCATTTTCGGCTCTCGTTCGAGTTTCAATTGATCATGAAAACTCCGGAAACCGCAACATCAGGATTGTATTTTTCCTGTGAATGGCAGCATGAATGATGGACGCTGATTGAGCCTGCCTTTAGAGTAAGCGAAGGACTCCTCAATTTCATCCAAATTTCCTGCATCTGGAGCATGCCATTTATGACTACTGGTCCAATGTCTCCGGTACTGCCTCAAAAAATACCCCGAAAGATCGACAACAAGCGCGGTATCCTGCTGATGCTTGCAGGCATGTTTCTATTCGCTGCGGCTGATATGCATGCAAAGCTGCTGACAGCCAGCTTCAACCCGTTACAGATAGTCTGGTGTCGGCAATTGGGTTTGGTATGTGGTGTTCTGATTTTGCTGTTTCTTCGCGGACGCGCCATTTTGAAAACCAACAACCTGAAAATGCAGGTTACACGCGGTGCGTTTGCCGCAACTTCCGCAACCCTGTTTATTGTGGCAGTGGCATTCGTGCCACTTGGCGATGCTGTAGCAGTCAGCTTTGTTGCGCCTTTCATGGTAACGCTGCTTGGTGCATGGCTGCTGAAGGAGAAGGTTGGCATCCGGCGCTGGAGCGCGGTGGTTGTCGGATTTGTTGGAATGTTGATCATTGTCCGTCCGGGAACAGGGGTTGTTCATCCCGCTGTTGGCATTATTGTTGTTGCCGCGTTGTTTTTTGCATTGCGGCAAATCATTTCCCGCTATCTGAGTGACAGCGACCGCACCGAAACCACCATTGCCTACACGGCAATTGTTTCGATCTGCCTACTGACCATACCCTTGCCGTTTGTCTGGATCATGCCTTCCAACTGGACACAGATCGGCTTGCTGGTGAGCCTTTCAATGTTGGCAGCAGGCGGTGAGTTGCTGGTTATCAAGGCACTTGAGTGTGCCCAGGCAGTTGTGGTTGCACCCGTGCAATACTCACTTTTGATCTGGGGAACCTTTTACGGGTACTGGATATTTGGCCAGTTGCCCGACCGCTGGACATGGCTTGGCGCGCTCATTCTTGTTGCGACGGGGATTTATACCCTGCACCGCGACAGTGTTGCGGGCAAAGCGCGAACAAAGACAGGGCAATAGACAGGCATTATTCGAAGTCGATCCGAACGCTTCCAAAAGTGCCGAAATCCGCGTCGAAACTGGATCCGGGTGTTGCTTCAATCGGGCGGATAAATGAGCCGGAAAGAACAATATCGCCTGCGCTCAAACCGTCATCGTATTTCGACAGCCGATGCACAAGCCAGAGCATCGAGGTGACGGGATCATCTAGAACCCCTGCGCCAAGGCCAGTCTCCTCGACAATGCCGTCGCGTTTCACGATCGAACCGACCCAGCGCAAATCGGTCTCGCTGAACTGGTGGCATTGTCGGCCGAGAACAATTCCTGCATTGGCGGCATTGTCCGAAACCGTGTCGGTTATGATACGTGACTTTCCGGTTTTCAAATCAGCCCGGACTATCCTTGTGTCAAGAATTTCCAGCGAAGGGCAAATATAATCCGTAGCTTCGATGATGTCGTCGCGGGTGACACTGCTTCCGCTCAGCGGAGATTTCATCACAAAGGCTATTTCGGCCTCAATGCGCGGTTGAATAAAACGATTGCGCCCAATGATATCGCCATCGTGAAAAAGCATATTGTCAAACAGCACGCCGCTGTCAGGCGTTGTAATCTTCAGGGCTTCCTGCATGGCGCGCGAGGTGAGGCCGATTTTTCTGCCGATAATTTTGAGGCCGGATGCACGTTTCATCTCTACCAGCGCAGCCTGAACTGCGTAGGCATCATCCAGTGTCATTCCGGGATGAGCCAGGCTCAACAATCCGGTTTGAATGCCGGACTTTTCCGCGATGAAAAGATCGGTTGCGGCTTTGCTGACTTCTTCGCCGGAAAGAGTCATTCGTCCACCACTCCATTTTTCAAAATGCCGATACCGTCTGCCTCAATCTCGATCACATCACCTGGAACAAGGTATCTTGGCGGATCAAAACGGGCGCCCGCACCGGTCGGGGTTCCGGTAACGATGATGTCGCCGGGAACCAGGGTAGTAAAGGTGGAGATGTATTCGATCTGGCGACTGATCGGGAAGAGCATTCGCCCGGAATGATCGTCCTGACGGGTCTCGCCGTTGACACGGGTTTGCAGATGCACATTGTCCAGTTGGCGATGATCGGTGAAGGGCACAAGCCAAGGCCCCATCGCGCCGGATCCGTCCCAGTTTTTTCCCTGGGTAACATTGAATTTGGCGTGCCTTACCCAATCGCGAAGAGTGCCTTCATTGCAAAGGGTGAGGGCGGCGACATGGCCGAGAGCGTCTGCCTGTTTGATACGTCTGCCTCCCTTGCCGATGATGATGGCGATTTCGCCCTCATAGTCGAGCTGCGGCGTTTCCGGAGGGCGGGTCAGAGGTCGCTCGTGACCGACAAAGGATCGGGCGAAGCGCGGAAACAATGACATGTTTGCCGGTGCATCTGCACCGTCCTTGTATTCGGCATTGCGGTCGGGAAAGTTGACCCCGACACAGATGATCTTTTCAGGATCTGGAACAGGGATGTCCCATGCGAATGTTCCATGTGGATGAGTGGCTTTCATGCCGGAAGCGGCAGCGGCCAATGCAGAAAAGCCGGAGGCCTCAATTACGTTTTTCAGGGTTTTCCATTGGGGAAATTCCGGGGAAAGTGCAATCATGCCTTCTTCGCAAACGGCCCCGTAAAATTGGATTCCATTGGCCGTGAAGGTTGCAAAGCGGACTGAACCGGTCATGATGTCTCCAATGAATGTGCAATTTCAACGATTACCTCATAAGCCATATCCGCGTCTTCCCTCATCATCGAGAAGGCACCCGCCTGAAAACGGATGACAAAATTTCCGTCAATGCGGGTTTGCGTAAGATAGATACGTCCATCATTGTTGATGGCGTTGATGAGCCTCAGATTCAGATCGTCTGGATTTTCAGTATCGTCAGGTTTGTAGCGGAATGTGAAAAGAGACAGGAACGGTTTTGTGGTGATTTCGAAATCAGGCGATCGCGATAGCCGTGCGCAAAGTTGTTGCGACCAGTCGACGTGATTGCGGATCATGGTTCTAAGGTTTTCAAGCCCGTGGGCGCGCAATAGAAACCACAGCTTCAGCGCGCGAAACCTGCGACCCAGAGGAACCGACCATTCAGAGTAATTGATGATTCCATCCTGCCCATGGGTCTTGAGATATTCCGGCTGGATCGCCAGTGTGCGGACCAGATCTTCGGGATTTTTTATGAAATGGGTTGAGCAGTCGAACTGTGCACCAAGCCACTTGTGGGGATTGAAGACGATTGAGTCAGCTTCCTCAATGCCTTTCCAAAGTTCCCGGTATTCGGGACAAATCATCGCCGAACCTGCCCATGCAGCGTCGACATGCAAATAAAGGCCATACTTTCTGGCGATTGCGGCGACTGCTCCAATGTCATCGGTTGCGCCGGCGCTGGTTCCACCAACACAGGCGACAATGCCCGCAGGAAGGTAGCCGGCTGAAATATCAGCCTTGATTGCGGCTTCCAGCTTTTCCGGGTCGAGCGCGCGGTTTGGTCCGCCGCTGGCGATGCGCACAAGGTTGCTTTCACCAATACCCGAGACCCAGATTGCACGGTCGATTGAAGTGTGCACTTCGCGTGACGCATAAACACGAAGGGACTTTTCACCTGCAAGACCGGATTTGTTGCCACGCCAGTTGAGCGCTTTTTCACGCATTGTTAGCACTGCGCAAAGCGTTGCTGAAGAGGCTGAGTCTTGAATGACACCCGAGAAGCTGTCCGGCAAGCCTATAGCCTGGCGAAGCCAGTCGATCACTTTTGTTTCAAGTTCAGTTGCAGTCGGCGAAGTTTGCCAAAGCATGCATTGGGCCGCGATTGAACTGACCAGATATTCGGCCAAAACCGATACCGGAGCTGCGTTGGCAGGAAAATAGGCAAAAAACCGTGGATGCTGCCAATGGGTCATGCCGGGCATGATTGTCTTTTCAAAATCGTCAAATATGGTATCAATAGCCTCCGGCGTTTCGGGAGGCGATTGGGGCAACGCGTTCAGGATCTCACCCGGTTTTGTCTTGGCTCGCACGGGAAGGTTACGCAGTCCGGCGTGATAGTCGGATGCCCAATCCGAAGCCCGCTTGCCCCATTTGCGAAATTCCTCCCAGTTCATTTCAGTTCCTTTGCGCCATGCCGATTACGGGGCGATAATGGGTTGAGCCTTGAGTTCGCTTTCAAGTGTATCGACGCCTTCGAATAAGGACCCCTCTTCAAACCACGATCGTGGTGCGGGTGCGCCCCACAAGGTTTGCCTCTGCGGATCCTTGAGGTCCCACTTGATCGGTTCAAGATCAGGATCAACTGTCTGGTAGTCGGAGCAATAAATCTCGATCCGGTGGCCGTCCTGGTCGCGTATGTAGAGGAAGAAGGCGTTTGAAATTCCGTGCCGCCCGGGGCCGCGCTCGATGTTGCCGACATATCCGGTTGTCGACATCAGATCGAGCAAGTCGATGATATTGAGCGGGGTAGGCACCCAGAATGCTACGTGATGCAGACGCGGACCTTTGCCATTGGTAAAGGCGACATCATGAACCCCGCCCTTGCGGTGCATCCATGCAGCCCAGCTTTTTCCGGTTTGCGCGTCCTCGGTATATTCGGTGACGCGGAATCCGATTTCATTGTAGAAATTTACCGAAGCGTCGACATCGGGCGAGAACATGTTGAAATGGTCTATGCGCAGCGGTTTGACACCGTTGTACAGTTTGTACTTTTGGTGGATTGGTTCCAGTCGATCCATCTTCACATAAAATTCGAGTGGAATGCCCATGGGGTCGCGGGTAATCAGAACCCTTCCCATGTGTGGCCTCTCAATCCAACTGACCGGAAGCCCCTGGGACTTGAACCAGATTTCCGCCTTGTCGAGATCGATTTCATCATAGAGTTTGAATCCGAGAACACCGACCGAACCCGCATCGGACTTTTTCAGAATCATGCAATGGTGGCCGCGCTCTTCCATTGCCCGCAGATAGATATGAGTACTGTCTTCATGGGTGATCTGAAGTCCGAGGGTATCGACATAAAATGCTTTCGCCCAAACAAGATCGGTGACGCGCAATTCGACATGGCTCAGGCGAACAATGTTGAATGGGGGATACAAATTCGGGGAAGGAATAGCCATCATCTCATCCTGTCTGCATCAAGCGCCAAGGCGCGGTATTTTGTGGGTGCCAAGGGCAAAGGCAATGTTCTTTTGTTCCATGTAAAAGTCAAATGACCACTGGCCGCCATCACGGCCGATGCCGCTGGCTTTGACACCGCCAAACGGTGTCGGCAAATGGCGGACATTTTCTGAGTTTACCCAGATCATGCCTGCTTCCAGCGCGCTGGAAAAACGCAGGGCGCGGGTAATGTCGTTTGTCCACACATATCCGGTCAGCCCATATTCGACATCATTGGCGATTGCCAATGCCTCGGCTTCATCCGCGAAACGAATGGATGTCAAAACTGGGCCAAAAATTTCCTCTTGTGCAACCCGCATTTTGGCCGCCCCTTCGGTAAACAAGGTTGGTTTGACATACAGACCTGTGTCCCCCTTGCGTTTACCGCCCGCAGCGATTTTTGCCCCATCCGCATTTGCGATCTCGAAGTAGGACATGACTTTGTCGAAATGGACCTTGTGAATAAGTGGACCGATCTCGGTTGCTGGATCAAGTGGATGGCCGACCGTTATGTTATTGACCCTTTCAACCAGCTTTTCCTCGAATTCGTCGGCAATCGAATTTTGGATCAGAAGGCGACTTGAGGATGTGCAGCGTTCACCATTGAGCGAATAGATCATGAAAATCGCGGCGTCGAGGGCGCGATCCAGATCCGCATCTTCAAAGACAATCACCGGGTTCTTGCCGCCAAGTTCGAAGTGGACGCGCTTTAGCGTGTCAGCGCCCTGTTTCATGATCATTGAGCCGGTTCGGCTTTCGCCAACAAAGGCAATTGCCTTGATGTCGGGATGTTCGGTCAGCGCTTTGCCGGCGTTTTCCCCCATTCCGTTGACAAGGTTCAATACGCCTTTTGGCAATCCGGCATCGTGGCAGATTTCCGCGAGAAGGCGGGCAGTGAAGGGAGAGAACTCGGCAGGCTTGTGAACGACCGTGCACCCTGCTGCAAGCGCCGGAGCGATCTTCCAGGTGGACAGCATGAATGGGGTATTCCATGGCGTGATGACACCAACCGAGCCGATAGGGCTGCGCGATGTGAAGTTGAGGTGGTCTTTGGTAGGCAGAGATTGGCCATCGTTAGCGGTCGGGGCAAGGTCGGCATAATAGCGAAAGTTTTCTGCTCCTCGCAGCGCTGCCTTGGACATGAAGCGATAAGCCTGGCCCGTGTCCCAGCATTCGCAAAGCGCAATTTCCTCTGCCCTCGCAACGATGCCGTCGGCAATCTTGTGCAATATTTTTTTGCGCTCCGCTCCATCCATGGCTGCCCAGGCCGGGAAAGCCGCTTTTGCCGCCTTCGCCGCCCTGTCGACATCATTTGCATCGCCTTCTGCAACCCTGGCTATCAGACTGTCATCCACTGGTGAGCGTGTTTCGAAATATTTTCCTGACGATGGCGCAACACTTTCACCATTGATAAGGTTCAAGATTGCCTTGTCCTTGTAGGGGGCAAGGAATGTTTTCAGATTGGCAAGTTTTGATTCAAGGTCTGTCATCGGATGCTCCACTTGATGCCTCAATTGAGACTTCGGGCATGAAATTGCGAATCGACCCGGACTTCGGACTCAACTCAGGATCAATGTCCCGCATTTCCATGGAAATCGCCAGCGGTGAACGGCCCATCAAGGGCAGACAAAAACTTTCCATGGCGGCAAAAATATCTGCAGTTGCCGCCTTTTTCGCTTCCAGAGTTCGCCCGGCCCGCAGGCGAACCGACAGATCAAGAAACATATGTGCCGGGTTGCCATCGGCGATAATTGCATGGGTACAAGCTGTCGCGCGAACGCGAATGCCTGCAAGGGGGAAAACGCCCGTCTTGGCGGCTGCATCCCTGATGACAATGCACAGGGCATTGAGATCGAGGTGTTCCTCAAGATTTGCCGAATAGTCGATTTGGAAATGCGGCATTCAAATCCTCCCAATTTAATTGCTTTGTTAAGTAATATTCGAAAAACTGTCAACCTGAATTTATCATGATGGTCTTGAGCGATGCTTAAAAAAAGGCAATACATGTCAAATGAAAACAAAAGCAGACAACCCAGTAACTGGTTCAGGTCGTCCGATCAGGGCAACGCGAAGATCGCTCCCGATTTCATTATTGCGGGCGCGCGAAAAAGTCATGGGGCCGATCCGTGAAATCCTGAATGAAGCCGGGGTCAGCGAACAGAAATGGCGCATATTGAGGGTGCTGGAGGAAAGCGGCGGCCTTGAGCATACTGCGATCGCCGAGGCCGCGTGTCTGTTGCTGCCGAGCCTCACCCGCATTATCAGAACATTGGAAAATGACGGGCTCATATTAAAGCAGGAAGACAGGAACGACAGGCGGCGTTCGATTGTGACAATTACCGACAAGGGTCGCAATCTGGTTTTTGATCATCTGGACGCAAGCAACAGATTTTTTCAAAAACTGGAAGCTATTTATGGAAAAGAGAAGCTGGCCAAGCTTCTCGATCTGCTGGATGAGCTTAACCAGACCAAACTATGACAGTTGATAGTTTGCAGATCAGCCCTGAACCCTGGAGAACTTGATGTCCGGCCCCCTTGAAGGATTGAAGGTAACTGAAATGGCCGGGCTTGGACCTTGTCCACTGGCGGGCCAGTTAATGGCGGACCTCGGTGCAGACGTTATCGTGATTGACCGCAAGTCAGGCAAGTTTGACCCGGCGGACATCAACAACCGTTCAAAAAGATCGGTTGCTCTTGATCTCAAGAATGCGGCTGGTTTGCAAGCTGCCCGAATGATCATTGAAAAATCGGATATTCTTATTGAAGGTTTTCGTCCCGGGGTAATGGAGAAGCTGGGTCTGGGTCCAATAGAGTGCGAGGCGTTCAATCCAAGGCTCATCTTCGGACGGATGACCGGCTGGGGACAGAGCGGCCCGCTTTCGAGGACTGCCGGTCATGACATCAACTATCTCGCTCTAACGGGGGCCTTGCATGCGATTGGCAAAGCTGGCGAGCCACCAATACCGCCGCTCAATCTGGTTGCCGACTATGCTGGCGGAACCATGTTCCTGCTTCTCGGAATACTTTCTGCACTTTTTGAGCGGCAAACCTCGGGCAAAGGGCAGGTGGTGGACGCTGCAATGGTCGACGGTGTTCCAGCGCTGATGGGGCTCATTCACTCCATGGTATCCAAACAGCAATGGTCGAACAGGAGAGAAGAAAACTGGCTGGATGGCGGCGCTCCGTTTTATCGTTGCTATGAAACGCGTGATGGCAAATATCTTTCGGTCGGGCCGCTTGAGCCTCAGTTTTTCAACCTTCTTGTTGCCAAGGCGGGATTGCCGGAAACGCATCTCGCAAGCCAGTATGATGCTGCGGACTGGCCAAACAGACATGAAAATTACGCCGCTGTCTTCAAGTCAAAAAGCCGCGAAGAATGGATGGTGATTTTTGACGGAAGTGATGCCTGCGTTGCTCCGGTTCTTGATTTTTCAGAAATCGAAAATCATCCGCACAATCTGGAGCGCGGCATATTCAAGAAGGCAAATGGTGTGATGCAGGCGGCTCCTGCACCACGTTTCAGCCGGACACCAGCTGCGGAAATAGGAACGCCTCCGGCCCCGGGTTCATCGACATTCGAGGTTCTGGAGCAATTGGGTCTAAGCCCCGATGAGATATCAGACCTGAAACAGCAGGGCGCGTTCAGTTAGCATTGAGGCCGAGCTGCTGCTAACAATCTGCCGGTGCCATGTTGAACTGCCAAACCGCACGCTTTCACGTTTTTTACCGGGTCAGGATAATCCGTCCTGCAGGAAGCGGAAGCGAAATTCAATATAACTTACATAGTGTTTGACCGCGGATATCTTATTGGACATGATCAGATAGAGTGGCATTCAATAATATCACGATGTTCAACACAAGGAGGACTTAATGTTTCAATCAATCAAGTCGGCAGCAATTGCTTCGCTGGTGCTTACCGGTCTTGCAGGCGGTGCGATGGCTCAGGAGATCAACTTCTTCACCATCGGAACTGGCGGAACCGGTGCCACATATTATCCGGTAGGGGGTGTCATTGCCAACGCCATCTCCAATCCGCCCGGATCTCGCCCCTGTGAGGAAGGTGGCAGTTGCGGGGTTCCCGGTCTGATCGCTTCTGCGGTTTCGTCGCGTGGATCAGTGGACAATATCAACGCGATTGCATCAGGTCTGCGCAATTCAGGATTTGTACAGTCCGATGTTGCGTCATGGGCCTATACAGGAACAGGAACCATGGAAGGCAAGCCGGCGGTTTCAGATCTTCGCGCAATTGCCGCCCTTTTTCCCGAGCATATTCATCTGATAGCCGGCAAGGACAGCGGTATCAATTCTGTTGCCGATCTCAAGGGAAAGCGCGTTTCCCTAGATGAACCCGGATCAGGCACCCGTGTGGATGCAGAGCTGATTCTCGCCTCAGCAGGCATCAATCTTGCTGATATCACCGTCGAGGATTTGAAACCCGGTCCGGCAGCAGAAGCGCTGCAAAACGGCAAGCTTGATGCTTTCTTCATCGTTGCGGGATATCCAACCGGGTCTGTCGTTGAACTGGCATCGTCCACAGCGATCAAGCTGGTCAATATCGACGGCGATGCTGCAAAGGCGCTGACGGATAAATATGGGTTCTTCTCCCAGAGCGATATTCCGGCAGGAACCTATGAAGGTGTTGATGCCGCTAGCACGGTTGCGGTGGGTGCCCAGTGGGTTACCAGCGCAAAAGAGTCTGATGATCTGATATACAACGTGACAAAGGCATTGTGGAACGACAATACCCGCAAGCTTCTCGATGTGGGTCATGCAAAAGGCAAGGCCATCACGAAGGAAACCGCACTCTCAGGCATTGGTATTCCACTTCATCCAGGTGCCGAACGCTTTTACAAAGAAGCCGGTATTCTGAAATAATATCAAGGTGAAGGGCCCGGTATTATTTCGGGCCCTTCCAAAACTTGTCTGCGGGTGAAAAATAGACAGCGGGGAGCATTCTTATGGCGCTTGGTGCGGAACTGACGGCACGCGAACTTGAAGAAATCGAGCGCAAATATGATCCTGAAACGGCCTTTCGACCTACCGGTCCCAAGCTAGCAATTGTCATCTCGACGATTTTGGTGGCAATGTCTGTCTACCACTTTTACGCTTCGGGGTTCGGCCTGGTTCGCGAACTGCTGCACCGGGGCATTCATTTGTCTTTTGTTCTGTCACTTGTTTTTCTACTGTTTGGTTTTCGCAAGTCCGCCTCCACCGAACTGCCCAACAAGGCATGGTTCCGGTTTGATGGTGTTTCCTGGCTGGATATAGTTTTCTCGGTTTTGGCTGTTTCAGCCGCGTTGTATCTGCCATTGCTGCCACCGCAAATGGTGGCAGACCGTGTCGGCAATCCGTCCCAGTCAGATATATTGATGGGGACAGCACTGCTTCTCCTGACGCTTGAAGCAACCCGTCGTTCGGTCGGCCCGACTTTGCCAATCATTGCTATCATCTTCATGATGTTCGCCCTGTTTGGGCCTTATGCCCCCGGTGCATTGAAGCATGGCGGAACAACCTGGCTTGGCCTGATCAATCATCTCTACATGACCAACCAGGGTATTTACGGCATCGCCATCGGGGTGATGGCACAATACGTCTTCCTGTTTATTTTGTTTGGCGTTCTTGCAACGCGCATCGGACTTGGACAATTGTTCATTGATCTGGCAATGGTAATCGCCGGACGCTATTCCGGCGGGCCTGCAAAAGTTGCCATTTTCTCCTCTGCTTTCATGGGCACGATTTCCGGTTCCTCCATCGCAAATACGGTAACCACTGGTGCGCTGACCATTCCCGCGATGAAGCGTGTTGGCTATCCCGCGCATTTTGCTGCCGCGGTTGAAGCCACTTCCTCTACCGGCGGACAGATCACACCGCCGATCCTGGGGGCTGCAGCTTTCATCATGGTCGAATATCTCGAAATTCCGCTGCGCCAAATTCTGGCTGCCGCCCTTTTTCCGGCGATGTTGCATTATTTTGGCATTTTCATCATGGTTCATCTTGAGGCCAAAAAGCTTGGGCTCCGTGGCCTCAATGCAAGCGAATTGCCAAAGGCTGGCATTGTTCTCAAACAACACTGGTTGTCGCTCATACCGCTTGGCATTCTTGTGTATCTTATCCTGACGGGCAGAACGCCTGATTTTGCCGCTGTATACGGAATTATCGCATGCGTGGTTGTCGGCTTTCTTAATCCGGTGGATCGTTTGACGCTCAGGGATTTGTGGAATGCGCTTGCTTCGGGTGCGAAGAATACAATTTCAGTTGGTGCCGCAGCTGCCACAGTCGGAATTGTGGTGGGCGTTGTGACCCTGACGGGCGTTGGCTTTCGGCTCGGATACGTGGTGGTCCAAACGGCGACCGATATTGGCGGGACCATTGGCGCATTGTGGCCGTTTTCCTATTTTGCTGTAGCTCAATGGGCCTTGTTCTTTTCGCTCATCCTGATTGCTGTATCGTGCATCATCATGGGAGCTGGCATTCCTACCACAGCTACCTACATCATTCTTGTCGCTGTTGCCGCACCTGCGTTAGCCCAACTGGGCGTCCAACCGCTTGTGGCACATTTCTTCGTGTTTTATTATGGCGTTCTGGCTGACATAACGCCGCCGGTGGCGCTTGCGGCTTATGCTGCATCCGGCATTGCCGGTTCCAATCCGTTCCAGACAGGAAATACCGCCTTCAGGCTTGGCATCGCCAAGGCACTGGTGCCTTTTGTGTTTGTTTATTCACCGTCATTGCTGCTGGTTGCTGACGGTTTCACCTGGCCCGCCTTCTTCATCACTCTCACAGGCGCCATGCTGGGCATATCCTGTATAGGCATTGCCTTTTCGGGCTTTATGCTGACCCGACTCACAAAGCTTGAGCGCTGGTATATCGGGCTGGTATCGTTCTTTTTCATTGCACCTGGACTTTTGACAATGGCAATCGGTGCAGTTCTGATTGTGCCGCTATTGTGGATACAGATTCAGAAGAGGCGGTCTGCAATTTCTGCTGCCTAGGGCACCGCGACGGGTTCAGGCTGGACAGGATGCCCAGGTTGCGGCCCCCGCCTATTCAGCCGGTCCGATGTTCAGGGCGATAGGCGCCAGGCCGTCGATACCACCGGTGATACTGTCACCTGCCACTACGGGTCCAACGCCGGCAGGGGTTCCAGTCAGGATGATGTCTCCAGGAACAAGGTGATAAAATTTTGACAGATCGCCAATGATCTCGTTCAATTTCCAGATCATATCAGAGAGATGGGCGTCCTGCCTGGTTTCACCATTGACCGAAAGGTGAATGCGCTGGCGGCCGATTTCACCCATTTCTGCGGCTTTTGTGATTTCAGAAATCACGGCAGAATTTTCAACATCCTTGCCGAGATCCCAGGGACGTTGTTTGGCGCGCGAGGCAAGTTGAAGATCGCGGCGCGTCATGTCAAGCGATGCTGCATAGCCAAAGATTGCAGAAGATGCGTTTTCAATATCCACCCTGAATACCGGCTTGCCGATTGCTACTGCCAGTTCCATTTCGTAGTGAAAATTCCCGGTTCCTGGCGGATAGGAAATTGTTGAGCCTGATTTTATGTAAGCTGAAGGTGTTTTGGTGAAATAGAATGGCGCTTCACGGTCTACCTCAAAACCCATTTCGGCAGCATGTGCAGCGTAGTTGCGGCCAACACAAAATATGCGGTTGATCGGGAATTGCCCACTTTCGCCTTTGACCGGAATGGATTGAATTTTTGGGGCATCAAACAGGTAGGTGGTCATCTGGCATTCCTTGCGGTGATCCGGCGAACATGTATGTGACGGCTGAATTTTGCGCCGACTCTGACTGCCAGACGTATTGTATCATTGAGCCTGCCACCTTGGAATATGATCGGGAATAAACACAAGGGGCGAAGGCAAAGATATTTTTCTATTTGGGAAAAAATGAGTTTGGCAATATTTCTGGATGGTTCCACGGCTGGCTATTAGTATGCGTACAAATCATAAGCATGCTTGTCATCCAACCTCATTGCCCATAGACTGGACTTGGGCAGACGACAGATTACAGGATTACCACGTGTCTGAAATATATGAGATGGCCGGACACTTTATCCGGCGCCTGAACCAGATATCAATATCCATCTTTTCCGAAAGCATGGCAGAGAATGGGTACGATCTCACGCCGGTTCAGTTCGCGGCCATGAGTACCTTGAAATTCAATCCGGGTGTCGATCAGGCCACACTTGCCGGAATGATTGCCTATGACAGGGTGACGATTGGCGGGGTTGTTGATCGCCTTGAGCAGAAAGGTTTTGTGCGCCGTGTTGTCAGCGTTCATGACAGGCGGTCACGGGAATTGTACCTAACTGATGAAGGACTCGAGGTTTTGACACGAGTGCTTCCGATCGTGGAAAAACTGCAGGGAGACATTTTGCAGGGCCTCGACAATGATGAGAAGAAACAGTTTTTGATGCTGATCAAAAAGGCCGCATCAGCGGGAAATTCGCTGAGCAGGGCGCCATTGAAATTCAAGGATCGTCAATAGGAATATCTGTGCGATTTGTTTGCCGGGTATATTGACGCGGGTTATCAAAATTAGTAAGCATACTAATTGTAATCAAAATGACAGTGTTCTGTCTGAACTTCAGGGGCGGGAACGGTGAGGGCGATAATTTAATTCCGGTTCAAATTTATCGTGAGTGCATTGACATTTGCAACAGATAACGTTGATCATGTTACTGAAAAATAGAATGCTACTATTTTTGTAACTAAAAGCCGAAAATACAATTTGGGTACACGAGTAATCTTGGAGGAGAAAACGAATGACAAGTTTCATGAAAAAAATGGCAAGAGTCGGAATCGCCGCCCTTTTGGCGACAACCGCATTTTCATCTGCCTTTGCGCAGGAAGTGACGCTAAAGCTGCACCAGTTTCTGCCTGCACAGGCTAACGTTCCGGTACAGGTTCTTGATGTCTGGGCTGACAAGGTCGAGGCCGATTCCGGCGGGCGCATCAAGGTTGAGCGCTACGCATCCATGGCATTGGGCGGCAAGCCGCCGGAATTGATTGACCAGGCCATCGACGGCGTAGCCGATGTTGTCTGGACTGTTGTTGGTTATACCCCTGGCCGTTTTCCAAGCACCGAGGTTTTTGAACTTCCGTTTATGATGACCAATGCCGAAGCGGTATCGCGCGCCTATTGGGAAATGTTTGAAACCCGCATGAAAGATACCGAGTTCAAGGATGTTCACATCCTGGGAACATGGGTTCATGGTCCGGGCCTTCTTCACTCGAAAAATCCGGTGATAAAGCCATCTGATCTTAACGGCGTGAAAATCCGCGGTGGAGCACGCACAGTCAACTCCCTTTTGACCAAACTTGGTGCCACTCCGGTCGGCATGCCGGTTCCGGCAGTTTCCGAAGGACTGTCAAAAGGTGTTATTGATGCGACAACCATTCCGTGGGAAGTGACAACCGCGCTGAAAGTTTCAGAACTGGTCAAGAACCACACCGAGTTCGGTGGCAAGGCGCTCTACACGCTGACTTTCGTCTTGGCTATGAACAAGCCGAAATATGAAAGCCTGCCGGATGATCTGAAAAAGGTCATCGACGACAATTCCGGTATGGAATTCTCGGCCTTTGCCGGTAAAACGCAGGAAGCCGCAGACGGTCCGGCGCGTGAAATTGCTGTCAAGCTTGGCAACAATATCATTGTTCTTGATGATGCCCAGGTTGCTGAATGGGAAGCTGCGGCTGCTCCAGTCGTCGATGAGTGGATCGCGGACGTTACCTCCAAAGGGCTTGACGGCAAGGCCCTGGTTGAAGAGGCCCGCGCCCTGATCAAGAAGTACACCAAGTGACTTTGAATGGTGACGGATTTCGATCCGTCACCATTTTTATCATTTCCGATTGTTCCAAGGGAATAGCTGATCGCTTCTTCAGCTCGATACAGTCATGAACTCTTTTATCCAGAACCTGGCCCGAACCATGGCCATTATCGGTGGTTTCGTACTGCTTGCCCTGATTGTCATCACCTGCCTCAGCGTTGTGGGGCGAAGCCTGAACACGATTGGCCATCTGGATTTCGTCAAAGACAGTCTACCTTTCATCTCTTTAATCCTGACCAAATTCGGGCCGATCAATGGCGACTTTGAAATTGTCGAAGCGGGTATCGCGTTTGCGATTTTCTGCTTTTTTCCATGGTGTACGCTCAACAGGGGTCATGCCACTGTAGACATCTTCACCTCGGGGCTTCCGGTAAAAGGCAGCAATTTTCTTACACTGTTCTGGGAAGCCCTGTTCCTGGTTGTCATGGCGGTAATTTCCTGGCGCCTCTTTGTCGGTACCGGTGATAAAATCCGTTATGGCGAAACAACCTTGCTTTTGGAAACCCCTGTATGGTGGGGATTTGCTGCATGTACCGCAGCTGCTTCAATTGCCACGGTTGTCGTCGGCTATTCCGTGATTTTGCGGTACAGGGAATTTATCGACCCATCCCGGGCCAGTACTCAAACCGGGAGCACCGGACATTGACCAATTTTGAAATCGGCATCATTTCCCTGCCTATTCTCATGGTATTGATTTTTCTACGCATGCCGATCGGCCTTGCAATGTTTGTGGTCGGTATCGTTGGAACAGCAACCGTGAGCGGCAACACGATTGCGGTAATGGCCCGTTTGAAATCCGAGACCTACTCGACTTTTTCAAGCTATTCGCTTTCGATCATTCCCCTGTTTCTGCTGATGGGGCAATTCGCCACCTTGGGTGGGATGTCCACCTCGCTGTTCAAGGCCGCGGAAAGCTGGCTGGGTCACAGAAAGGGCGGGGTTGCCATGGCTGCCATTGGTGCCTGTGCCGGGTTCGGATCAATTTGCGGCTCATCGCTTGCTACAGCTGCCACCATGGGGCAGGTCGCGCTGCCCGAGCTCAAGCGCTACGGTTATCCTGGTGGCCTTGCAACTGCCACGCTCGCTGCCGGGGGAACTCTCGGAATTCTCATACCGCCGTCTGTCGTGCTGGTTATTTATGCGATCCTGACAGAACAGAATATTGCCAAACTTTTCATGGCGGCCTTTATTCCAGGCATTCTTGCTGCAATCGGCTACATGATCACCATTTCGATATACATGCGTATTTCGCCCGGTTCAGCGACTGTGCGCGAGCGCGTTCCCTATATTGAGCGGTTCCGTGCCTTGGTGGACGTCTGGCCAGTTCTTCTTGTCTTCCTGCTGGTTGTTGGCGGTATTTATCTTGGGTGGTTCACGCCAACCGAAGCTGCGGCGGTCGGTGCTGCCGGTACAGGTATCATTGCTTTTTCAAACGGAGCGCTCAACCGCTCAGCCGTTATCAATTCATTGTTGATGACTGCAAGCAGTACCGCGATGATTTTCATGATTGTACTGGGGGCAGGTTTCTTCAATTCGTTTCTGGCGCTGACGCAGGTGCCGCAGGAATTGTCGACCCTGATCGTTTCCCAGGGCTATAGTCCATGGCTGGTGCTTACCATCATTCTTGCGCTCTATCTTGTCTTTGGCTGTATCATGGACAGCCTGTCGATGATCCTTTTGACGGTTCCGATTTTCTTTCCGATTGTTTCAGTTCTTGATTTTGGATTGACCTTTGAGGAAACGGCGATCTGGTTCGGCATTCTGGTTCTGATCGTTGTTGAGGTTGGTCTGATAACTCCGCCGGTGGGAATGAATTTGTTCATTATCAATTCGATGGATCCGAAAATCAGGATTTCAGATACCTACAAAGCGGTCATGCCGTTTGTTGCATCGGATATCATCCGTACCGTTATTCTGGTCTTGTTTCCTGGGATTACGCTGTTTCTCCTGAGAATATTCTACTGATTGACACGACAATAACGATTGGTGAGGTCATTGTTCGGGAGGAAAAATGAACGATCTAAACGAAAATGCGGCCTGCTATTTTGTTGACAGGCATCTTGTGACTGCAAATGCGGACCGGGTAGCGTATATCGAGCATGACGGACGACAGCGCCAGATCACCTACAGGGAGATATCCGAGCAGTCGTCCAAAATGGCGGACCTCTATGCCAGGCACGGTATAAGGCGCGAAGACAGGGCGGCGCTTCTGCTTCTGGATGTGATCGAATTTCCTGTCATCTTCTGGGGAAGTCTGAAAGCCGGGGTGGTTCCCGTTGCGCTCAACACCCTGCTTGCGACAGATGTTTATGATGTCATTTTGAAAGACAGCCGGGCAAAATGCCTTTTTGTTTCAGAAGCGCTTTTGCCTGTGGTTGAACCTGTGCTCGCGGCCAATCCTTTTTTGGAGGTGGTGTTTGTCGTTGGCAGCGAGAATGGCGAGCGTAGCGGCGACCATCAAGATTTTGCTTTGCAGATCAAGACCTGCCAGTGGCAACAACTTGTCAAGGTGGTCGGCGACGAGGTTGCTTTCTGGCTCTATTCCTCCGGATCGACAGGGCAGCCAAAAGGCGTTCGACACGTACATGGCAGTTTGAAATATACGGCAGACACTTATGGCACGAAGGTTCTCGGGATTCAGCCAACAGATACGGTCTATTCGGCAGCAAAATTTTTCTTCGCCTACGGGCTTGGCAATGCATTGAGTTTTCCGATGTCTGTCGGGGCGACAACCGTCCTATTGTCGGGGAGGCCAACGCCGGCAGGAGTCGTCGAGATTCTCAATCGTCATAGGCCGACTATTTTTTGCGGAGTGCCAACGCTTTACGCCGCGATGATCGCTCATGTGGAAGCCGGTAATTCTGCTGTTGAAGCGCCGCTCCGCCGATGTATTTCTGCGGGGGAAGCGCTCCCTTCTGATATCGGTTTGAAATGGGAGCAGATTACCCAATGTGAAATACTGGACGGTGTCGGATCGACAGAAATGTTGCACATATTTTTGTCCAACAGTCCCGGCAATGTAACCTACGGCACTTCGGGTACTGCGGTTCCTGGCTATGAACTTCGCCTGGTTGATGAGCAAGGCGTTGAGGTTGGAGCCAATGAAATTGGTGAATTGCTGGTAAAAGGCGACTCCTCACCGCTCGACTATTGGAATCAACGCGATAAAAGCAAGACGACCTTTGAGGGGCAATGGACCCGCACGGGTGACAAATATGAACGGCGAGAAGACGGTCTGCTGGTCTACTGCGGACGCACCGATGACATGTTCAAGGTCAGCGGCATCTGGGTTGCGCCATTCGAGGTCGAGCAGGCGTTGATATCGCATTCATTGGTATTGGAGGCGGCGGTAGTTCCGGCGCGAGATGACGACGGCCTTGAAAAGCCGAAGGCATATGTCGTGCTGAAAAATGCGGCAGGCGACAAGGATGTGGCCGCCTTGCTCAAGGAGCATGTGAAAGAGCGCATCGGAAAATGGAAATATCCGCGCTGGATAGAGATTGTCGAGGATCTCCCTAAAACTGCAACAGGGAAAATCCAGCGGTTCAAATTGCGAGGCTGACAGAATGAATTTCAACTGGGAGCCGGGCGAAGAAGGCATTGTTGACCTTGGCAACATGCATCTTGAGGCTGTCTGTTATGGTCCTGCGCCCGATGATGCGCCCACCATCGTGATGTTGCACGAGGGGCTTGGATGTGTCTCACTCTGGCGGGATTTTCCGCAAAAGCTGGCGGCTGAAACCGGCTTTGGTGTTTTTGTTTATTCAAGGGCAGGGTATGGCTCTTCTTCGCCAACACCGCTGCCCCGGCCGCTCGACTACATGACAATCGAGGCTACAAGCGTCCTGCCAAAGGTGCTGGACGCAATCGGATTTCAATCGGGCATTTTGCTCGGACACTCTGACGGTGCATCCATCGCAGCTTTGTATCTCGGAAATATCGAGGATTTTCGCGTGCGCGGTATTGTCTTGATGGCGCCGCATTTCTTTACCGAAGAAGCCGGACTTGAATCGATCAGAAGCGCGAGATCATCCTATGAGAAGGGTGACTTGAAAGTTCGTTTGGCCAAGTATCACAAGAATGTCGACAATGCGTTCTACGGTTGGTGTGATGCCTGGTGCGATGAAAAGTTTCGCGACTGGAACATCTCGGATGTGATCGACTATTTCCGGGTTCCTGTCCTGGCAATTCAGGGCGCTGATGACCAGTACGGTACGCTGGCGCAAATACAGGAAATAGAAAGCCGCATCTACTCACCGGTTGATGTCGAGATCCTGCAAGACTGCAAGCATTCACCTCATCTGGAAGCGCCGGATGAAACCCTGATCGCAATCGTTGATTTTGCCATGCGGCTGGAAAGGCTTGAAAACGAGGTTGTGGATATCCATCCCGCATGATCAGGGATATTATGGCTTTGCTGACAGTGCGGGCGGCAATGGAAAAAAGATGAAAATTGATCCGAAAACTTTTTCCGTTCCAGATACGCCCTATATTCCCGGCAAGGGCGAAAGGCCAGCGCACGATTTTATGGGTGAGATAGCGCAGCAGGCGCCAGCCGTGACTGAGAACTCCAGCGCCGCGGGAAATCTTCCCTGGCTTTATGGAATTGCTCTTTTCAACAAAGGATTTTATTGGGAAGCGCACGAAGTGTGGGAGCCGGTCTGGATGCGCGCTTTGCCCAATAGTCGTGAAAAACATCTGGTGCAGGGGGCAATTCATTTGACCAATGCGGCGCTGAAGAAAACCATGGGATTGCCGCAAGCGTCCAGGCGGCTGGCAAAACTTGCCGATGAAAGTTTCGCTAGAGCCTTTGTAAAAAACGACACTCAAACCGGAAATATCCTGATGGGGCTTTCTCGGGACAATCTCCTGCAAATCAAACGGTCAATTGATACTGCTGACATCGACATCATAAATATGAATTATAATGCATAAATTTTGTTTTATGGTGCGGAAAATCTGTTTTTATGTGATTTTAATGCTTTTTAATGCATATATTTCTTGCGCAGATCAAAATACTACGTATGCTGCGTTTCATTGATCAACCGAACAGGGAATGTGCCGTGACACAGAAAATCAATTTCCAGTGCGATCCGAACTCCTATCGCCATTGGCGGATCGAACTTGATGGTCAGGTAGCGCGGCTCATCATGGATGTGGACGAAAAGGGTGGTCTTTTCGAGGGATATGAGTTGAAGCTCAATTCCTACGATCTCGGTGTTGATATAGAGTTGGCGGATATTGTTCAGCGTCTGCGTTTCGAACATCCTGAAGTAGGTGCGGTTGTCATGCAATCCGGCAAGGAGAAAGTATTTTGTGCCGGTGCAAACATCCGTATGCTTGGCGGTGCAGCCCACGCCCACAAGGTGAATTTCTGCAAGTTCACCAATGAGACCCGCAACACATTTGAAGCTGCTGGCAAAGAGTCAGGCCAGCATTATATCGCAGCAGTCAAAGGCGCATGCGCGGGCGGCGGATACGAGTTGGCGCTGGCATGTGATTACATCTACATGACCGATGATGGTTCGACTTCGGTTGCCCTTCCGGAAGTTCCTCTTCTTGCTGTACTTCCCGGAACGGGCGGACTTACCCGCGTCACTGACAAGAGGAAAGTGCGCCGCGATCTGGCCGATGTTTTCTGTTCGATTGAAGAGGGGATCAAGGGAAAGCGGGCCAAGGACTGGAACCTCGTCGATGAGGTTGTGGCAAACTCCAAATTTGACGAATTTGTTTCAAAGAAAGCGCAGGAAATTGCCATAGCGTCAAAATCAGACAGCGCTGCAAAAGGTATTGCCCTGACGCCAATCGACCGGACGTTTCTTGAAGATGGCTCTGTTACCTATTCGCATGTGGAGGTCGAGGTTCAGCGCGACAAGCGCCTCGCGGTCATCACGATTTTTGGTCCCAAAGAGGAAGCACCTTCTTCGGTCAAGGCGTTGCACGAGCAGGGTGACAAGGCGTGGATATTGAAAGTTGCCCGTGAACTGGATGACGCTATCCTGCATTTGAGAATCAATGAGCTTGAGCTTGGTGTCCTGGTTTTTAAAACTTCCGGTGATAGTGCATTGGTTGCGGCGCATGAGAAACTGGTGCTCGAAAATGTTGAAAGCGATTGGTTTTGCCGCGAGATTTCGCTGTATCTGAAACGCGTCCTGAAGCGTGTGGATATGACATCGCGTTCGCTTGTCGCCCTCATCGAAAACGGTTCGTGTTTTGCCGGATTTCTTGCAGAACTTCTGTTTGCCGTTGACCGCTCATACATGATGGAAGGTGATTTTGAGGAAGACAATCGCAGTGTAGCCTCTATCCTGTTGACCGATGGCAATTTTGGCCCGTTTCCCATGTCGAATGATTTGACCCGTTTGCAAACCCGGTTTTTGGGCAATCCGGAAAAGGTTGACGAGGCAAAAGCCGAAGCTGGAGAGGTTCTTGAGGCATCCGAGGCAAGCCGTCTCGGACTTGTCACTTTCGCTTATGATGATGTTGACTGGGAAGACGAGGTGCGGATTTTCCTGGAGGAGCGCGCCAGTTTCTCTCCCGATGCGATGACCGGCATGGAGGCCAATCTGCGGTTTGCGGGGCCGGAAACTATGGAGACGCGAATTTTTGGACGGCTGACCGCCTGGCAGAACTGGATTTTCCAGAGACCCAATGCTGTTGGTGAAAACGGCGCATTGCAGCGATATGGCAGCGGCAAACGCGGCGAATACGACATGCGCAGAGTTTAACTTTCTAACCAAGGATACTGCAATGCTAGATCTGGTGAATGTGGAATACGATACCCTAATCCCGAATAATGTGAACCTTTCCTCGGACAAGCGTGTTTTGAAGGCGCTGGAGAAATGGCATCCTGGTTATATCACCTGGTGGAATGATCTTATTCCGCGCCAGTTTCAGGAGTCGCTGATTTATCTGCGTACTGCTGTCAGTGTTGACCCGAAAGGCTGGGCAAAATTTGACTATGTGAAAATGCCGGAATATCGCTGGGGGGTGTTGCTTGCGCCGCAGGTTGAAGACCGTGTCATTCCTTGTGGTGAACATGTTGGTGAGAAAGCGTGGCAGGAAGTACCGGGTGAATATCGTGCGATGCTTCAGCGTCTTATCGTCATTCAGGGCGATACTGAGCCGGGCTCGGTTGAGCAGCAGCGATTTCTCGGCAAGACCGCGCCATCGCAGTATGATTTGCGGAACCTGTTTCAGGTGAACGTTGAAGAAGGGCGCCATCTTTGGGCAATGGTCTATCTGTTGCAGAAATATTTTGGCGCCAATGGCCGCGAGGAAGCCGATGATTTGCTCCGCCGTTCATCAGGCTCTGAGGAAGCGCCGCGCATGCTTGGGGCTTTCAA
Organism: Salaquimonas sp.; assembly: GCA_041736675.1. Taxonomy (GTDB): domain Bacteria; phylum Pseudomonadota; class Alphaproteobacteria; order Rhizobiales; family Rhizobiaceae; genus Salaquimonas. Next base: position 98,880 of record JBGSTD010000063.1, read on the forward strand.
CGAAGAGACACCGGATTGGCTGTCCTTCTTCATGTTCACCTATTTCACCGACCGCGACGGCAAGATGCAGCTTGAATCGCTGGCGCAGTCTGGGTTTGATCCGTTGTCGCGGACTTGCCGCTTCATGCTGACCGAAGAGGCGCACCACATGTTTGTGGGAGAAACCGGCGTTGGCCGTGTGATCGAGCGCACCTGTCAAGTGATGAAGGAAAACGGCATTGACGATCCCTACGATATCAACAAGGTACGGGCGCTCGGCGTTATTGATCTGCCGACGATCCAGAAAAAGCTGAACATGCATTACACGCTGTCGCTGGACCTGTTTGGCCAGGAGGTTTCAACCAATGCGGCCAATGCCTTCAACTCCGGTATCAAGGGCCGGTACATGGAACATCGCCTTGATGACGATCACAAGCTCACCAACCATACCTATCCGGTTACCCAGTTTATCGACAACCAGATCAAGCTGGTCGACATGCCTGCGCTGACAGCGATCAACATGCGTTTGCGTGATGATTACAAGCGTGATGCAAGCGGCGGTGTTGGGCGCTGGAACAAGCTGATCGAAAAATCGGGCATCCAGTTTGAGATGACAATCCCGCATGAAGGCTTTAACCGCGCCATCGGTGTTTTTGCCAAAAAGACGATTGCCCCCGATGGTCAATTATTGAGCGCGGAAGAGTATGCGAAAAAGGTCGATCAATGGCTGCCGACAAAGGAAGATGGCGCGTTTATTCAATCTCTGATGGTGCCTTGCTACGAGGCAGGCAAGTACGCTGGCTGGATCGCGCCACCGAAGATGGGCATTGACAACAAGCCTGGCGATTTTGAATACGTCAAACTGCACATGGCTTGAGAATTGGTGCCTAACAAATGAACCAGCCTGTCAAACAACATCTGATTGATCCGGAAATTTGTATCCGGTGCTATACCTGTGAAATGACATGCCCGATCGAGGCAATCACCCATAACGATGACAATGTGGTGGTTGACTATTCGAAGTGTAATTTCTGCATGGATTGCATTCCGGTTTGTCCTACCGGTTCGATCGATGAGTGGCGGGTGGTGACAACACCCTACAGTCTTGAGGAGCAATTCTCCTGGCAGGAAATGCCATACCAGCAGGAGTTTTCCGATCATGCATCGGAGGCAAATACTTCCATCGAGGCGCTTGATGAGGCCATGGCGAAACTGCTTGCCGATGCCCATGCGGGTGCTGGCGGCAAGGCAGTTGCACCGCGATCTGCGACCAAGCCTTCAGTCAATCTATATAATCTAGGGAAACCCGCCGAAGCCACTGTTCAGGGCAATTTCCGGCTTACAGACGATCCGCAACATGATGTTCGCCATATCATTCTTGATCTTGGCCAACTGCCGTTTTCCTGTTTGGAAGGCCAGAGCATCGGCATTATTCCGCCTGGTCTCGACACGAATGGAAAGCCTCATTTACCGCGGCTGTATTCGATTTCCAGCCCGCGCGATGGTGAGCGTCCCAATTACAACAACCTTTCCATCACTGTGAAGCGGGAGGAAAACGGGCTTTGCTCCAATTATATTTGCGACCTTGCGAACGGTGACAAGGTCAGGATCACAGGGCCGTTCGGTTCAACTTTCCTGATGCCAAATGATCAAAATGCTAAGCTTCTGATGATTTGCACCGGAACAGGGTCTGCCCCTTTCAGGGCCTTCACGATGCAACGCCAAAGAGTGGCGCCAGATGTGAAAGGAGCGATGACGCTGGTATTTGGTGCCCGCACTCCGCAGTCTTTGCCTTATTTTGGACCACTGAAAAAAATTCCTGACCTGTTTCTCGACAAACACCTGGTTTTCAGCCGCAGTGGGGATATGCCGAAGCGATATGTACAGGATGAGCTTCGCGAGATGGAAGAACAGATCGCAGAAATGTTGTCTGATCCTGATCTGCATATCTATATTTGTGGCCTTCGTGCCATGGAAGAGGGGGTGGAAGCCGCCTTTACCAATATTGCCGAAATCATCGGCCAACAGTGGCACTCTGTTCGCGATGTGATGCGTGCGGAAGGCCGTTTTCATGTCGAGACCTACTGATGGAACAGGCAGCGCCAAAGCCCTTTTTTCACGAAATTCGCGTCAGTTGGGCGGATTGCGATCCGGCAAGGATAGCCTATACGGGCAGAATTCCCTATTTTGCCCTTGAGGCAATAGACTGCTGGTGGGAAGCACATATCGGTGATGACTGGTTTCGGATGAATGTTGACAAGGATATTGGAACGCCGTTTGTACACCTCAGCATTGATTTTCGTTCCCCGGTAACGCCGCGGGAAAAGCTTGTGTGCGAAGTGCGCCTGATTAGACTGGGAGAGAGTTCGGTGCGGTTTGCCGTTGAAGGGCGCCAGGGTGAACGGCTCTGTTTTGAGGGTGAATTTGTTGAAGTGATTGTAGAGGCGGCTGCACACAAGAAAACAACCGTGCCACCGGATTACCGGCAAAAGCTTGCCGGTATGCTGTCTGCATAAATGCCAAAAACGGGGAAACTGATTTTCAAATGAACAAGCAGTCCAAACCAAACGGCGAAAATGCAAAGACCATCGGTCTTGGAGCTCATTCTGGTGAGGTGGACAAGTTCGTTGCGCAGGTTGGCGCTAATGTGCGTAGCGTTCGCAAGTCGAAAGGGTTAACGCGCAAGGCATTGTCGGAACTCTCAGGCATCTCCGAGCGGTACCTGGCGCAGCTTGAGGGTGGGGCGGGCAATATCTCCATTGCATTGCTTTTCAAGGTTTCTCATGCGCTGAATTTTCCGCTGGCGGGATTGTTGGCTGCTGACGGTGTTTCAGATGGTGAACTGCAGCGGATATTTGAACTTTTTCAGGCGGCGGACGCATCTCAAAGAGAAGAAGCTGTTGCAGCGCTGGGCGGTAGTCTGTCTGTAAAAGGCAAGGCAAACCGGATTTGTCTCATCGGCCTTCGGGGCGCAGGAAAGTCGACACTGGGCAAATTACTGAGCATGGATCTTGGGTTGCCGTTTATCGAACTCAACAAGGAAATAGAGGCGCAAAGCGGTATTGCGGTTGATGAAGTTATTGCACTTTATGGACAGGAAGGCTATCGGCGGTTGGAGCGCCAGGCACTTCAACGCATCGTCGCCAACAATTCGGAGGTGGTGCTTGCAGCAGCAGGGGGCATTGTCTCCGAGCCGGATACTTACTCTTACATGCTGGGCAATTTTCACACGATCTGGCTGAAAGCCGAACCTGAAGAACACATGGCCCGCGTCAAGGGGCAGGGTGATGAGCGGCCCATGGCAGGTAATCCGCGGGCGATGGATGCGCTCAAATCCATACTCCTGAGCAGGACAGAACAATATGCACGCGCCGAAGCCATGGTGGATACAAGCGGCAGGCGACTCGAGGAAAGCCGGCAGGATCTCATTGCCTGTGCAAAAAATCTTGTCAGCAAGCCACAAGAGTGATTTTCGTACCCAGTTCAATTTGACCGTCTGTTGGAGCTGGTTTTTCTCTTGATTTGCGTTTGAATTTCATATTAGTTATATAGCATAACTAAATTGACAAGTAGCATTTGCTGCTCGTGGCTTCGGGAGGCCTTGATGTCGGATATCATGTTGAAAATCGAGCTTGAGGGCGACATCGCCATATTGACGATGAACCGGCCTGCCAAGCGGAATGCAATGTGCGACCAGTTGCTGGCCGAGATTGAGGCTTTCTTTTCCAATCCGCCCAAGAATGTAAAAGCGGTTGTATTGACCGGAACCGGTGGCCATTACTGCGCCGGTCTTGACCTGTCCGAACATGTTGCCCGCGACGCGGAAGGTACCATGCGCCATTCCCGCAACTGGCATGGGGTCATGGATAAGATCCAATATTGCGGCTTGCCCGTGGTTTCAGCGATGTTTGGCGCGGTCATTGGAGGCGGTCTTGAAATTGCAGCCTCAACCCATGTGCGGATTGCCGAGCCGTCCACGATATTTCAGTTGCCAGAAGGCAGCCGGGGAATATTCGTCGGTGGTGGGGCAACCGTTCGTGTCGGACGAATTTTGGGTGCCGACCGGATGATCGAGATGATGCTGACCGGCCGCAAATATAATGCGCAAGAGGGACTTACTCTTGGTCTGGCCCATTATACCTGTGGAGAAGGTGAGGCGCTGTCCAAGGCAAAGGAACTGGCGAAAAAAATCGCCGGAAATGCTCCGCTTGCCAATTACATGATGATCCAGGCGATCAGCCGCATTGAGGACATGTCCAAGGCCGACGGCCTGTTTACCGAAAGTCTTTGTGCCGCCATTGCCCAGACCAGTCCCGATGCCGTTGAGGGATTGGCAGCATTCCTCGAAAAACGCGACCCGAAGTTCCGTTAGGCACCAAGATGTCAGCGAAACCCAAACCTATCGAGACTGCTGGAGAAGAGGGTCAAAAGCCTGATACCGGTCTGCGCGATCTTTTGGGCTATCGAATGAAACGCTGCTTTAATGCGCTGCGGTCTGATCTGCTGGATACACTTGAGCCGTTTGGGCTGAAAATGATCAGTTTTTCCGTGCTCAATGTCATTTGTGACAGCAGGGCGCTGCGCCAGGCGGATATATCGACAATCCTCTCCATCGAGCGGCCAAATCTGGTTGCTGTGCTGGATGAATTCGAGCGATTGGAATTGATCAGCCGAAAAGTTGATCCCGGCGACAAGCGCGCCTTTCTGATTTCACCTACGCTTAAAGGACTGGCGCTCAGGAAGGCTGCATTGATAGCGGTCAAGGTGCATGAGCAGCGCGCCATGGCTGATCTGGATGAGACGCAAATTGGAGACTTGATGAACTTTCTCGATCTGGTCGAAAACCGGTTGGCGAAATAGTTCTGCATTCTGGGAGAAGTTGAACAATGGGTGCCAACAGGAAATATCTTGACCATACGGTCGATTTGAAAAGGCAGGACAATGGCAATCTGATCCTGACTTCCGGCTACAGGCTGGAGCCAAGTGCCACCAATACAGGTGAATGGCTTCACCATTGGGCCAAGGAGGCCCCGTCAAGGGTGTTCATCGCCGAGCGGTCAGGGGCGGGATGGCGCTCTGAGACCTATTTTGCCACGCTAGAAAAAATACGCGCAATTGCAGCCTCGCTCATCGCGCGCGGACTTGATGAAACGACCCCGATCCTGATCCTTTCCGGCAATGGCGTTGATCACGGACTGCTCAGCCTCGCCGCTCAATATGCTGGCATTGCGACTGTTCCCGTTGCCGAGCAGTATTCGCTTATTCCCCAGGCGCGCGGCAGGCTGGTTCATGCTGTTGAACTGATCAAACCGGCTATGCTTTTTGCCGATGACGGCGAGAAATATGAAGATGCATTTTCTCTTGATGCCCTTGTCGATATTCCTGTTGTTGCCAGCCGTCCTGGTTTGACAAGGGCGATTGCCTTTGCGGATTTGCTGAAGGGCGATACATCCGTCGATCTCGATGCCCGCCACGCATTGGTGGGTCCGGACAGCGTCGCAAAAATTCTGATGACGTCAGGTTCCACATCGCTGCCCAAAGGTGTGCTGACAACCCAGCGGATGATGTGTGTCAACCAGACACAGATCGCAACAGCCCTGCCTTTTTTGAAAGAACGACCGCCCGTGATCGTTGACTGGCTGCCCTGGAACCATGTCTTTGGCGGCAGCCACAACTTCAACATGATGCTTGCCAATGGCGGCAGTTTTTATGTTGACGAAGGCAAGCCGGTAAAGGGTCTCTTTGACAAGACGATCGAGAATTTGCAGCTCGTAACCGGAAGCCTTGCCTTCAATGTTCCGGTTGGTTTTGGCATGCTGCTGAAGTCGCTGGAACACGATGACAGGCTGGCGCAACGATTCTTTGAAAATCTTGACATGTTGTTTTATGCTGGCGCCTCACTGCCTCAGTATATCTGGAAAGGCATGGAAAGACTGGCAATGAAAATCACCGGTTCCGTGCCGCTGCTGACCTCATCGTGGGGGCTGACAGAGACTGCGCCAGCGTGTACGTTGCAATACCAGCCGCCTGAAAGTTCGGGAGTAATCGGTGTACCATTGCCCGGCGTTTCGGTGAAGCTGATCCCTGATCCGAATCCGACTGACGAAAAGCAGCGTTATGAAATCCGGGTAAAGGGACCCAATATTTTTACACAATATTTCAAGGATTTGAAAAAATCTGCTGAAGCGTTCGATGATGAAGATTTCTTCCTGACTGGTGATGCTGTCAAATTCGTTGATCCGAACGAGCCAGCCCGGGGTTTGCGTTTTGACGGTCGCATTTCCGAGGACTTCAAACTGACAAGCGGGACCTGGGTGCGGGCGGGTCAATTGCGGCTCGACCTCCTGGCAATCCTTGCGCCGTTGGCAGCCGATCTGGTGCTGACCGGGCAGGACCGCGACAAGATCGGCCTGATGATTTTCCCGAACAGGGACGCCATTACTGCCGCGGGTTTTGAGATTTCAGAGGCCGAGGGCATGGTTTCAGATGAAGCGCTTCAGGCTGAAATTGCAAGACGTCTGGCAGACTTCTCGGGCAGGAATTCCGGCTCATCCTCGCGCATAGCATTTGCAGTAATTCTTTCTGATCCGGCCTCTTTTGCGGAGGGGGAAATTACCGCAAAAGGCAATTTGAATTTCAGGACGATACTCGACAAACGGGCATCGATCGTGGAGAAACTTTACACCCGGGATTTCAACAGCAAGATCAGTATTGGATAGACCATGATCGACTTACAAAAAGTGCGGGCCATTGATTTTCATACCCATGCGGAAGAACCATGTGGTTGCCATGGAGATGACGGTTATGATGATTTGCAGGCGACGATGGCAAAATATTTTCGCGCGCCCTGGAGCCATCCCCCGACAGTTCCCCAAACTGCCGCACACTACCGCGAGCAGAATATTGCCGCTGTCATTTTTCCGGTGGATGCTGAACGCGAGACGGGCTACCGGCGATACAAGAACGAGGAAGTGGCGGAACTTGCCGCTGAAAATTCGGACATCCTCATTCCGTTTGCTTCCATTGATCCGCACAAGGGAAAGATGGGTGCGCGCGAGGCACGTCGTCTGATCAATGACTTTGGTATCAAGGGGTTCAAGTTTCACCCGACCATGCAAGGGTTTTATCCCAATGACCGCATGGCGTATGAACTTTACGAAGCCATAGCCGAAGCAGGCGGCATTGCGCTCTTCCACACTGGCCAGACCGGCGTTGGCAGCGGAATGCCCGGCGGAAACGGCATGCGGCTCAAATATTCCAATCCCATGTACATGGACGATGTTGCAGTTGATTTTCCGGAGATGAAAATCATTCTCGCCCACCCGTCTTTCCCCTGGCAGGAGGAGGCATTGTCAGTCGCGCAGCACAAACCGAATGTCTATATTGATCTGTCTGGTTGGTCGCCGAAGTATTTTCCAGAGATTCTGGTTCGATATTGCAATTCGATCCTCGCCAAAAAGGTACTGTTCGGGTCGGACTGGCCGATGATCTCACCCGAACGCTGGCTTGCCGATTTTGAAAAGATCGCAATCAAGGACGAGTTGCGGCCCGGCATCTTGAAAGATAATGCTGCCAGGTTGCTGGGTCTTGCCTGAAATCAGGCATACAGCTGAACAGGTGTTCCTGCCAATGCCGCAATGTTGATCAGGCCGCGAACAGTAATCGACGGTGTGACGATGTGGGCGCGGTTGCCCATGCCCATGAGAATAGGACCGACCTCAAGGCCACCTGCTACCGATTTCATCGAGTTTCGAACAGCACTTGAAGTTTCCGAGTTTGAGAAGATCAGCGTGTTGGCGCGGCCCTTGAGGCGGGAGTGCGGGAAGATGCGCTCGCGCAGGACAGGATCAAGGGCAGCGTCCACCTGCATTTCACCCTCGAAGGTAAAATCACAGGTTTCCTCTTCGAGCAGTGCAATTGCTGCCCTGATTCGGTTGGCGGATTCTGACACCAGATTGCCAAACTGCGAGTTCGAACAAAGGGCGATATTGGGCTCGATTCCAAAACGGCGAACGTGGCGGGCAGCGGCGCGAATTGTCCATGCCAATTGCTCGACGCTCGGTTCTGCGTAAACTTGCGTATCGGCAATAAACAGCGGACCTGAATCGAGGATCATCAGCGACAGCGCACCGGCGGGATGCAATTTATGGGTTTCCAGCATTTGCCGCACATAGTTGAGATGCCAGGAGTATTGGCCAAAGGTGCCGCAAATCAGGCTGTCGGCCTCGCCGCGGTGTACCATTACTGCGGCAATTGCAGTCGAATTGGTACGCATGACAGCGCGTGCGATGTCAGGTGTTACGCCTTTACGCTCCATGGCGAGGTGATAGGTCTCCCAGTATTCGCGGTAGCGGGAATCAGACTCCGGATTGACGATTTCAAGCTTTGAGGTGAGGCTGGCGGGAAGGCCAGCCTGTTCGCAGCGACGCTCAATAATTTCCGGACGGCCGATGAGGATCGGGAAATCGGTTGACTCTTCCACGAGGGCAAAGGCAGCGCGGATTACCCTTTCATCCTCTCCCTCTGCAAAGACGATGCGCCGTGTGGCTGAACGAGCAGCCGCAAATACAGGGCGCATGATCATCGACGAGCGATAAACAGATGCGCGCAGGCTCTCCTCATAAGCTGCCATGTCCTTGATCGGGCGAGTGGCAACGCCGGTTCTCATGGCAGCTTTCGCGACCGCTCCCGCAACCACTTCCTGCAGACGGGCATCAAATGGTTTGGGGATCAGGTATTCAGGGCCGAATTTCAACTGCTCGTCGCCATAAACTGCAGCTGTTTCTGCGGTGGTTGTCATGCGCGCAAGCTGGGCAATTCCTTCGACACAGGCAATTTTCATCTCGTCATTGATTTGCGTTGCGCCAACATCGAGTGCGCCTCGAAAGATGAAGGGAAAGCACAGGACATTGTTGACCTGGTTGGGATAGTCGGACCGCCCTGTTGCAACAATTGCGTCCGGGCGAACTTCAAAGACATCTTCAGGCATGATTTCCGGATTGGGATTGGCGAGAGCAAAGACAATCGGCCTTTGTGCCATCAGGGTTACCATTTCCTGCGTGAGAACGCCGGGTCCTGAAAGGCCGAGAAACAGATCAGCGCCGATGATGGTTTCACTCAGCGGACGGTTGCCGCCCTTTTGGGCATAGGCTGCCTTTTCAGGGTTCATGTCGATCTCGCGGCCTTCGTGAACCAGACCATTGATATCATGAAGCCAGATGTTCTCGCGTTTGACGCCCAGTTTCAAAAGCATGTTGAGGCATGCAATCCCGGCAGCGCCGCCTCCTGTCGAGGCAATGCGAATCTCGCCGAATTTGCGTCCGGTCAGTTCAAGCGCATTGCGCACCGCGGCGCAGACAACGATTGCCGTGCCGTGCTGGTCATCATGGAACACTGGAATGCCCATGCGTTCCTGGCAGATTTTTTCAACGATGAAGCAATCGGGTGCCTTGATGTCTTCAAGGTTGATCGCGCCAAAGGTGGGTTCGAGCGCGATCACATGTTCGGCGAATTTTACAGGGTCGGTTTCATTGATCTCCAGATCGAAGCAGTCGATATTGGCAAATTTCTTGAAAAGGACAGCCTTGCCTTCCATGATCGGTTTGGAAGCCAGCGCGCCGATATTACCAAGGCCAAGCGCGGCAGTTCCGTTGGAGACAACTGCAACCAGATTGCCTCTGGTCGTGTATCTTGCGGCGTCGAGCGGGTTTGCCTTGATCGCCAGACAGGCTTCGGCAACACCGGGGGAATAGGCACGCGAAAGGTCGCGCGGGGTTGCCATGGGTTTAGTAGGGCGGATTTCCAGTTTTCCCGGCTGCGGGAATTCGTGATAGTTAAGGGCAGCCTTGCGGATTATCGCCTGTGCAGCTTCGTCTTTTTTTACCACGATCTTATTCCTGTCGCATGATTGGTTGGTTTCGAGCCGGAATTTCCGGTGATTGTCAGGAGCCTTTTACCGCAGCTTCATACCATTTTACCAGTATCTGCCGTTCTTCGCGGGCAAGCTCCACCCCGTACTTCAAGGCATTGGGTGGCGGCATTGCATGGCTGCGTCCTGCCTGGATATAAATTTCGCGGGCATGCAGCACGACTTGCCGGCTGTTTTCGAGGATCACGCCCTTGGGTGCCTGAAGCAGACCTTCCCAGCCGGGCGTTTCGGCATGACACATCGAACAGCGTCCCTGCACCAGTTCGACCACTTCAGTAAAACCTGCAGCGTCGGCA
>JBGSTD010000012.1:0-2495 GCA_041736675.1 Salaquimonas sp.
TCATGTAACATTTCTCAATCATGACCGCGCTGTGGAACTCGCAGAGTTTGATCCGGTATATCTGGACCAGGTTGGACCATTGCTGAAATAGAATAGACTGACCGGTTATCCAGGGCCATAAATCTTCATTTACCCCGATCACTTTCCATCGATGGTGATCCCATTCTCGTTGATCTTGATGTCGATGCCGCTTTGGCTTTCCTGATAGTACAGATACCCTGTTACGGTCGCGATGACCGCAAGCACGGCGATCATTATCAATAAAAAATTACGATTCAATTTGTTGTTCCTTGCTGATTGTTAAAACTGAGGGCCTCTCCGGTATTTACAGGGGGAAAAACACTCAACTAAATCAAATTCGCCCAAGCAACATCAGCACTACAACGATGATGAGGATCGTGCCGAGTACGCCGATCCCGCCATGACCAAAGCCATAGCCATAGCCTCCAAAGCGGCCGCTGAAACCGCCCAGAAGAAAGATGATAAGTAGTACGACAAGAATGGTACCCAAGGACATTTTGTGTTCTCCGATTATTGGGAAATTATGAGCATGCCATATATTGCTGCTAGTTCGTCATTCGCGATGCGACAGATGCCTATGACAGATCCAGGTCAGGGAATTGTTGCGCCCCGCAACTATTTTGCTGCAGAGCGCAATTAGGTGCTACATCTTGTATGCGGGTTGTGCCTTAAGTTCGGCTTTCGTTGCATCAACATAAACGCGTATATCGTCGCCAGTGCCTTTGCGCATGATCTGAACTTCTGTTGGGGTTAGTGCCACTTGGTGCGCGCCCATTCCGAGAAAGCCGCCGATATCAAATACAATGTGATCGACCGTCTTTCCGTCGGCAGCAAGTATCAGACCGTCAACCTTACCAATATCCTTGTCATCCGACCCATAGGCTTCCGCCCCAGTCAGATCTTCAGAAGAAATATCACCAGTTGTGATGGTTGTGTAACCGTCGAGTTTCATCGTTGGCTGACGCAGCATGGGCCGCTCCATCGCAGTGCTGGATGCTGAAGTTGTTGCAGCAACGGGAGCTGGCGTCGGGGTTGGCGTGGTAGTCTGAGCAAAGGCAATGGGCGTCATCAAAGTAGCCGCTGCGAGACTTAAGAATACTGTTCTTGCAAATTTCATAGTTTTTATCCTTGAAGCGCCCGCGCTTCTTGAGCGGGAGCATGATCGGCGTTTGGCACCGACGCCATTATCGTTCTGGAGAACGCTGCCCGGTTTACAGGCCGGACAGCAGTCCAGTTAGTCAGGTGTTATGCGAGTGCTTTTGATGCTGCGTCGAGTGACTTGTTAGCGTCAGCATCGTTCTTCGCGGTATGTGCTTTTTCGGCGGCCTGGTAATGCTTCAGGGAAGCATCCTTTTTGGCGCCTGCTGGCGCTTTGTCCCAAGCGGCTTTAACGGTTTTCATTTTTTCAGCAGTTTTGTTGGTATCAGGTGTCATAGTGTTGTCCTTTCGTGGACGGTTCCCATAGGTGGGAAACACGCGGAACTGGGGGGGGAAGTTGGGAACCATGTCCCGCGTTTTTTAGCTGAACCGAATTTGGGGGGAAGTCGCTAAATTCGGTGAGCTAAGTAGGATATTGCACTGTTGCATTTTACCCGCACTGATGCAGGTAAGCCTGCGCACCGAATTTTGAAATTTTCGAAAGAATTTTAAACTATGGTTCAAGCAATAAGTGCAAGTCTGTCGACTTTCCTGAATGCATTGCCAGTTGATGTTGCTGGATATTTTACAGAATCGGGAAAAACAGGAAATTTGATTTCAACTTCTACCCCTCCAACTGATGTCCGAGTACTATCGAGTTGATCAAAGAGGCCGAGCATTGATCTGTTTTGGCTGTGAACAAGGGCAACGAATTCTGAAATGCCGTTCAGCCAAGCAATTTTGGACAAAGCACCAAGGAGGAGGCTGCCAAGTCCCTGACGCTGAAAACGATCAGATATGGTGACTGCAATCTCGGCAGTTTGGTTGTCATCCGAGAGACATATGTAGCGCGCAATTCCAGCCGCCTCAGGACCGGCGGCGCCTTCAAAAAGCGCACCAACTGCCACATGATTCATTTCATTGGAGGCGGTCAAACCGTCCAATTCTGTATCGGTCAGCTTCTTGCGAGCCATTAGGAAGCGAAAATACCGGGATTCCTCTGACAAATGCTCGAATCCGGTTTGCAGAAGAATACGGTCGCTTGGCCCTACCTCTCTAACGAGAACGGGTTTGCCGTTTTTAAGGTCAACGTAAAATGGTGTGAGCTTCATGTTTTGGTAATCGCGTCTCGCACGAGGCGCGTCCTGGAACTGCCTTCAAGGATAGTTTGACCATGGGACAATTGGCGTTTCAGTATACATTTCGCGTTCTTTCAGTCGAGATCATCACCTTAAGCCCTGAAACTATACAGGTTGGCATCAGGCAAGGCGCTGATCGATGTTAGTCCTTCACAGCCGCCGCAGGCTTTTGTCAGAACTTTGCAAATCGAAGTCTGG
>JBGSTD010000065.1:0-72538 GCA_041736675.1 Salaquimonas sp.
CGGATGTTGTTCGCTCATTGCGATCAATATTGCCGCAAGGTGATCCGTTCCATGAGGTTGGAGCTGAGAGTGCCCTGATCAATGCACAAATTGAAAAAGGATTTACCGGAAAAAAGGGCAAAGGCGGATTTTACGCGACCATCAAAGGCGAGGAAAAGGCGCTTGACCTGAAAACCGGCAAGTGGCGGGCAAGGGTGAAGGAAATTCCCCAATTGGCGCTCGATGGTGAGAAACATGGCGTCAAGGCATTGTTGAAAGACAGTGGACAACTCGGCGAATTTGCCTGGCGGGTTCTTGCGCGCATTCTTATGTATTCAGCAAGTCTGATCCCTGAAGTGACCCAATCGCCACAGGATATCGATGATGCAATGAAACTGGGTTATAACTGGATCAAGGGACCGTTCGAGCTGATTGATGAAATCGGATCGGCTGTATTTGCTGCCCGGCTGGAGGCCGACGGATTTTACGTTCCGGAGTTTTTGCGCGAAACAGCTGACAGGAACGAGGCCTTTTACAAAGTGGATGGCAAGGTGCTGAAGGTACGGCATGGCAATGGCAAGTACCGGGCTGTAAAGCTGCCCAAGGGGGTCGTGCGTTTTCACATGATGCGACGCACGTTGAAGCCAGTGAAACAAAACAGTTCCGCAAGCTTGTATCATCTTGAGGGCGGCGAGAGGCTTGTCGAGTTTCACTCCAAAGCCAACGCGCTCAACGCAGATTCGATGAAGACTGTTCGTGCGGCAGCAAAAGATCCGGGGGTTGGAATAATCGTTCACAATGACGGCCAGCATTTTTCTGCCGGGGTCAATCTGGAACGGTTTCTTCAGTTTATTGATGCAGGCGATTGGGCCGGAATGGACAAGTTTCTGCATGATTTCCAGAAGGCGGTCGAAGCGATGCTCTATTGTGATGCACCGGTGGTGGGTGCGCCTTCGGGACTGTCAATTGGCGGCGGGTTTGAGGTTCTTGCCCATTGTGACCATGTAGTGGCCCATGCCAACAGTGTCATGGGGCTGGTTGAAGCTTTGGTTGGCGTCGTACCTGCGGGCGGAGGCGTCAAGGAAACCTACTGGCGCTGGTATCAACGAACTGGAGACTGGGAAAAGGCTGCCTGGAATATGTTCAACCAGATTGGCTATGGCCAGACAGGAAGCTCCCCGGATTTGTCAGCCAGGCTGGCATATTTCGAGCCGAAACGCGACACCCAGGTCATGAACCGCGACCGTCTTGTGGAAGCGGCATGTAAAGAGATCAGAAAACTTGGCCGTAATTACAAGCCGAGGCAAAAGCCGCAATTCAAACTGGCAGGCGCGAAGGCGTATGATGAAATGGTCGCCTTTCTTGAAAAAGGCAAAGCCAAGGGGTGGTTTTTCCCCCATGATGTTACAGTCGCGAGCCAGATTGCCTGGATCGTAACGGGAGGTCACGATACCTTGCCGGATGCGGCGAAAGGGAGGTTGAGCGAAAAGGCCATGTATGCACGTGAGCGGGAAGCTTTCATTCGCCTTGCAAAGACGCCTGAAACAAGAGCCAGAATTGTCGGGATGCTTGGCGGGGCAGGGGTGCCGAGGAACTGATCGAGGTCCTGCCTATGTCGCTTTTTAGCCAATCTGTTATGTTATGGTTTCTTTCAGGTTGTATAATTTTTTAAACTTCAAACAAACGGCTTAGGTCTGCTGAAACAAAGTTTAGCTATTGTACGAAATTGACCGGGACCCCTACCCACACCACCCGGTCAGGCCGCAGGTGCGCAGGGCTGTTTAACCCACACCCCGAGAGTTTCTCGAACGAGGGATTCTTTGTGCACTTGCGGTTGCAGGGACTTACCTGTTTTTTTTAAGATATGTTTTTGGTGAAATTGATCTCCTAGGCTTGTTTGCCGGGAAGGAATCTGACCTATTGGCGAGAATTGTCGTCTCTTTTGAACATTTCACGGAAAACATGCTTATGAAACTCTGGTATTCCCCCGCATCCCCCTTTGTTCGAAAATGCATGATTGTTGCGCATGAGCGTGATCTGGCTGACAGAATTGAAATTCTTGATGCCGCGGCCAGCGTTGTTAATCCGGACAAGCGGATCATGGCTTCCAATCCCTCGGGTAAAATTCCAACGATGGTCCTTGATGATGGTGCTGTACTTTTTGACAGCCGGGTCATCTGTGCCTATCTTGATTCAATTCATGACGGCAAAAAACTGACGCCGCGGTCCGGGCCGAAACGGTTTGAGGTCATGACACTTGAAGCGCTTGGCGACGCAATTATGGATGCTGCGGTAAACAACCGTTATGAAACAGCACTTCGCCCGGAAGAGTTTCGTTGGAAACCATGGTCCGATGGGCAAATGGGCAAGGTCAATGCGGCTCTAGATCAATTGGAAGAGAAGTGGCTCAAGGTCCTGGGACGCACGCCAAATATGGGGTCGATTGCAGTTGCTGCGGCACTTGGTTATCTTGAATACCGCTACCCCGATTTGAAATGGCGCAAAAACCGCAAGGGGCTGGCCCGCTGGTTCAAGCGTTTTTCCGAGCGCCCCTCCTATATCGCCAGCAAGCCGGAATAAGTGCTTCAGGACTGCTTTCGCAAATCTGACGGGCGAATTTTGAATTCGCGCAGAAAGCATCTGGCAAAATACGAACTCGATGAGAAGCCGCACTGCAAAGCGATATCGAGCGTTGACATATTGGTATGAAGCAGCAGTTCGCGGGCTTTTTCGAGGCGCCGTGACAGATAATAGCGTGCTGGTGAAACTCCGAGTTTTCGCTGAAAGGTTCTTTCCAGATTACGTACACTGGTATTGATCTGCTTTGCTATCTGCGCATTTCCCAGCGGTGTCTCCAGATTTGCAAGCATGAGTTCGACAGCGGTCTGAATTCCTGGTGGCATGGTGTCCATGCGGCTGATGCTGCCGGATCGCTGGTGTGACGTTGAGTTCCTGATCCGGTCGAGTTGAAAGTTGTTGGCAATTTTCAGCGCCAGTTCGGGCGTATAGACATGGCTAATGATGTCGAGCATGAGCTCCATGCTCGAAAGTCCGCCTGATGCGGTATACCGGTTATGGTCGATGACGTAGAGATCATTGACGATGTCGATATCAGGAAATGTTTCGCGAAAGGCGGGCAAGCCCTCCCAATGGATTGTGCATCGGGCTTCGTTCAAAAGTCCTGCTTTTGCAAGGATCCAAGTGCCGAGTGAAAGGGCTCCAATTTTTACCCCGCCTCTGGCCATCTTGACCATTTGCGGGGTCATTTTTGAGCGATAAGGCGGGTCCAGTTCCAAACTTGCAACAACAAAAAAATAATCGGTCGGGAAATCTGCGTTGAGTTTGCCGTCAACTTCCATTTTCATGCCGTTTGAAGCCTTCACGCTTTCTCCGTCATGGCTTACCATTCGCCAGACAAAGCGTTTTTCACCCGTTATGTAGTTGGCGCTTCTCAAGCTTTCGACAGCAGCCATGAGGCACATGGCCGAAAACTGCTCAATCAAAAGAAATGTCATGGTTATAGACGGCTGCTCTGTATCCATTACGACAACCCGGATCCTGAAAAATTGTATTGTTGGTAGCGCGATAACAATGACTCGGACAAGTAAATAATAAGTCTGTTTTTATCTGATCCAGGTTGACTGTGCGCGAAGATGATCCTGAAAAGATACCTAATCTGAAACAAATGCGACAAGATATTCGAGCATTGCGTCAATTTCCTGAAACATACGATGAATTAGGGGTCTATCAGTTGACGTACCCCCTACAATATGTTGCGATAGAGTGGCAAAGGGCGTTTCCAGGGTGAAAACGCGCTTTAACTGAGTAGCCGCTTTGCGATCTATTTTGTCCAGTTTATGCAAATTGGGAATGAATACAGGCGCAATAGTACTAAAGCCGTGTTTAGTTCGGGAGGACAGCAAACACAGCGTTTTGACATCGTCATCTGGAGGTTTATGAATGACCAGCACGCTATCCACAATCAACAATAAACCAGCGCACAAACACATTGAGCAGTTGGTTTGCGAACACAAAGAAGGCAGCCTAGACCGGCGAGAATTTCTGGCAATGGCCTCTGCGCTTGGCCTGACCACTGCCGCCGCTTACAGCGCAATTGGCGCTGCCCTGCCTTCTTCTGCCCAGGCCGCTTCCCACGCCAAGTCCGGCGGCGTGCTGAAAATGCAAATGATCATCAAGGAAGCCAAGGATCCACGCACCTATGACTGGTCGGAAATGGCGAACGTAACCCGCCAGTGCAACGACTACATGGTTCGCTACACCCATGATTTCACTTTCGAGGGACATTTGATCGAAAGCTGGGAAGTTAATGAAGACGCCACCGAGTACACTCTCAATGTTCGCAAGGGCGTAAAATGGTCGAACGGTGACGACTTCAACGCCGATGACATCATTTTCAACCTTAACCGCTGGTGCGATTCTGCTGCTGAAGGCAATTCGATGGCTGGCCGCATGAGTGCGCTGGTGAATGCCGATACCAAGAAGGCTGCTGATGGCGCAATCACAAAGGTAGATGATTTTACCGTTAAGCTGAAATGCAACCAGTCAGATATCACGATTATTCCAGGCATGGCCGATTATCCGGCGCTTGTTGTCCATCGCGGCTTCGACGCAAATCCTGATACACTGAAAATGCCCGGTACCGGCCCAATGGAAATCGTCGAATATGAAGTTGGCAAGCGCGCAGTCGTCAAACGGCGTGAAGGTTTCACCTGGTGGAAAGGCGATCCATTCCTCGATGGTATTGAATTCATCGACTACGGCGCGGAAACCAATGCGATTGTTTCTGCTCTTGAATCAGGCGAGATTGATGCAGATTACCAGACAACAGGTGAAACTGTTGCGCTGCTTGACAGCATGGACTTGAAGAGAACTGAAGTCATTACCGCTGCCACCGTTGTATTGCGTATGAACACAAGTCAGAAGCCATATGACAACAAGGATTTGCGCAATGCGATCCAGCGTTCGGTTGACAACGCAACAGTTCTCAAACTCGGCTATAACGATGCTGGCTCAGTGGCCGAAAACCACCATGTCTGCCCGATCCATCCTGAATATTACGAACTGCCAAAACTTGGCCAGGACGTAGAAAAGGCAAAAGAACTGCATGCCAAATCAGGTGTTGGCGACATGGAACTCGAACTGATTTCCTATGACGCTGATTATGTGAAAAACCCGGCTGACGTGGTTGCAACGCAAATGCGTGCCGCAGGCATGAATGTCAAACGCACAGTCATCCCCGGCTCGTCTTTCTGGGCTGATTGGACAAAGTATCCATTCTCAACCACAGAGTGGAACATGCGTCCGTTGGGCGTTCAGGTGCTGGCACTTGCTTACCGCTCAGGCGAAGCATGGAACGAGACAGCCTATTCCAATCCTGATTTTGACAAGGCGTTGGGTTCTGCGCTCGCGATTGCTGACGCTACAAAGCGTAAGGAAGTCATGAAGGATGTTGAATCGATCCTTCAGGATTCCGGTGTTATTATCCAGTCCTTCTGGCGTGCACTTTATCGCCATACGCAGCCGTATGTCATGGGCTTTGAAAAGCACCAGACCTACGAGATCCATAGTGATCGCATCTGGCTTGATAAATAACCTGAATAAAAGAGGCGGTGGACACAGGTTCACCGCCCCTACTTCACGGTATTTTTCTGGTCACATGATTTATCCTCGCCGATGACGACGGATTGCCAGACGGGGATACTGTTCAAAACTACCTGACAGCAAGCTGGCGCAGACCGGCGCTGTAAACAGAATCAAGGCCGGGTTGCGGCAGATAATCTGTATTTGAAGGGGAGGGAGTGATGCTCCGATTTTTAGCGGGTCGCCTTTATGTCATGGCGCTCACAATGCTCTGCCTCAGTTTCGTTGTTTTCTATTTTGTGAATCTCGAACCAAATTTGAAGAAGCTGGCTGTTACCCAGACTGAAATGCGCGTCACCGACGCTGACAAGGAAAACTGGCTTCAGCGCAATGGTTTCAGGGACAATTTCTTCGTTCGCTATGGCCGCTGGATTGGTCTGGTTGCCAAACAGCCTGTTGTTGACCCTGCCACAGGACAAATGGTTCCGCGATTCAGATATTGTGATGAGCCCAGCGTTGCTACTGTCTCCGGTGTAATCCAGGGAGATTTTGGCTGTTCAACCGCATTCCGCGACAAGGTTTCCAACCGTTTGCCGCAGGCATTGAAGGCAACCGGGATTTTGATGTTTTGGGTGATGATCGTCATGATACCGGTCGCCCTTATCCTCGGCGTACTGGCCGGGATGCGTGAAGGGTCACGGACGGACCGCTCGATTTCCTCTGTTTCCATCGTTACCAGTGCGACGCCTGAATATGTGTCCGCCATCCTTTTCACCGCGCTTTTTGCCTCGGGTCTTGGTTGGCTGAACGGTTCGGCAGCATCTGCCATGACGCGCGGAATTTCGTTTTACAATTTCACGCTGCCAGTGATGACAATGGCGGTATATGGCGTTGGCTACATTGCCCGCATGACAAGGGCATCCATGGCCGAAGTGATGACGTCACAGTATATTCGAACGGCTCGTTTGAAAGGGATGGGGTTTCGCCAGGTTGTTTTGAAACATGCCCTGCGCAACGCATTGATTGCGCCTTTTACGGTTATCATGCTGCAGTTTCCCTGGTTGTTGACGGGGGTCGTCGTCGTTGAGAACATTTTCTCTTACAAGGGATTTGGCTGGCTTTTGGTCAATGCGGCCTCAAACAATGATATTGATCTGGTTCTGGCTTGCGGGATTGTATCGGTGATCATTGTTCTCGTAACGCAGCTTATTTCCGATATCGGATATGCTTTCCTCAATCCGAGAATCAGGGTGTCATAAGGGGCGTATGATGGAAAATGTTGGTGCATTCGGTATAATCACAGGATTTGCTTCCAGTTTCTGGCCGGTGTGGCTGTGTCTGGCGGCCGTTTTTGTGGTGATTTACTTTTTCAAGAAACAGCTTGGAATATTTGGACGCCTGTTCAATTCCAATGTGGGTATCCTGGGCGTAATTCTTTGCCTGTTCTGGGTATTTACGGCCATTTTTGCAGATGTCATCGCGCCACTTGATCCGCGTGTGCAGGTATCAATCATGCAAAACGCTGTGCCCGGTTCCATCAATCCCGATACCGGGATGGTGTTTTTGTTTGGCGGTGATCTGCTTGCCCGTGATGTGTTCAGCCGCGTGGTTTATGGGGCGAGAATTGTTTTGACCATTGCGCCGGCAGCAACGATGATTGCCTTTCTTGTCGGGATAACGCTTGGTCTGCCGGCCGGATATTTCGGTGGACGGATAGATTCCATTCTGTCGTTTTTCGCCAATCTGGTTTTGGCCTTTCCGGTGATCCTGTTGTTTTACCTGCTGGTTACGCCAGGAATAATGGAAACATGGTTGCCTTATGCTCTGGGTGGCGGGCTGTTTGTTTTCCCGACCCTTTTCTTCTTTGTCTTGTTCTATACCCGGTTTTACGGGCGTAATGACAAGTTGGTCCCTTATCTTGCCGCAACCGTGATTGCAGGTGGCTGGATCTGGATGAACCTGATGTCGACTTCAACCTTTATCGCCAAATTGAATGATGCAGGGTTAACGTGGATAGGCTCTCTTCTCAACTGGAGGATATTCAACATATTCGGTGTCGATCCCAACGAGCTGAATATTTTCATTGCTGTCGTCTTTGCCTCGGCACCGGGGGTATTCAGGATCGTGCGCGGCCTGACGCTCGACATCCAGACGAGGGACTATGTCGCGGCAGCCCAGACGCGCGGTGAAACCCCCTGGTACATCATGCTTTGGGAGTTGCTGCCCAATGCCCGCGGCCCGTTGATTGTCGATGCCTGTTTGCGCATTGGCTATACTACCATTCTGCTTGGGACTCTTGGATTTTTCGGCCTAGGCATGGGGCCGGAAAGCCCTGACTGGGGCACTACGATCAAGGATGGCAGCCAGGTGGCGCAGCTCAGACTTTATTACTGGCAGGGTGTAGCGCCTGCATTGGCCTTAATGAGCCTTGTGCTTGGGCTCAACCTTTTGGCTGACGCGCTGCGTGAAGAATCGTTGAGAGATTGAGGAAGCGAAAATGGTAGACATGAAAGACCAAACGCCGATCCTTGAGATTGAAGATCTCAATATTTCGTTTTTTACCAGAGCAGGCGAAATTCCTGCTGTCATGGATTTTTCCTGCAAGGTAATGCCAGGCGAAGCCATGGGACTGGTCGGGGAATCAGGCTGTGGCAAGTCCACAGTTGCCCTCGGCGTGATGCGCTATCTCGGGGGCAATGGTGCCATAGTAGGGGGCAAGATCAAGTTCAAGGGCCGCGACATGGCCGAAATGAGCGAGGAGGAATTGCAGTCTGTCCGCGGTTCGGAAATCGCCATGATCTATCAGGAGCCTATGGCTTCGCTCAATCCGGCCATGAAAATCGGTCAGCAGCTGATGGAAGTACCGATGATCCATAGCGGTGTTGGCAAGAAGGAAGCCTACGCCATGGCCCTCGATGTGGTGACATCCGTGCGATTGCCGGACCCGGAACGCATTCTCAAATCCTATCCGCATCAGCTTTCGGGTGGCCAGCAGCAACGTATTGTCATCGCAATGGCATTGATGGCCAAGCCGAGCCTGTTGATCCTTGATGAGCCGACGACAGCACTTGATGTGACGGTTGAAGCCGGCATTGTTCAACTCGTCAAGGAACTTGGCAAGAAATACGGCACATCAATGCTGTTCATCTCCCACAATCTGGGTCTCATTCTCGAGACTTGTGACCGGATATGTGTGATGTATTCCGGCGAAGCTGTTGAGACCGGAACGATTGGCGATGTGTTTGACGAAATGCGCCATCCCTATACGCAGGCGCTTTTCCGCTCTATCCCGCTTCCTGGAGCAGACAAGAATCTGCGGCCGCTGGTTGCAATTCCCGGCAACTTTCCGTTGCCGCATGAACGTCCGCCGGGGTGCAACTTCGGCCCGAGATGTGATTATTTTGTTGCCGGGCGATGCGATGCGCAAGATATCAAAATGGCGACGATTGGCAAAAATGAGCGTCATAACAGCCGCTGTCTGCGGATCGAGGAAATTGACTGGAATGCGAAGGTTGTTGCCAGCGCAACGGGCAGGAAAGCGGAAATTGGCGATGTTGTGCTCAAGGTCGACAATCTCAAAAAATATTATGAAGTGGCAGCAAACGCCCTGTTTGGCGGCGGCGAATCACGTGTGGTCAAAGCCAACGAAACAGTGAGCTTTGAAACACGTGAAGCTGAAACGCTGGCGATTGTCGGTGAATCTGGTTGCGGAAAATCCACATTGGCGAAAGTGTTGATGGGGCTGGAAACAGCAACAAGTGGTAAAGTGCTGATGGGCAATCTGGAAATCCAGGGTACTGCGATCCAGGATCGCGGAGCTGCCACTGTGTCAAAAATCCAGATGGTTTTCCAAAATCCGTTTGATACGCTCAATCCTTCACATCTGGTCGGCAAACAGATCATCAGGGCACTTGAAAAATTCAATATCGGCAACAGTGATGCCGACCGTGAAGAACGCATGTTGAAATTGCTGGATCTCGTTAAATTGCCAAGGGCATTCGCGAAGCGGATGCCGCGCCAATTGTCCGGTGGTCAAAAGCAGCGGGTTGGGATTGCCCGTGCATTTGCAGGTAATCCGAAAATTGTTGTAGCCGACGAACCGGTATCAGCTCTTGATGTGTCAGTTCAGGCAGCTGTGACGGATTTGCTGATGGAAATCCAGCGCGACAACAAGACGACCATGCTGTTTATCAGTCATGATTTGTCAATCGTGCGATATTTGTCAGACCGGATCATGGTGATGTATCTGGGGCATGTGGTCGAGCAGGGGCCGACTGATGCGGTTTTCGCGCCACCATACCATCCTTATACGGAGGCACTGCTCTCGGCGGTTCCCATTGCCGACACCTCGATTGAGAAGAAACATGTTGTTCTGGAAGGCGATATTCCATCTGCGGTCAATCCACCGCCGGGATGCCCGTTCCAGACCCGCTGCCGCTGGAAATCGCGTGTGCCGGGCAACCGTTGCGAAACGGAAGTCCCGGTGATGAAAGAGATTGCGCCCGAGAACTGGAGCAAGTGCCATCTTGACGATGCAGTACTCGCTGAGATGGAGCCGGTGATTACACAGCGCAACACCGCGCCCAAGGCAAAGGCAAAGCCGAACGAACCTGTTGCACTTGCCCAGATGGCGACTTCAAACAGAGCAAAGCCGCGTAAACCGGTTGACGCAAAGGCTGGTACAACAAGCAAGGCAGCGGCCAAAGCTATGATGGCAGCGCCCCTGGAAAAAGCAAAGCTCAAGGCATCGGCTACCAAATCGCCAGTTGTAAAAGCTGCAACAGACGGGCGTCCGACTGCGATCAGGAAACCGGCCAAACCGGATGATCTGAAGATGATCGCGGGTGTCGGGCCGAAGCTTGAAGGGGTCTTGAACGGGCTTGGAATTTATCAGTTCAGCCAGATTGCCAGTTGGAAAAAGGCCGAGCGGGAGTGGGTGGATGGATACCTCAAATTCAAAGGCCGCATTGAGCGCGATGAGTGGCAAAAGCAGGCCAAGGCACTCGCCAAGGGCGGTGAGGCCGAATACATAAAAGTATTTGGAAAAAAGCCACGCTAGGGGTATGATGCAATTGAATGCTGGGAGGCTAGTCAGCTTCTCATGGGAGGACTGAAGCGCAAGTGAAAGCCACTTGCGCTTCTTTCTTTTGTGCTTCAATAGCTGATGTTCAGCCTGACACATTGTAAAAATCCTTGAGTTTACTCCTTGGCATTGCTTCAGATGGAGACAGGCCCGGATCAACTCGAACAGGTATCGTATCCCTGTCAAATTTTGGAAACTGAAATGCGTGAACTGATCCGGACTTCGGAGGGAACAATAACCAGGGCAGAATTTCGTACCGGCGCGAAAATGCTGGCTCTTCTTTCTGTCATTGTTGGCGGGCTTTTGGTTTCGATCCGTTGGCTTAGTCATGAAATGGAATGGATGACCGTTGCGGTCGCTCCGTTTTTTGGTGTTGTCGTGGTTTTTGCTGTCTGCAGCCTTGTCTATTTCTGGTACTGTATATTTGCCAAAAGGATGCGTGCGCTTGAGCGTTCTGCAATCATGATCAGGGTCTGGCTTGGTGCCTTGTTTTTGGCAATTGCGTTCAGCCTGATGGATTATCAAAACAAGACGCTGGCGCTGGCTGATACCGGAATACTGGCCTATTCCGGATTTTTTGCGCTCGTGTTTTCGTTCCTGTGCCTGATCCTCTTTGCACTGCTCTTGTGGACAGGATGGACCGGCGCAGCAACGGGCGAAAACGTCTGATCGAACTTTATAAATCAGGCAGGTTTGATTTTCTTGATGCCCAGCTTCGGATGATCTTCGATGATCCGAATTTCGCGCTGCGGATACGGGATTGTAATTGCATTGTCCCGCAATGTTTCCCAAACGATGAACAGCAAATCGGATTTCACCTTATTTTTCCCGTCATCAATTCCTTCAATCCAGAATTCGACGGCAAAATTGATGCCGCTATCGCCAAAGCCGCGCAATTCGCAATCGGGGCGTTCCGGCTCGCTCAGCACAAGCGGGTGCTTGGCCACTGCTGCAATCATAAGGTCCGGTATCTTGCGGATGTCAGTGTCGTACGCGACTGAGAACTCGATCTCGTAACGCTGGCGAGGATCGTCCCTGGTCCAGTTTACAAAGGTGGTAGTGATGAATTTTTCATTCGGCACCATGATTTCCTTGCCGTCATAGGTTTCGAGCGTCGCTGAGCGCATGTTCAATTCGCTGAGGGTTCCGGAGCGGCCGTCTTCAAGTTCGATATAGTCCCCCACGTGAATGGTGCGTTCGACCAAAAGGATTATGCCCGAAATAAAATTGGAAGCGATCTGCTGCAGGCCAAAACCGATACCAACACCGATGGCGCCGCCAATGACCGCGAGGGCCGTCAGGTCCAGCCCGAGCACCTGAAGAAGGAGGACAAATATTCCGGCGAACAAGGCGATCTGGAACAGTTTTGCAAATAGCTCCTGCGTAGGTCGGTCGAGCGCATCCTGGCTGCGGATGGCATTTTGCCCGGATCGGTTTGAGATTGATCCCAGCCAGAAAAAGAAACTTCCGGCAATTGCCGCCTTGATCAGGAAATATAGCGAAATACGGATATTGCCCGCCTGCATGGAGATGCTGTCCAGAAAGGCGGTTGCCTCATCGAGATATTCAAAGACCTGAAGGGTGGCGACGGGTATGCCGATATAGAGCAGGGCCGTCCGCAACATCGGATTGGTGATGAAGCGGTTGATCGCGCTGTACAAAAGAAAGATGACGGATGCGCCGCGGGCAAGTTTGACAAGCCAGGATGCGCCCACTGCCGATTGCACGATGTCGACGGCAAATCCCAACAAGACATAGCACAAGAACGGAAACAGCAAATCCGACAGTGCAAAGACATATTGCCTGAACTTCAACCATTTTGCGCCGTCTTCCGGTGGTGCCACGAACCAGCTGACTTTTTGCTTCAGCAATCTGCCGAGAAACCACGCCGCAAATATGCAGCCGAAAATCGCGCCAATCTGTGCATAAAATTGTGGCGAGGTGAGCCAGCCGATCAACTCGGTCAGTACGGCATTTCCGGTGTCCTGCCACCAGATCGGATCAAGGTATTTGTTCATCCGCAATCTTTAGCAGAGCGGACGTCAAAGGAAATCCAAAAACGTATTCAGCTGGAAGATGGTTCACAGATCATTTTCGCCAACCGATCCATTTATCGATCCTGTTACGAAATCCGAAAGCGTCCTCCACTGGATTGCGGGGAACAAACAGGAGCATCAATACAAAGACAATTGGAATGCTAGCCAAATAACCTCCAAAAAGCCCATCCATGGAATCAGCCTTGAGGCTCTCGAACAAGCTGAAAGGGATTGTCACTAAAAGGGATGCAGTAAGTCTTCCAGCCAGCCATGCGGGCGTGTTGTGCCAGGGAACTATTGCAACAGTGGCGACGACTGCAAAGAAAATTGCCACGCTGATCAGCAATACAATCGAGACCTCCGGAGCAATATGCCAACCTTGGCGAAGCAAGACTGAAAATGTGCTTCCGATACAAATGACTATTATCCAAGTAAAGCGATAGGCGACTTTCTTGACATACCTGACTTGTTCTGAACTTAGACGTGTCGGATCTTGTATCATCATATTGCTCGCCAATTGATTGTGCTGCGTTACGATGCCCCCAAAGGTTCTATTCGTCAAATGGTTTGTTTCCAATGCTCATCTGTCTCTTTCCGGCATGCCCCTTGATGCGCTCAACGTTGAAACCCGCCGCCTCGAGATTTCTGCGAACCCAGCCCGCGCTTGTGTAGGTGGCGAAAGTGCCGCCTTGTGTAGTCTTGTCATGAACTGTTTTCATCAGGTCGCTGTTCCACAATTCGGGATTTTTGGCCGGGGAAAAGCCGTCAAGAAACCAGGCATCCGCTTTGATTTGCAGTTGCGGCAGCCTTGTGTTGGCATCGCTGAAAAACACGGTGAGGGAAATGTTATTGTCCTCGAAGTGGAAAAACTCAAACTCAGGCTCCCAGGATTCCAGCAATCTGTTCGCGTCTTCAGCCAGTTGCGGCCAACGCGACAGCGCTTTTATCATGTCTTCTTTGGGTAACGGGTAAAGCTCGAAGGAAACAAAATCCAGTTTACTGTCCAGAGGTGCAATTTCACGCCACAAGCGCCAAAGGGTCAGGAAATTCAGGCCTGTACCAAAACCGAGTTCGCCGATGGTGAAATGCCCTGCCTGTGGCAGACGTTCGTTCAACCGGTTTCCGTTGATGAAAACAAAAGCCGTCTCCGCAAATCCGTCCGACTTTGAATAGTATGTGTCACCAAACCGGAGCGAGCGCGGTATCGTATCATCGACCCATTCCAGAGCAGCGGGGGAAGTGCATTTGCTTTCAGTCAATTGTCGCCCCATATTAACAGAATGATTCAGCAGGTCGAAAATAAAAACACAGGCAATTCCAGCCGGAATACGCCAAAGTCCGATCAACCCGATGTTATTGTCATCGGCGCTGGTATATTCGGTTTGTGGGCTGCGCGCCATGCCCTCAAGCGTGGTGAGCGTGTTCTTGTGGTCGAAAAGCGTAGCGTGGGCGCGGGTGCATCAGGTGGTTTTTTAGGCGCGCTGATGCCACATATGCCGGACAACTGGAACGCCAAGAAGCAATTTCAGTTTGATGCGCTTGCCTCACTTGCCGATGCCATAGGCGAACTGGAAACTGACACGGGGCATGATTGCGGCTATCGACGTTGCGGACGTTTGATGCCGCTCACGCACGAAAAAATGCTTACCCATGCGCAAAGCCGGATTGCCGGCGCAAAAGCCAATTGGGTGGACAAAGCCGGCAAACAGGCATTCAAAATGCAACTTATCTCGCCGGAGGATTTGAACAAGCCGGAATTTGTTGCGCCCGATGGGGCACCTTGGCTCAATCCTGGTCTTGCAAAATTTGGTGCGACTTTTGACACCTTGTCTGCCCGCGTAAATCCACGAGTCTATCTAGAGGCATTGGCTACCTATGTGCGCTCCAAAGGCCGACACGGCGAAATTATGGAAGGCGCAGAGGTTATTTCATTTGTTGAAGGCCAGAATGGCGTCAGCGTCCAGCTTACCTCGGGGGAAATCATATCTGGCGGGCGGCTGGTGGTTGCCAATGGCTGGGAAGCCTATGGCTTGCTGGCCAAGGCCGGGGCCAAGATCAACAGCCAAATATTGACCGGCCGAGGCGTCAAAGGGCAGGCGGTACTGCTGGATCATGCACACGATGACCAATTGCCGATTGTTTACGACAATGGTTCTTATGTTGTACCGCATTCTGGAAACAAGGTTGCGATTGGCTCCACCAGCGTTGACAATTGGCTGCCGCTCGGGCTTGGAAGCTTTCAGCCCGATACGGATGAAAGAGTTTCTGAACATGCTTCGGGCGCTGATCATCCCGAGCTTCCAGCCTCGGTTGAACCCGCGCAAAACAGGCCAAAATATTTTGACGGCCCCCTGCCGCAATTCACCGAAATGACGTCGCTTGCCAGTCACAGCATTTCGGCGGGGCTGTCGCTCTCGAGTGAAAGTTTTGTCGGAGACCTGACCATGGACGATCCGATGGCTGCAAAGCTGGTCGAGGCATCCGTGCGCCATTTTGAACCGTCAGACATGGAATTTTACAAGCATGCAGTGGCGCTGAGCCCGTCGCTTGCCGGAGCACCCATAAGCGAACGCTGGGCAAATGTGCGCCCGCGCAACACCATACCTGATCCCAAAACAGGCAAAGCAGGCACGGAACCTGTATTTGGAACTCTTGACGGAAATGAACACGTGCAAGTAATGATTGGCGGTTTCAAGATCAGCTTCGGTATCGGGCATGTGGCATTTTTCGACAAATGAATGCCCGACATTGACCTGTCGTCCCTAGAACAACGATTTTGCTTGTGATTTCCGATAAGTGCTGAAATGTTTTGTTTGTCAGCCCAATGCGGAGCGTCGTTTCATGTCCAAATTTCCTACCCGTGCCAAAGTCGTCATCATCGGTCTTGGCGGTATAGTCGGCGCGTCTGTCGCCCATCATCTGGTCGAGCGCGGGTGGGATGATATTGTCGGTATCGACAAATCGGCTATTCCGACCGATATCGGTTCGACTTCACATGCTTCGGACTTCTGCTACACGACCAGCCATGATTTTCTGTCAGTCTGGACAACGCTTTATTCTATCGATTTCTTTGACAAGATGGGCCACTACGCAAGGGTGGGCGGTCTTGAAGTTGTTCGCAAGGGCGACACGGGGCGCATGGCGGAATTGCTGCGCAAGGCGGCTTCTGCAAAGGCGTTTGGCACACGGGCGCACATGATCAGTGCTGCCGAAGCAAAAGCAAAATTTCCTCTGCTGGAAGAAGATGTGATTGACGGCGCTTTGTGGGACCCTGATGCAGGACTCGTCAAGCCACGTTCGCAGACGGTTGCCGGCATTCTAGTCGATCAGGCAGAGAAAAGCGGCAAGTTGAAATCGTTCGCCAACACGCCTGCCACAAGGCTGATTATAGAGGACGGAAGGATCAAAGGTGTTGAAACCCACCGCGGCACGATCATGGCAGATCATGTGGTTGTTTGTGCAGGCCTTTGGGGTAGATTGATCGCGGATATGGCAGGTGAGGATTTGCCTGTTATGCCGGTTGATCACCCGCTGACATTCTTCGGCCCATACAATGAATTTGCTGGAACCGGGAAAGACATCGGCTTTCCATTGCTGCGTGATCAGGGCAATTCGGCTTATATGCGAGATACTGGCGATCCGACAACGCCGGAAGGCGGGCAGATCGAATGGGGCTATTACGAGGAAACCAATCCGCGCCTTTGCCATCCGCGCGATATTCTCGAAAAACACGAGTCGCGCCTTTCTCCATCCCAGCGCGACCTGCCGATCGAGCAGATCATGGAGCCGCTGGAGCGGGCAATGGAGCTGACACCTATCCTTGGCGAACTTGGCTACAATGAGGGCCATTCGTTTAATGGTCTGCTGCAGGTGACGACGGATGGCGGACCGTCCATGGGCGAGAGCCAGAAAGTGCGTGGTCTTTGGTATGCGGTTGCTATCTGGGTCAAGGATGGCCCCGGTATGGGCAAGCTGATTGCTGACTGGATGACCGATGGGCGCACGCAAATCGACCACAACAGAATCGACTATGCGCGGTTTTATCCGCACCAGTTGAACGAGCAATACATCCATGACCGCTGCACTGAAACTGCGATGAAAATCTATAATCCGGCAGTGCATCCGCGTGAGCCGTTCTCCAAGGGGCGCAATGTCAATCACAGCCCGTTTTATGAGCGCGAAAAGGAGCTTGGCGCCTATTTCATGGAATTGGGCGGCTGGGAGCGTGCCCACGGCTATGCCGCCAACGAGCATCTGCTGGAAAAATTTGGTGATCGCGTTCCTGTTCGCAAGGCCGAATGGGACAATCGTCACTTCTGGCGTGTCTCCAATGCCGAACACCTGGAAATGAGCGAGAATGTCGGCAAGGTAAACCTGTCGCATTTTGCAATGGTGGATATTTCAGGCCCTGACCATGAGGCATTCATGGAATATCTATGCGTTGCCAAGGTTGGCGGCGACAATATGATCGGCAAAGGCATCTATACTCATTTCCTTGACAGCAATGGCATGGTACGGGCCGATTTTACGGTCTTCCGCATGGCAGACCGCTACCGTTTTGTTGATGGCGCCGATGCAGGCAACCGCGACTTGGTTTACATGAAGCGCATGGCCGAGGATTTGGGTTATGACGTTACCATTGAAAACGTATCGACAAAGTACGTTACCATCGGTGTTTGGGGCCCCAATGCGAGGGCAACCCTGCAAAAGGTGGTTGAAGATCCGGATGGTCTCAGCCTTGAGAAATTCCCGTTTGCGGCTATCAAGACCATCCGCATTGCAGGTGTGAATGTCATGGCTTTCCGCATCTCCTATGTTGGCGAACAGGGATGGGAACTTCATATGAAGTATGAAGAGGCTCTGGCTGTCTGGGATGCCATTCGCGCAGAAGGTGTCATGGCATTCGGTGTCGAGACCTATGCCAATACGCGACGCATGGAAAAAAGCCTGCGTCTGCAGAATGCTGATCTTTTGACCGAGTATAACCTGCTTGAGGCAGATCTTGCCCGCCCGAAAGTGAAAGAGGCTGATTTCCATGGCAAGGCAGCCTACATCGAGCACCGCGCGCTCGAAAAACAGCCAGCTTATCTCTGCACGCTCGTCATGACCGACAACATTGATGATGACGGGATTGCGCGTTATCCGGTCGGAACTTCACCAATCATGGATCAGAAGACCGGCGAAACGTTGATAGACAGTTTGGGCAGGCGATCCTTCACCACAAGTCTGGCTTTCGGCCCGACCATCGGCAAAAATATCATGCTGGCATATATCCCGGTTGAACGTGCTGTTGAGGGAGCAATGTTTGATATTGAGTATTTCGGCAAGCGCTATCCGGTCCGGCTTGAAGGTGTTGGTTACAAGCCACTTTACGACCCTGAAAATCTGAAGCCGCGTAGTTGAGCGGAATATGGGATATTCATTTGAAACGGGCGACCATTGTGTCGCCTTTTTCTTTTCTATTATCAGCAGGGTAGCCCTAAGTCTTCATGGTAACGAGATGGAAACCACACTCAAATTTTCTGCCTTGAAACAATATGTTATGGCAGATAGCTTGCCAGTATGCGGGGGCAGAACAATGATAAATTTAATGCAAGCAGGAATCAAAACTCAAATCAGCGTTGTGCCAGCCATGGTCAGCAAAACGAAAGCTTCAGGGAACGGTTTCTTGCGTTGGTTTACTGGCGCTTCCGCATTCTTGTGTCTGGGCATGGCCTTTCTGCAGGCCTCGGCTATCACAACTGCTGCCCAGGACACGAACAGCAGGCCTGCACGGTCGGTGGAGGCGGTTGAGGCTCTCAGGCAGTCAAGTTGGGAAGAACTGGAGACCGGCCTTGCTTCGTTGAAGGCCAATACCGCGCTCGGCACCCAAGTACTGGCGTTAAAAATATCTCCGGAGCATTTTCGATTTTCCATAGAGCAGCAGGCAACGCCAAAAGGCGAGCGTGCTAGTTCGGTTGCCGAAAGAACCGGAGGTATCATTGCGTTCAATGGAGGATTCTTTGGGCAAAAAGGTCAGGGTGATCTGTATCCTGTGGGGATGCTGATTGATGATGGCAAGGCAGTATCAAGCGCGTGGAGCAACATTGGCGGATTTTTGGCGCTTCGTGAAGACGGCAGACCTGAAATTACGCTTTCTCGGGCTGGTGCACCGGAGTGGGCCTTGGAGGCGGTTCAGTCAAAACCCGTGCTGATTGAAACAGGCGGTTTATGGGCAATGCGGACTAACGGCACGGAACTTGAACGTCGCAGCCTTATCTGCATTTTACCCGATAATAATGTGGTCTTCATGATCATTTCCGGGGGTGGCCTTACACTGTTTGAAGCAGGCTGGCTGATGCGCTCACCCAAATGGGGCGGATATTTTGATTGTGACCGTGCAATTGCCCTTGATGGCGGCGGGTCGACCCAGTTGAAAGTGCGGGATCATTCGCAGCTTGACGTGTCGGGTGTTACTGGCGTGCAAAACCTTTTGGTCGTTCATCGCCGCAGCCAACAATAGCAAGGTTCTACTGTCGTTCCTGCAGGGGCGACTTGCCATACATTTCCCGGTAGCATTTGGAAAAGTGCGAGGCTGACACAAATCCGCAGGCGATTGCCACGTCCACAACCGGTATTGTAGATTGGCGCAGCAAATGGCGGGCTCGATCGAGCCGAACCTCGAGATAATAACGGGCAGGTGAGCGGCCCATCTGGCTTTGGAACAGTCGCTCAATCTGCCGCCTTGACAGACCGACGTAAGAGGCAATCTCCACCAACGACAGGGGTTCGGAAATATTGGCCTCCATAAACTCGATGATCGAGATCACCTTTGTGTTCTGGACACCCAGACGTGCCCGCAGAGGCAGGCGTTGGCGGTCATGCGGGTTGCGCACCCTGTCGGTCAGGGCCTGCTCACAGACCTTGTTGACGAGGTCTTCATCGTTATCGCGTCCAATCAGCGAAAGCATCATGTCAAGGGCGGCTGTTCCTCCAGCGCAAGTCCAGATATTGCCGTCCATTTCATAGAGATCGGCATATACATCTGCTGTTGGAAACTTCTCCTGAAATCCAGGCAGGTTCTCCCAGTGAATAGCGCAGCGCTTGCCCTTTAAAAGCCCGGCTGCGGCAAGCAGATGAGCCGCCGTGCACAATCCACCCACAGTAACACCGGAATTCTTGCATTCGCGCAAATAGGCAAAAAGAGATTTGTGCTCGGCATCTTCAACGCGGATACCGGAGCAGGCAAACATGATGGTTGGCCGCCTTGAACTGCTTAGATTGTGGCGTTCCTGATCAAGGCTCGCATTGACGATAACTTCAACGCCATTTGAAGCGGCAACCGGTTTGCCGTCCATTGAGGCAAGCCGCCAAGTATACATTTCCTGACCCAGCATTCGGTTGGCGAGACGCAGGGGTTCAATTGCCGTTGTAAAGGCAATCATCGAGAAATTTGGCACAAGGAAAAACACAATGGATTTGGTCACAATCGGTTTGCCTGAAAGTGGCTTGCCAACTTCCTTTACGACTTCAATACCCATGTCGTGATACCTTTGCTGGCGTGTGTAATCGCTCTGTGCTGTATGGAATTGTCTTATTCATATTCTCATTGCGACAAGCCTGCAATGGGCAAACCGATCCACAAATAAAAAAACCCGCTCAGAGATGCGGGTTTCTTTGGTATAGGATATTATTCAGTTTTTATTGCAATATCAGAGTGACATTCCACCAAAACGGACGGAAGCCATTGATCCTGTTTCGCCTGGCATTGAACGAGAAAGACGCGCGCGGGCGAAGGTTGTGTTGATATTTGCGTTTGTTTTGCGTTTGAAAAAGAAGAATTTCATGATTTTAACTCCATGTTATCGGTCTGAACACGAAGTCGCCTTTTCTGGCATTCCCTGGCTTTGATGCATTGGTGTCGACTTTTTCAGTCTCTTCCAACCGCAACTCCCAAAGTGTCATATACGGGGCGGCTCTTGATCGCCATATAATCCTTGATTGGTATAATAACCATTACTTTTTTTTGCTGGCAGGTGTGCAGAATTGACGCATCAGAAAAGCGGCTATATCTGTTCTAAAAACGGCCGAAAATCCAGCATGTTTTTGCCAATGAAATCCCAGCCTTCATCTGCTTCAAGGTCAAGCTTCTGGCTTGGTCCATACTCTGTCGGCCGGGCAAAAAAGCCGGTCATCAATCCGGCTTTTCTGGCAGCGACAAGATCGCTGTTATGCGCGGCAACCATCATCACATCACCGGGCTCAAGGCCGAGTGCTTTGCAGGAAGCCAAATAAACTTCCGGCTGAGGTTTGTAGTTCTTTGCAATTTCGGCACCCAAAATCGCATCCCAGTGAAATCCGGCATGGCGCGCAAGGTGAACCATCAATGCGATCGAACCATTTGAGCACGGCGCAACAAGGCAGTGGTGACGGATGACGGTCAAACCCTGCAAAACATCACGCCAGGGCGGAAGTTGTTCCCATGCCTTGTTGAGTATGTCACGTTCACTTTGATTGAAATGAGATCCAAGGCCGGTTTTTTCAAGCACAATATCCAAATTTTCACGGTGCAGGATATCGAGCGGTACATAGTTCCGATTGCCTTGGCGAATACGTTGCATGGCGGGAAAATACTCTGCGCGCCAAAGATCGGCAAAGACAAATGGATCAAAAGTGACAGATTTTTCCTTGAACGTTTTGGCGCTGACCGCTGCCACACCGGTTCGCCAATCAACCAGTGAACCAAAAACATCAAACAACATCGCTTTGGGTTTGTTAATCTTCATTGCACCAGAATAATGGACGCAACTGATTAGTAAACTGAAATCTGCCTGCCGCATGCGGGTTTGATGCGGCAGGTTATTGGACAATCACCTGCGAACTCCATTAGCGTTTCTTTTTCTGAAGAGAGAGTTTCTGCAGTTCCAGCGCGGCATTTTGAGATAATGGCAGCCGACTTGCCCAGATCACATCGGAACGGGTAACTCCGATGTCATGCAGGATGTGATCATCAAGAGCGATCATGTGTTGAAATGCCTGACGGTCAATCCTGCGTTGACGCCAGATGCGCCATCCGGATTTGACAGCATTCAGTAATTTTCTGAATCCTGATGAGGGAAACCTGTCTTCAGTTGTGCTGCGGGTTTGATCTACGTCGGCTCGATGAAAGCCGACATGGCGGGCAATGGGATGAACCGGTGGGTATCCTGCAAATTTGTTGTTGAACATGGTCTTTTTCCTTTTTTTCGGCGTATTAGACCGCCTTTGGTTGACCACTGGACAATCGGCTAAAAACGTGTTTCAATCAAACGAATAGATCTGATAGTATCTGTGATTTAATTTGAAAGATGGATCATGAATGAAAATCACAACTCGCAATTGCCGCTACTTGACCTTGATTTGCTCAAGACACTGATCGCCATTGCCGAAACAGGAAATTTTTCAGCCGCTGCAGAAGTGGTGTTTCGAACCCCATCGGCCGTTTCCATGCAGGTAAAGCGTATCGAGGAATTATTGGGCAGATCGGTTTTCAACCGGGACTCGCGTTCGGTAACGCTGACTTCCGATGGTGAGGAATTGCTGACTCATGCGCGCAGGATGCTCGCGATGAACCGCGAAATCATGGCCAAATTTATCACTCCTGATGTGGCGGGCATTGTGCGCATGGGCGCGCCGGATGATGCAGCCGAGCGACTGCTGCCTGATATGTTGCGCCGCTTTGCCCGGAGCCACCCATGCGTGGCGGTGGATGTGTTGGTGGAAAGTTCAACGACCCTTGTTGAAATGGTTAGAGAAAAGAAGCTGGATATGTCGATTATCACCTGCGATGCGGCAAATACCGGGGAAATGAAGGTGGAAACGCTTATCGAGGAGCGGCTCGTTTGGGCAGGATTAAAAGGAGGAATTGCCGCTGAACGGTTGCCATTGCCGATTTCTGTCTGGGAAGAGGGTTGTGTGTGGCGAAATGCTGGTATCAGTTCTCTTGAACAAGCTGGAATCGGCTACCGCGTGGCCTTTCAAAGCGCCAACATATCCGGACAGAAAGCCGCCATTCTGGCGGATCTGGCCGTTGCACCAATTCCGATATCAGCCTTGAATGATACAATCATTCAGGTTGGCAAAGGGAGACTGCCGCCGCTACCCAGTTATGCTCTTGGCCTTGTTGTTGCAGACGGTCTGTCCAGTCCGGCGCGGGCGGCGGTTGATCATTTGCGGGCAAGTTTCATAGCGCAAAAGGCTGCATGATATTATTTGCCTGCCAGTTGCTGCAGTTTTTCCCAGACGCTAGAAGCAATTTCCACTTCGTCTGACAAGAACCGTTTCGTTCCGGGCAGGCGCGCGCCTTCCTGTTCCTCTATCGCCAGCGAGAACCGTTCAATCCGGTCCCAGAATGTATCTCCGGAATAAGTGCGCGGGTCGAGAATGAAATAGAACTGGCCAAAATCATGGGGCGGACCCTCGCGTAGTTTGAGATTGTGCGAGTCCAGGGAATTGACAGAGCCGGTTATAGCTGCCGCCAGAACTTCCGCCATCAATCCAAATCCGAAGCCCTTGTAGCCTCCGGTCGAAACCAATGATCCCTTGAGCGCCTCACCGGGATCTGTTGTCGGGTTACCCTCACAATCCACCGCCCATCCCAGTGGAATTTTGGTGCCAGCCTCTTTTGCCATGGTGATTTTACCCAGTGCAATCGTGCTTGTTGACTGGTCAAACTGAAAAGCAATGCCACCATTTCTTGCTGGAACAGCCATCGCGATCGGGTTCGTGCCCAATACGGCCTTTGTCCCGCCGGGCGGTGAGACAACGGCGGAGGCATTGGTGAAACCGATACCGACAAATCCGGCCTCAGCGATTTGTTCGGTGAAATAACCCAGGGAGGTGCAGGTGTGTGCATGTGCTATGGCGAGCGATGCGGTTCCGTTTTGGCGGGCAGTATCCAGTGCTGACGGCAAGCCTCTGGCAAAAGCGGATTGGGCAAAACCGTATTTTGCGTCAACAAGAACGCTTCCCGGTTTGGGTTTGGAGACAACAGGTTCCACACTGCCGTCAACCCTGCCGGAATCAAGTTGGAGACAATAGCTTTCGAGATAATAAAGACCGCAAATCACATTGGCTGTCGCTTCCGCCTTGCGGACGGCTTTTGCAACCTCTCGCGCAATCCACGGTTTCGCGCCATGGGCAACGAGTGCCTGATTTGTTTTTGTTTCAATTACATCGAGAGAAATCTTTATCCTGTTCATTGATCGCTCCCGATGTGTTTCAGTTGTGTCAACCCCGGCGGGCACGGCCACCGCGACGGCGCGGGGAGCCATCGTCAACCTCGCCATCCGCCATCAGTTGTCTTTCAGGCAGTTTAACCTGGGTTGCCAGTTTTGGGAATGGTTCGGCTTTGTTGGGGAGCGCCATTGCATTGACAAAATGGCGCTGGAAATCCGGTTCAAGAGCCGTTTCGATTTTTTCGATTCTTGTAACTGTAACTTCAATTTCGCGACGATAATCGCGGTTGAGAAGCGCCATCTTAGCGCCATAGCCTGCGGCATTGCCCACGGCCTTGACGTGGTCCAGATCGCAGTCGGGAATAAGCCCGAGAACCATCGCATATTTGGGGTCTATGAAAGTTCCAAAGGCTCCGGCAAAGCTGATGCTGTCAACCTCGGTGATGCCCATCTTGTCCATCAGCAATTTTATGCCTGCATAAAGGGCTGCCTTTGCAAGCTGGATGGCGCGTACATCGGTTTGGCGGATGATGAGTTCCTGCTGGCCGCGCCAGAGGACATAGGAGAAGGTTCGCCCTTCCTGAATGATCCTGTCGGAACGCCCGGACAGTTTACCGTCAATAACGCCGTCTTCGGAAATAATGCCGCAAAGAAACATTTCCGCGACAACCTCGATGATTGCGGAGCCGCAAACCCCTGTTACGCCAATAGCCGAAACAGAGTCTGCAAACCCTTCCTCGTCTGACCACAGTGTGCTGCCAATAACCCTTACTTTTGGTTCCAGGGTGACGGGGTCTATGCGGACGCGTTCGATTGCTCCAGGCGCTGCGCGCTGTCCACAGGATATTTCAGCGCCTTCGAAGGCAGGGCCTGTTGGGGAGGATGCTGCCACTACATGGTTGCGGTTGCCTAGCACTATCTCGGCATTGGTGCCGACGTCCACCACCAGCATCTGCTTGTCCTGGCGGTGCGGTCCCTCGCTCAAGGTTACTGCCGCCGCATCCGCACCGACATGGCCGGCAATACAGGGCAGCATATAGACCCTTGCGCCATCATTGGCTATAAGGTCCAGCGATTTGGCAGTGGTGTTGACACGGCCCGATACGGCCAGCGCAAAGGGAGCGCCGCCCAGTTCAGTCGGGTCAATGCCGAGAAAAAGATGATGCATGATCGGATTGCCTACGAACACCATGTCAAGGATATCGTGGCGGTCGACCTTGGTCTCTTCACACACATTGCCAATCAATGTGTTAAGCGCCTCGCGCACGGCAATTGTCATGCCTTCGCGGCCTTCGGGGTTCATCATCACGTAGGACACGCGGCTCATCAAATCTTCGCCAAAACGGATTTGCGGATTGGATGTGCCGGACGATGCGATGGTGAGGCCTGATAGAAGCGAGACGAGATGCAGGGCAATGGTTGTTGACCCTATATCGCAGGCAATGCCATATGCTTCGTTTTTCAGGCCGGGATAGACAGCGATAACTCGCGGGCGCGCAGCATCTTCATCATGATGGATCGCAACTGTGACCTTCCAGTTACCGGCACGAAGCACTTTCTGGATGGTCGGAAGAATGTCGAAATCGACCTCGATGTTTTTGCAACCCCAATCAGCTTCGAGGGCATGCATCATCCGGTCAAAGTCGCCGAGCGGCTTGTGCATGTCAGGCTCTTCAACTTCGACATAACACATGTGGATTGCCGGACGGCGGTCGATATGGCGGCCATCGTCGACCTTGCGAACGACCTGCGCGTTGATCTGCAGGTCCTGCGGAATGTCAATAACAAGATCACCCTCAATATAGGATGAGCAGGAAAGACGCCGTCCGCCTTTTAGTTCGCGTTTCTCAGCGTAACGGATTTCCTTGGGGCCAAGGGGCGAGATGTGGTCATTGGAGGAGGTAATGCCATGCTTGGCAAATTTGCCTTCCTGAACATCACACTGGCAGCGGCCGCATATTCCACGCCCGCCGCAAACCGACTCGACATAGACCCCAAGTTCGCGCGCCGCATCTATGACGGCCGTGCCTTTTGCAAAGCGGCCACGCTTTCCGGACGGCATGAAGAGGACGAGGGGGTCTTTTGGTTTGTCGAGCATTTTTGCTTTCTTCAGGTTAGCTGATTAACCCCGGGCGCGACCGACACGGCCGCTCGCGGCACGTCGTCCGCGGGCGCCGCCGAGTGCAGCATCAGGGTCACGGTTGAAGGCGATCCAGGCAGCACCGCCGTCATCCTGGTTAAGCAGGAAGTTTGCCGCGCGAATGGATTCCATCTCCTTGCCCGGGCGGGGTCTTGTCGAGCCCAGTCCAAACAGTTTGACGAATGTTTCATCGTCCATATCCAGGGGAACCACAATACCTGCCGCTTCAACAGCCGCTCTTTTTTCAGCAATCTTTGATGCGCCCACAGGCAGGGCAACCGGGTTCATGATTGCGCTTGTCATGCCGGCCGCATAGGCCATCGGCAAAAACGCATTGTTGATGCCGTGACGGTTTGGCAATCCGAAAGAGATATTGGATGCGCCGCAGGTTGTGTTGACACCCAGTTCTTCACGAAGACGGCGAACCAGCGTGAACACCTGGTGACCGGCTGTGGCCATGGCGCCGATTGGCATGACCAGCGGATCAACCACGATGTCATGTGCCGGAATGCCGAAATCGGCGGCACGCTGGACGATCTTCTTGGCAACAGCAAAGCGTACTTCAGGATCTTCCGAGATGCCGCTGTCATCATTGGAAATTGCTACAACCGCAACATTGTATTTCTTGATGAGCGGCAGAACGCGTTCGAGGCGCTCTTCTTCTCCAGTCACGGAGTTGACGAGCGGGCGGCCTTTTGCGGTTCTCAAACCTGCTTCAAGCGCACCGGGAACAGAAGAGTCGATGCATAGCGGACAATCTGTAACCGCCTGGACAGTCTCAATCAGTTTCGGCATGAGCATGGGCTCGACAAAGTTGTTGTCGGCATAACGTGGATCAGCTGCCATCTTGCCGGAAAATACCGCTCCAGAATTGATATCGAGAATGGTGGCACCTGCCTCGACCTGGGCAATCGCATCTGCTTCGACGCGCGAGAAGTCATCACGCTCGAGTTCCTCGTTCAAAATTTTGCGGCCAGTCGGGTTGATGCGCTCACCGATAACGCAAAAAGGCTGGTCAAAACCGATGATAACTTCTTTGGTTTGGGACGCTACGAGGGTATGTGTCATTCTGGTTCTCCAATGATATAAAGAGTTCTTTATATCTTTATATGATCTGTTACAAGCTTTGATCGCAATCAATGTGTGATCTTGTCGACAATCTGCTGCGGGGTTTGTGGTTTTGCATCGCCGCTCTCAATGCGATCCTGGATCATCGCCGCATCCACCGCTGCCTCGCGTTTCCACGGCTTGCGGCCTCTTAGTACGCCAGATTCTGCAACGATTTCAGCAACATATTCTTCCTGTCGGTAGGCCATGATATGGACGCCGTGAACGCCTTCGATTTCCTTGACCTCGTTCATGATGTCGATGCAAAGCTGTTTTCCTTCGGCTTTCTGGTCTTGCGCGCCTTCAAGACGTTCTATGATCGCATCGGGAATATGAATGCCGGGAACATTTGAGCGGATCCATTTGGCGGTTTTGGCAGAGGCGAGGGGGCCGACACCGCAAAGAATAAAGCACTCCTTGTCGAGGCCGAGATCGCGCACTTTCTTCATGTACTCACGGAACATGGGCACATCAAAGCAATATTGGCTTTGAACAAATTGCGCACCGGCGGCGATTTTCTTGGCAAGTCGTTGCGGGCGAAAATCATATGGCGGCGCAAAAGGGTTGATTGCTGCGCCGAGGAACAGGTGTGGCGGTGTCGTCAGTTTGCGCCCGGAGAGAAACTTTGATTCATCGCGCATGGTGCGGATGGTTTCTAGAAGCGACATGCAGTCAAGGTCAAATACCGGCTTAGCTCCTGGCTGATCCCCTGCCTGCACGCCATCGCCGGTCAGACACAGGACATTTTGCACGCCCATGGCTGAGGCGCCCAACACATCGCCCTGAATTGCAATGCGGTTTTTATCGCGGCAGGAAATCTGCAGAATTGGCGCATAGCCCATGCGGGTCAGCAGGGCGCAAATGCCGGTTGAAGACATATGGCAATTGGCACCTGACGCATCAACAGCATTGATACCGTCCACCCAGCCGTCGAAAATTGCCGCGCGTTCGTAAACATCGAGCGGGTTGGCGCTGTCAGGCGGGTTGAGTTCGGTTGTTACGGCAAATTCACCACGACGCAACACGCGTTCCAGCCTGCCCCGGGAAGAGTGACCGGGCAGAGGGTCTAGCGGAGCACCAGGATCAAGGGGGTTAAGGTCCATCTGGCTCACTGGTTTGTCTCCATGTTTGCAGCTTTGGCAGCTTCACGCGTCGCTGCTGCCTGCGCTGTTACCCGCAACCAGGAGGAAGTTTCCCGCAAAGACTGATCGACAGGCTTTTGAACGTTGAAAATGGCCGTGTTGTCGCGCATTTGCTGCGAGCCTTTCCAGGCCTGAACCCAGACACACGGCATATCAGGTTCGACTTCGCAGTTTCCATTGGCGCGCACACCGCCGCAAGGGCCATTGCGAAGCTGCTTGGGGCAATTCATCGGGCAGGACATGCCGGTGGATGACAGTGCGCACTGGCCGCACATGCGGCAGTCAAACATCAGGCCTTTGACGTGTTTTTCGAGAAAGGTTACCGGTCCTTCGGCCCTGTGATAGCCCACCATTTTCCAAATTGGGTCAAGCATCAGAAAGGCATCGGCAAACTTCTTGTAGAACCATTCGAGGAACCTTGAATGACGAACCGACCACAGGCGGATCGAATAGCTGCGCTGGCGGCGGTTTGCGCTGACACCAGCGGGCTTGAATGCCGTTTTGGGTGCAGCCTTTTTGACCAGCGTCGCCTGGGTCACTTTTGCATTCGGTTCAGAGCTCATCGCTTTTCCAGTTCCAGCGTTGATGCTTGTGCATCAGGTTTCACGGCCTTCGGTTTTGATCAGAGCAATCAATCGCTCCCTCGTATATTCATTTTCAAGATCGGCAGCGGCTTTCTCGGCTTCCGCTTCGAGGTCATCGCTGACCTCGACAGGTTCCGATTTACGCCATTGGGCGAGATACTCGTCTGTTTCGGCGGCACCTGAGCGCATTGCACACATGTCGATTGCCTCAATAAAGCGCAGCGACAACTCACGCTTGGCCAGATTGCGCCTGCCTGCCTTGACAGTCAGGGAAGCAGGAATATCCCGCCAGTAAACGATTTGCAGCTGTGCCATAAACGACCTCTCGAATTTCGGCTGACAATGTTGGAAAGCCTTGGTTTTTGCTGCGCCGCTAACGACGCACACAGGAATAAAAACGACTCCGGTTTTTGGTGAAGCAAGACTGGCAGTCTGATGCCCTTATGCGGGGTATTTCAACAGTCCGACACTTTCAAAAGTCATCACCAATTCATTGTCCTGGTTTTTCCCCGATTGGCGGGCAGTCAACACATACCAGCCGGGTTTGCTTTGGCTCGCACGGCAACTGATTGTCTCATTGAAATAAGTTATGGTGTCACCGGTAAAAACTGGTTTCAGCCATTTCAAATTGGTGAACCCCGGCGATGGGCCAAATTCTGGTATTGGCAGACCCGTTGCAGCGCGTTCTGCCATGGATTTTGCATGATGATCGCGCTGTTTTCGCATCCATACCGAGACGGTATGCCAGCCGGAAGCTGAAAGCCGCCCGAAGACACTGGCCTTTGCCGCGTTTTCATCCAGATGAAACGGCTGAGGATCAAACGCGCTGGCAAAACGGATGGTTTCTTCTGCTTCA
The DNA here is from genome assembly GCA_041736675.1 of Salaquimonas sp. Classification (GTDB taxonomy): domain Bacteria; phylum Pseudomonadota; class Alphaproteobacteria; order Rhizobiales; family Rhizobiaceae; genus Salaquimonas. The sequence continues at coordinate 29,724 of JBGSTD010000065.1, forward strand.
AAAGTGTGGCAGCCTATTTCTGCTTTTGTGCCGGGCACCATGAAGCAAGGCAGTTGCGGATCAATTGCTGCGTTCATGCGGCACCCCTCGTTTTCATCATGCCTGTATTGGTCAGGGTCAAAACCTGATCGCCGTTTTGATTGAAGACATTGCAACGGATATTAAGAAGACCCAAACTTGGGCGTGAGGCGGAAAGGCGTGCGCCTTCGACCAATATATGACCGCTAAGGATGTCGCCAGGGCGAACAGGGATCATCCATTTGCATTCGTGAACGCCAGGAGCACCCTGGGATGACGAATTCAGCAGAAAACTGTCGCACATCATACGCATTGCAATTGAACATGTGTGCCAGCCGGAGGCGCAAAGCCCACCCATCACCGAGGCTTTTCCGCCTTCTTCGCTCAAATGAAACGGTGCCGGATCAAACTCTTCAGCAAAAGCGATGATTTCTTCGCTGGTGACCTGGTATGGGCCAATATCGACTTTTGAACCGGGTTGCAGATCCTCGTAGTAATATTTGATCATCAAGTACTCGCATGCAAGATTGGTGCTGTAAGATCATAAACGGGCAAGGGCAGGGGTTAAATCGCCAAAACCTGTATATCTGCGTTCATAGACAAGGCCAAGAAAAGCAGCTGCGGCTTCTGCGTTTTTACTCAGTTCGTCGTCATCGGTCTGGGCAAGATACAGCGCTTTGGTATAATTGGAGAAATACATTTCCTTCAGTTCAGGGTGACGGTCTAGACCAAGCGGTTTCACCATGAAGGTTTCAAAATGGCGCGCAAGGAAATCGGTGATGAAAAAGGTTGTCATATGATCGTCGCCCTCGCCGGCGAATGCCTCGTTACCGACGTAAAATGAAAAGCAGTGGGGTCCGGCAATCCGCTCTATGCCATATTTAACGCATACCTTGTCGAGGGCGCCGCCTGTACCACAATCTGCGTAGCCGGCAAAAATGTGGGTGAAACCTTCATCCCGTGCCTGGCAGATGGCTATCTCCATTGCAGGTGCGATTTTTTCCGGATGATGATGATAGTCTGCCGGAAGACATTTCAGATCAATGTGGTCGAGACCAAGCTGCTCATTGATTGCGAGGATTTCCCTTGCAATCATGCCGCAGGCAATAACGCGGACGGGTTCGCGATCCGAACACTCGTCCGAGGTTGGCAATATAGATCCGGGTTTGTTCCTGCTGGTCAAGATGCTCTCGCAGATAGATTCAATTGCTTGTGAAACTGAATCTGATTATTTCACCAAATAATTGTTTTACCAAATAAAAAGGGCGCTGATTGGTTCCCCCCAGCGCCCGATTTCAATCCCGTCCACCTGACGCTTACATCTGGTTGTGCTTGCGGGCCATATAGGATTTTGCAGTTTCAACTGCAACCGCAGCATCCCGGCAATAGGCGTCAGCACCGATGGCCTTGCCAAATTCCTCGTTGAGCGGAGCGCCGCCCACAAGGATGGTATAGTCATCGCGAATGCCTTTGGCGATCATCGTGTCTATCACAACCTTCATGTATGGCATTGTTGTGGTCAACAAGGCTGACATACCCAGAATGTCGGGTTTATGTTTTTCGAGAGCGGCCAGATATTCGTCAGCATCGGTGTTGATGCCAAGGTCGAACACATCAAAACCGGCGCCTTCCATCATCATGCCGACGAGGTTCTTGCCAATGTCATGAATGTCACCTTTGACGGTGCCGATAACCATTGAGCCCAATTTGGGTGCACCGGTTTCAATCAGCAACGGGCGAAGAATGAACATTCCTGCTTTCATTGCATTTGCCGCAAGCAAAACTTCGGGAACGAACAAAATGCCGTCACGGAAGTCGATACCGACAATGCGCATGCCTTCAACCAGGGCCTTGGTCAGAACATCGTAAGGTGTCCATTTCCTGTCGAGCAGGATGTGTACACCTTCTTCGATTTCTTCTTTCAGGCCGTCATAAAGGTCATCATGCATCTGGAGAACCAGATCCTCATCGCTCAATTCTGACAGGATGATTTCATCTTCTGACATTTATTGCTGCCCTTCTGCAAAACGTGAATGTGTTTCCAATTTAGTTATCATTGCCAATACGCAAATCAAACAAATTTTCCCCTTGATATAGCAGGAAACCCCCCATTGATATCTGTTTGTTTAGCGACCTATGGCAAGAGGATTGCGACGCGTTGATTTTGGATGCAATGTCGACAAAGAATGTGGTCTATGTAATTCACGCAAAAGCTTGTCGGTTTTGGCAAAGTGAAATTGCAAAACAGATATAGTTGAAGAGGTAATCGTTCTTGTAGTCTTCGAAATTTGACGGAGTTGTCCGATTTTGGGACGGCACTATCCAATATTTGAAACCAAGATACTGTTATTTCAGGCGAATTTGAGTTCGTCATGCTAAAAGGTAAGAAAAATGAGCGAGATGGATACCTCCATGAGTGAGAAAGATGCTGGCGAAGAAGGACGCGGCGGACGCCGTGTCAGAGGCGGCGGTGGTGCTGCCAGACGCGCGTCGCGTTCAGGAGTGCATTTGACAAGCCTGCCTTATATCCACCGACAGTTGGAACCCGTTGATATCCTCTCGTTGGAAGCGATCGAAATTATTGAGCGCAATGCCGATATTCTGATGGAAGAAGTCGGTCTTGAATATCGTGATGATGCCGAGGCGCTGCAGATGTGGCGTGATGCCGGTGCGGATGTTCAGGGTGAGCGGGTGCATTTTCCAAAAGGTCTTTGCCGCGAGTTGATGAAAACTGCCCCGTCGAGCTTTACCCAGCATGCGCGAAATCCTGACAGAAGCGTGGTTATTGGCGGCAAAACAACGGTTTTTGCTCCGGTTTATGGTCCGCCATTTGTACACGACCTCGATGGCAACCGCCGGTATGGCACGATGGAGGATTTCCGCAATTTCGTGAAACTTGCCTATATGGCCCCCGCCATGCACCATTCAGGCGGCACGGTTTGCGAGCCAACGGATGTTGCGGTCAACAAGCGCCATCTCGACATGGTTTATTCACACATCCGCTATTCAGACAAACCTTTCATGGGTTCAGTCACTGCGCCCGAACGGGCGGAAGATACTGTCAAAATGGCGCAAATGGTGTTTGGAGAAGAGTTTGTTGACCAGAATTGCGTTCTTGTCTCATTGATCAACTGCAACTCGCCGATGGTGCTTGATGATACCATGCTTGGTGCATTGAAAGTCTATGCCCGGGCAAACCAGGCGTCCATCATCTCCCCGTTTATCGTTGGCGGTGCCATGAGCCCGGTCACTGTGGCTGGAACATTGACGCAGGTGCTTTGTGAAGCAACGTCAGCAATCGCGTTTTCGCAGCTATGTCGCAAGGGATCGCCGGTGATTTTCGGCACATTTGCGACCTCGATTTCCATGCAGACGGGTGCGCCCGCGTTTGGAACACCTGAGCCTGCGCAGGTTTTGATGGGGGCTGCACAGTTTGCCCGCCGATATAACCTGCCGTTCCGCTCCGGTGGCTCACTTACCGGATCAAAACTGCCGGACGCATCGGCAGCCTATGAAAGCGCCAACACGCTTTGGCCGGCGATGATGGGAGGGGTGAATTTCATGCTTCACGCTGCCGGATGGCTTGAAGGGGGGCTTGTGTCCTCCTTCGAAAAATTCGTGATGGATTGCGACCAGTTGGCGGCAGCCCAGAAATTTGCTGCAGGTGTCAATGTCGATGAAAATGCCCAGGCTATGTCAGCTATCCGCGAAGTCGGACCGGGCGGCCATTATCTTGGATGTGAGCATACCCAGAACAATTTCAAAACCGCATTCCACGTTTCCACCGTTGCAGACAACAACTCGTTTGAGCAATGGGAAATTGAAGGCGGATTACGCTCGGAGCAGCGGGCAAACAAAACTGCACGTGAATGGTTGGAGGCATACGTCGCGCCGGATCTTGACCCTGCAATTGATGAGGCGCTCAAGGCCTTTATCAAGCAGCGCAAGGATTCCATGCCCGACGCATTTGCCTGAAAGGGTGCCCCGGTTTCCGAAGCGCAAGCGAGGAAACAAGTCGGGAATCAAATTACGAAAAGTGTCTGGCGGCTTAGCGAGCCGACCGGGACTTCGTCATGATTTTGTGATGCAAGGCACCTGACTGTCGGTGGGGTAAAGATCATGACTGACTGCACGGATATTGAAAAGAAATTGGCTCCTGCGCTTGAGGCGCTGGGGCTTTTTTGTTTTGGCTGGTTTGTAATGGCGGATGATCCGTTTGCCGGACGCAGGGCTGTACTTGTCGGCAACCATGCCCAGGAAGGCAAACACGCGATGTGGGAGGCTTTTAGGAAATCCGCAGAATATTCCGACACAAAACCTGATGCGATGGATCGCTGGACGCAGCGCGTTGTTGGTGCGGTAGCAAAGGTGCAGGGGGCCACAGCGATTTACCCGTTTGGAAATACACTATGGCCGTTTCAACGTTATGCCAAGTCTGCAACGGGAATGCAGTCATCGCCTCTCGGCCTGCTGATCCATCCTGAATTTGGACTATGGCAAGCGTACCGGTCCGTGTTGATATTCAACGATTCTTTGGGTTTAAGTATTCCTCAGGCGTTGAATCATCCTTGTGACACGTGTTTTGAGAAACCTTGCCTAAGTGCTTGTCCTGTAGAGGCTTTTTCAGTTGATGATTTTGCTGTTGAGCAATGTCGCACGCATCTTGCTTCCGGGGATCAGCCCGCTTGCATGAGCCTGGGATGCCGGGCGCGGGCTGCCTGTCCAGTCGGAATTCCTTATGTTGACGAGCAAATCCGGTTTCACATGCGATCGTTCGCGAAGCTTTAGCGTTGACGACGGCCTTTGCGTTCGCGTGGGGCCTGGGCATCGTTGGCGGCAGAGGTTGCGTTTTTTAATGGTCCGATCTTTGCGATGATTTGATCGATGCTAGGACGCTCGATGTTTTCGTCAGAGATATGGTCGTCGATTGCCTTGCGCATATAGACAAGATGGTCGCAGGAAGTGCCACAACAGCCGCCAATGATTTTTGCACCGGCATCCATTGCCATGATGGTATAATCATACATCAATTCGGGTGTGCCGGTATATTCCACCTTGTCGCCCCGAACGACCGGTATGCCGCAGTTTGCCTTTGCAACCACTATTGCTTCAGGATCTTTTTCGGTCATATCGAGAACGGAAGACAGCAAATCAGAAGCGCCCACGCCGCAGTTTGCACCAACAGCAAAAGGCTTGGCCTGATTGTCTGCGAAGACCGACCAAAGGCTGGAAGGGGCAAGGCCCATCATGGTCTTTCCGGCCGTATCGAATGAGGCAGTGACAACATAGGGCATATCAAGTTCGATGGCGGCGTTGGCTGCGGCCTCGATTTCGTCCTGGGAAGACATGGTTTCAATCCAGATGACATCAACGCCGCCGGATTTGAGCCCTTCCATCTGTTCCTTGAAGGCAAATTGCGCTTCTTCCTTGGTCAGCGGTCCAAGAGGCATCAAAAGCTCGCCTGTGGGGCCAACCGAGCCTGCCACAATCATTTTACGGCCTGACGCATCGGCGACTCTGCGCGCAATCTGCGCGCCTTTTTCATTGAGTTCAAAAACACGATCCTGAGCATGATGGAGTTTCAGTCTGTGGCGTGTTCCGCCAAATGTGTTGGTCAGAATAATGTCAGACCCGGCATCGACAAAACCCTGGTGCAGTTGTTCGATGTTTTCCGGCTTGGTATCATTCCAGAATTCCGGAGAATCGCCAGAAGTAAGCCCCATGCCGAACAAGGTCGTGCCCGTCGCACCATCAGCGAGCAGTATTTTCTTTTCAGCTAACAATTCCGCAAGGGCATTCTGCATTTTCGGTCCGTTCATTAGATGTAATATGAAGATATAAAGATTTCTTTATATTATTATCTTGTTCTTGTGACGTCAACTTCAAAATCCTGCTTCCGATAATCGATGCAAACAAATTTCCCCATTTTAAGCAGGTTTTCGGTGGTTTTGATGGTCAGGCAACGGCAAAACGGCGTCGAATCGGCGGCATAAATTTCTTCGAAAAAACAGCGTTGTTAAGGTTCGCGTAACCCTATTCTAACGGCCTGTTTACGATATTTGCCTATAAAGGGTTGTGAGGCCGAAGGATAATGCCTCTCTCCGGAAAAGGTATTGCGTACCGGGGTTCCTTCGCTACTAGTAAAAGCGTCTCAAAACCGACTATTTGCCGGCAATTGCCCGCAGATAGTCGGTTTTTTTGCCGTTACGTAAGTTTTTGTTTGGATAAATTGCTGTTTCTGCATATACGTTCCGAAACGTTCGAGGCGGGGACCCACAGCTTTGTATTCTGTAGTAAAATCATTTCTGGATCGCCTAGGGGATTCGGAAAATCAAATTCGCGACCTTTCCCACGAGGATACAAGGACTGCTATCGCAGTTCTTTATTACCGTGTGATAGTTGTGGATGGCCGCATAAGGCCGGAAGAACTTCATCTTTTCCGAACAGTTTTGGGTGAAACCCTCGGTGTTATCGAAGACGAACTGCTTTTGTTTGAAGATCATGTCCTTGAACTCATCAAGACCGAAAAGTCGCTCCTGCCTTTTATTTGGATAGTCGAAAAGCTTCCCATTGAAAAGCGGCGTGAGATATTGCGCCATATGGAGGAAATTTCACTGAGTGACCGTGAATTGCACGAATTTGAAATAAATCTCGTGGCCCGCACCGCCGAACTGCTTGGGCTCAGCAAAGAGTGGAACTCAACCAAGAAGAAGTGAAATATCGGCTGAAAGCGCTAACGGGCGTTTTCCTTCATTCGTAGTTCTATCGCTCTTGCAAGATTTGGAGCCGCTTCGATCAGCTCCGAGGTATAGGTATGGGCGGGTTTGGAATAGACCGAAACCACGCTCCCTTTTTCTACAATCTTACCCGCTTTCATGATCATGACATTGTCACAGATCGTTTGAACGACTGACAGGTCATGGCTGACAAAAAGCCATGCAAGGCCAAGCCGCTCGCGCAATTCAATAATGAGATCGAGGATTTGAGCGCGGATTGAGACGTCCAGGGCCGATACCGGTTCGTCGGCAATAATCAACTTCGGCGAATTGACGATGGCGCGGGCAATTGCGAGCCGCTGGCGTTGACCGCCGGAGAACTCATGCGGGTACTTGGCAAGATCACTTGCTGCAAGGCCTACGTCCTCAAGCGCCTTTACGACCAATTCGCGCTTTTGCGACCTTTGCATGGCATGGCGCAGAAACAAGGGTTCACCGACCAATCTTTCTGCGGTGTGGCGCGGATTGAATGAACTGTATGGATCCTGGAAGACTGCCTGCACGAATTCGACGATTGCCTCTCTCTGAATACCATCAGGGCTTCCGATCAATTGTCCTTCAAAGAATATTTGACCTGCGGCAGGCTGCATCAGGCCCAAGAGGGTACGGGAAAGGGTAGATTTTCCGCAGCCGGACTCTCCCACCAAGCCAAGAATTTCACCTTTCTGCATTTTCCAGCTGACATTGTCGACGGCCCGGAAAGGTACACCTTTTCCAAACAGGGAAACTCGTTTGCCCGGATATTCACAAACGAGATTGTCGACTTTAACCATTGGCTCGGAATGCTGGTCAATCTTGCGGTTTTGGTTTTTGATAGGTTGATGTGTTGAAGCTTCGGCCAATTGGGCTGTGTAGGGGTGTGCTCTTTGCCTCAAGACCCGAATGGCGTCGCCCTGTTCGATCATCTCACCTTTTCGCATGATAACAATATCATCTGAGAGTTCCGCAACCACTCCAAGATCATGACTGATCAACAATAGCGCCATATCATTTTCTTCGACCAATTCTTTTAGCAAATCAAGAATGCGGGCCTGAACGATCACATCAAGCGCTGTGGTCGGTTCGTCCGCAATGAGCAGTTTGGGCTTCATCGCGCAAGCCATTGCGATCACCACACGCTGACGCTGGCCGCCAGACAATTCATGGGGAAAACGGCTCAGTGGATGTTTTTCGAATGGCAGGCCAACCCGATCAAGAATTGCCCTGGTACGCTTCTGAACTTCCTCCTCACTCGCGCCCGAATGAATGCGAATGCCTTCGGCAACCTGTTCGCCGATGGATTTCAGCGGATTGAGCGCCGTCATTGGTTCCTGGAATACCATACCGATGTCATCGCCGCGAAGGGCGCACATGGCTTCTTCATTTGCATCCAGAAGTTCTGCACCGTCAAATTTGATTGAGCCTGTGGTTCTTGAGCCGCGCGGCAGCAGTTGCATCATCGCGAGTGCAGTGAGCGATTTGCCGGAGCCGGATTCTCCGACAAGTCCGGTGATACGGCCTTTATGCAGTTTGAAGCTGATATTTTTGAGAATGGACTTGGTGCCGATCGCAAGGCCAAGGTTTTCCACAGAGAGGATCGACATCAGTTTTCTCCCCGCAGTTTCGGATCAAAGGCATCGCGCAGGCCGTCGCCCATCAGGTTCAACCCGAGAACGGTCAGGATAATTGCTACGCCGGGAAAAATTGCCATATGCGGGGCAAGTGCAATCATGGTTTGTGCCTCCGACAACATTCTGCCCCAGCTCGGCATTGGCGGCTGGGCACCAAGGCCCAGATAGGAAAGCCCCGCCTCTGCGAGGATGCCGAGCGAGAACTGGATCGTTCCCTGAACAATCAGCAGGTTCAAAATATTCGGCAGAATATGCTCTACGGTAATGCGGGTAGCACCTTTTCCTGAAACCCTTGCTGCGAGAATGTAGTCCCTGCTCCACAACGAGAGAGCGGAGCCTCTCGTTAACCTTGCAAAAACAGGAATGTTGAAAATGCCGATCGCAATAATGGCATTGATGGCGCCGGGTCCGAAAATGGCTGTGATCATCACCGCAGACAAAACCGAGGGGAAGGCAAAGACGACATCATTGGTACGCATCAGGATTTCATCGACCCAGCCGCGCTTTGCAGCTGCCCACGCCCCCAGCGGGACGCCGATTGCCATGCCGATTCCGACGGCTACAAGAGCAACGGCAATTGAATTTCGTGCGCCGATCATGATCATCGAAAAAATGTCGCGGCCAAAGTGATCTGTTCCAAACAGGAATTGCACCGACGGAGATTTTAGGCGGTTGGCAATCACCAGATTGGTAACATCAAAAGGTGTCCAGAAAAAAGAGATAAGCGCCATCGCAGCGACAAGAAAGGTTATCGCCGCGCCGAACAGAAAAGATCGGGAGGCAATGGCGCGATCCCAACCTGATTTTTCGCTGATTGGTGGTTCAACCGCCGGATTGGTCGCGGGCATGTTCATCGTGTCGAACTCCGCAGGCGCGGGTCAATCCAGGCGTAGAGCACATCAACAAGAAAGTTGATCACAACTACTGTGGCGACGAGGAGAAGGACTGTTCCCTGTACTACCGGAAGATCGTGCTGGGTGATTGCCTGAAAAACCAGGCGACCAAGGCCAGGCAGATAAAAAACGTTCTCGATGATAATGGTTCCGGCAAGAAGGAACGCAAATTGCAGCCCCATGATGGTGACGACCGGGATCATCGCATTACGCAAGGCATGGTTCCACAGCGTCTGGTTTTTTGTCAGGCCCTTGGCTCTTGCGGTGCGGATAAAATCCTCGCCGAGCACTTCTATCAAGGCGGAACGCGCGACCCTGGATAAGATGGCCGCCTGTGGCAATGCAAGCGAAACAGCTGGCATGGCAAGGGATAACAGAGCAGGCCAGAAACCGTTTTCCCAACCGGGAAATCCGCCGGAGGGAACCCAGCGCAGCACCACTGCGAAAATGTAAACAAGCAGCAACGCGAACCAGAAGTTTGGCACAGCAATACCAAACTGTGTTGCTGCCATGATGCCGGTATCGCTGGCTTTGCCGCGTCTTGCTGCCGCAAAAAGACCGACGGGAATGGCGATGATGGTTGACAGGAACAACGCAAGGAGGGCAAGGGGAAGCGATATCCAAATGCGCTCGCCAATAAGTTCCGAGACCTTGCTTGAATAAGTCAGGCTGGTTCCAAGATCGCCGGTCACCAGTCCTGAAAGCCAGCTCAGATATCGCGTTACAAGCGGGGCATTCAGTCCCATTTGCTCGCGCAGGGCGGCAACAGCCTCTTCGGTCGCATTGATACCAAGCATAAGTCGTGCCGGATCGCCTGGGATGATTTCAAGGACAGCGAAAATCACGACGGTTGCAAAAAGCAATGTGACAAGCAGCGAGACTAGACGCCGTGTCAAAAACCAGCTCATGTGAAGTTTCTCTTGAACAAGTTTAGTTGCTCTATCTCAAACGCGGTTGGCAAGCGGCAAAAATGCCGCTGCCGCTTTTGTTTCAAGACCTGCTTACTCGGACCAGCTGACCCCTGTAAGATCATTTGCCTGAACGGGAGAGTTTTTCCAAAGGCCGTTAATCTTGGCATTCCACACACCGGTCTTGGCGAGTTCGAACAGATAGCCGTTGACCGCATCAATGGAAATGATCGACTGTGCTTCTTTCATCAACGCATATCGGGCTTCTGTCTCACTCGTTTCATTCAACTTAGCCATTACATCCTGCATGGGCTTGCTGTCATATTTGAAATAATAGTCCTTGTTGGCGTAAATACCGATGTCCATTGGCTCGGTGTGGGAAACAATCGTCAGATCGAAATCGCCCTTGAAGGGGCCTTCGAGCCATTGTTTCCATTCTACCGGAATGATCTCCAGTTCAATACCGACCTCGCGCAATTGCGAGGCAATGATCTCACCGCCACGACGGGCATAAGTTGGAGGGGGAAGCTGCAGTGTCGCTTTCATTCCTTCAGCAAATCCGGCCTCGCTCAAAAGCGCCTTTGCTTTCTCGATGTCGCGCGGATAGGTGTTGATCAGATCGGCATTGTAAGCGGGGTGGTGGGGAGCAAAGTGGGTGCCGATGGGGGTGCCCTGGCCAAACATCGCTCCGTCGATTATTGCCTGCCGGTCCAAAGTGTGGGCGATAGCCTGACGCACTCGGATGTCATTGAATGGCGGTTTCGAGTTGTTGATGGAAAGGATTGTCTCGCCTTCGGTTGATCCTTGAACAACAGCAAACCGGCTGTCTGCTGCCAGTTGTGGCAAAGCTTCAGGCGCAGGGAAGTTGGCAAAGGCATCCACATCACCGGCGAGGAGCGAATTCGTGGCGGCGGCGGCATCAGGGATGATGCGGAATGTAGCGCTTGCCAAAGCTACAGGCTTGCCCCAGTAACCGTCGTTCCTGACGATCTCGATGGAAGCGCCCTTGGTCCATTTGCCAAACTTGAACGGGCCTGTTCCGACCGGGTTTTCCTTGTTGGCTTCTGCTGTTTCGGAGGCCACGATAACGGCATCGCCCCAGCCCAGATTGAACAGAAAATTACCGGCAGGATTTGCAAGAGTGACTTTCACGGTAGCCGGATCAACCACTTCAACGTTTTCTATCGCGGCAAACAAACCTTTTTGAGCGTTGGTCGAGTCGGCGGCCCTTGCGCGGTCGAGGGAGAACTTTACATCCTCCGCATTGAAATCCGAACCGTCGTGAAATTTGACACCGGCATGCAGTTTGAATGTATAGGTCTTCCCATCTTCCGAGATTTCCCAGCTTTCCGCCAGGGCTGGGATCACTTCGCCGTTTTCATTGATGCGGGTAAGGCCTTCGAAGACGTTTGCATAGACTACTTCGTCAATCGCGGCAGCCGCGCCGGCGGTCGGATCGAGATGCGGCGGTTCAAGTGCAACCCCCATGACAAGCGTATCCTTTGCGGCGAAAGCCGGAGTTGTCAAAGCTGTAGCGGACAAAAAAATGGCTGCGGCTCCTGCTAGTACCGATCGCTTCATGGACATCGTCATCTTCGTATTCTCCCTGGTTCGCAATTATTTTTTAACACTGCATCCTGGAGAAATCTTAGGACGAATGAGCGGTGCTTTGCAAATACCAAATTCATTGTTTGGAACCATTGCCGGGAATAAGGCGTTGGTTTAAAAGTGCTTGGAAATCCCGATCAGGATCCTGCCACTTCAATGCCTGAGTTGGGTCGTTTCCAAACCAGGAAGAGTTTCCGCGAGAACGGCCAGGGAGAATGAAATGTATACAGATTTTGCGGTTTGGAACGGCATTATTTTGGGCGGCATTGCGGGTTGTGTTGCAACAGCGCTGGTTGCCAACTGGCTCAAGGCTGTTCCTGTGTCGGCGGTGGCCGGAAATCCCCTAAAATATTTGTGGTCAATCATTTTCGCTGTGCCGGTGCCATTTCTGTTTGGGCTCGGCGGTGCGTGGGGGGTTGTGATTGCTTTTGCCTGGTTGGTCCTTGCACCGACAATTGCATCAAAAGCATATTTCGGCCCCAAGGATGTTCCCGCGATTACACTGAGTACATTTCATTGCGGATATGCGGTAGCGGTTCTTGTGGTTTATGTATTGGTGACCCGTTATTTGATGATCGCAATAAGCTGATCGGTTAGTCGATTATCTGCCCGACACTGACGGATGAAGCAGCGCGTGAAGCGCAAGCGCCATAATTTTCGCGCTCTGTATCATGTCTTCTATGACAATATATTCGTCAGGACGGTGGGCGAGATCCAGAATGCCCGGGCCATAGGCGATGCAATCGTGGAGATGGCCAATGCGTGAGACATGCTTCTGGTCGTAGGTACCGGGAGAGACCACATATTCCGCGTCCCTTCCCAAAACCTGCCTTATTGCTGCTGCTACCGAAGCAGGAACAGGCTTGTCGCGCTCGGTCATGTTGGGCAGCACTTCCATCACGTCGCGGATATTGTATTCAAACTTCGGACGGCGGGCTTTCAGGTCATCAAGCAGGCTGGTGACTTCGGATTTGACGTCGTCAAGATTTTCTTCAATCAGAAAGCGTCGGTCGATTGTCATCTTGCAACTGTCAGGAACATTGGGGCTGGGCAGGCCATCAAAGTCATCAGTTTGTCCACCGTGCAGCGAATTGATATTCATGGTCGAGGAGCGGGCGCCTTCTGGAACCACCGGCATTGCGGTTTTCTTTAGGTCAAGTTTTGGAAAAAGATTTCTCTCGAAACTTTCCAACACGGCGCCCATGTGGCGAATTGCACAATCTCCAAGAAACGGCATGGAGCCATGGGCCTGTTCGCCCAGCGTTTCAATTTCCGCCCACCAAACACCCCGGTGACCAAGGCAAATCCTGTCCTTGTTAAGCGGCTCTGGAATAATGACATGATCCACACGCGGCTTGGAAAAATAACCTTTGCCGGCCAGATATGCAACGCCGCCATATCCCCCTGACTCTTCATCCACTGTTCCTGAAATTTCTATTGCGCCATTAAAATCGGCATTGGTTGCGATATAGGCTTCAGCCGCTATGATGGAGGTGGAAAGCCCGCCCTTCATATCGCAAGTGCCGCGCCCATAGATTTTTCCGTCATGCAGGGTTGCAGCGAAGGGGTCGAAAGTCCAGCCTTCACCTGCTTCCACCACATCAATATGTGAATTGAAATGAACGGTAGGTCCAGGATTCCTGCCCTCAAAACGGGCAATGATATTGGTTCGCGGATAGCGGTCACTGTCGCCGGGAGTATTCTCACCGCGGACATACTCTACCGCAAATCCTGAACGGGCGAGACGGTTGCCGATATATTCCGCGCAAGGGGTGTAAGCTTCTCCGGGCGGATTGACAGTCGGAAAGCGGATCAGATCCTGCGTTAGGGAAATCAGGTCATCGCGGCGCGCATCGATGGCGTCAAAAAGTTTTTCATTCAGAGTTCTCATGAAGGAACTTATCCACGGCGGCAAAGGTTTATCAATATGAAATTTTGTAAAAGCGATGCATCCCGCCTAAACACAAAAAATTGATCGGCAAAGTTTACCTTGATATCTGTTTGTCGAAAAAAATTATCGAAAAAATAGTCAAATGTGGTACAAATGAGGCGGGGTATAAATGTTCAAGGGGGGCAGGGAGTTACAAATGAAATTATTGTTGTCGACACTTATTCTATTGACCGGATTGTTTTCTAGCCCCGCGTTTTCAGCTGCGCTGGAGGCCCGTATTGACATTTCGGAACAGAAAATGCGGATTTACCGCCATGGAATTTTGACAGATAGTTGGGATGTTTCAACCGGACGTTCGGGATATCGCACGCCAACAGGCACCTATCGGCCACAGCGCATGTACAAGGAGTATTATTCGAGGAAATATGACAATGCGCCTATGCCCTATGCAATCTTTTTCCGCGGCGGTTATGCAGTTCATGGAACAGGGTCGATCCGGGCCCTTGGTCGACCTGCATCACATGGCTGTATCAGGCTTCACCCCAACAATGCTGCTGCGTTGTACGGCATGGTCCAACGGGTTGGCAAAAAGAACGTGAAGATCAGCATTCGTAACTGATTGATAAAATTGATTTATCTTAATGGCCGCTTGCAGTCGACTGCTTGCGGCCTTTTGGTGTCCGCCAGCGCTTGTGAAGCCACAGCCACTGATCGGGATACTCCCTGATCCATCCCTCCATCACATCATTGACCATGATGGTCAGTCGTTCGACATCCACTCTTCCGTCCGGAAGATAGGGCAGGTCAAGCTTGTCCTGCAATTCGATGCGAAACCGTCCGTTTGGCAATCGGACTGTGCGTGCCGGGTATACCGGACAGTTGTAATTGCGGGCAAGTTTGGCAAGCAGGGGATTTGCAATCGTCTTGCGGCCGAAAAACTCAACTTCCGGGCCTTTATTGAAATACTGGTCAGCGAGAACACCAACTTTGCCGCCATTATCCATGACCGCGGACAAGGCCCATGATGCGCCAGCTTTGGAGGGCACCAGATGCCCCATGTTGGTCTTGCGTGCTTTGAGAACCTCACGTGCCAGAAAGCGGTTGTTTGGCGGACGAAACAGAGCGGTGATATTGAGACCAAAGGCAGCCGCGCCAACCGGCAAAACTTCCCAGTTCCCCGTGTGGGCGGTGAAACAGATCGCAGGACCCTGATGATCACGCAGCTCCTCAAAATTCCTTGTGCCAAGAATTTCAAACCGGCCGTTTTCCGGGTTTTCAAGATCTATGTTGAAAATTTTGTCCAGAAAGGCGTATTCGGCTGCAGTCCGCCCGAGATTTTCCCAGACACCGTGCAGGATTTTCTCGATTTCTGCAGCACTTTTTTCCGGAAATGCCAGTTGAAGATTTTCACGCGCAAGCTTAGTGCGCGGATGCAACATGCCAATCCTTCGCGTAATCCATGCCGTTGAGTTGATCGCCGCGTCGGCAGGCAAAAGCTTGATTGCTGCGAGAAACGTCAACAGCCATCTGGCCAAGGTCCAATCTCTGGCATCGCGCAGCCAAACATACCATTTAGGGTATTTGCTCAGTTTTGCAGCCAATGTCTCATCCGGATATTTGCGGCAATGCCATTGACCTCAGTCATTGATGCGCATGACAATCTTGCCGAAAACCTTGCGGCCTTCCATGCGTTCCAGCGCGCCGGTAAGGTCGCCAAATGCCAGTTCTGTGTCAATGACAGGGTGCACAATTCCCTTGGCCATTTTCTCCATGGCGTCGGTCATGTTGCGCATGTTGCAGCCGAAGGAACCGATCAGCCGCAACTGCTGCTGGAACAGCATCATCAAATTGGTTTCAGCCGATACGCCGCTCGTTGATCCGCAGGTGACCAGACGGCCACCGCGGCGAAGTACCAGCATCGACCCTGCCCATGTATCCTTGCCGACATGCTCGAACACAACATCGACACCCTTCTTTTTGGTAATCTTGCGGACAGCCCCCTCAAAGCGATCTTCGCGATAGTTGATCACGTGATCAGCGCCAAGGGCCTTGCATTGTTCGATCTTGTCATCGGAACCGACAGTGGTGATAACGGTGCAACCAATTTTCTTCGCAAGCTGGATCGCAGCGGAGCCAATGCCAGAGCCTCCGGCATGGATCAGAACGGTTTCGCCGCTTTCGAGTTTTGCATTGTCAAACAACATGTGTTCGCATGTTCCGAACGTCACAGGGGCAACTGCAGCAGCAATATCGGAAAGCCCTTCGGGCGCACGCACGACATTTCTCGCAGGCATGTTGGCATATTCCTGTGCATAGCCATCAAGGTGAAAGCCGTGAACGCCTTTGGGGTGTTCGCAGTGGTTGTCGCGGCCTTCGCGGCAGGGGCGGCATACGCCGCAAGTGGGGGCGCCGTAAATGGCAACCAGATCACCGGTTTTCAAACCACTCACGCCGGGTCCGATGGCAGCAATTTCGGCAGATGCTTCAGCACCGATTGTCATGGGGAGTTTGCGTTTGGCAAAAGCCATTCCGCGCCAGCCCCAGACGTCGATGTGATTGAGGGCAACCACCTTTATTTTCAGTTGCACTTCGCCTTCGCCGGGAGGCGGGGGCGGGGCAACATCGGTAATTTTAACTTCACGGTCAGAAACAAGCTGAAGAGCGCGCAATGCTTTCTCTCCTGTATCAGATTTAAAAAAAGGAATAGCCGGTCGTTCATACAAACGAATGCCGACTATGTGCGGTAAGGCACTTCGTTAAGCTACGTCGCGCCCAAATACAAGACAGGCATTTTGTCCGCCAAAACCAAAAGAATTGGAAAGGACAGTCCTGACCTCGGCGACGCGTTTCACATTTGGAACAACGTCGAGTGGAATTTCGGGATCCGGGGTATCATAATTGATCGTCGGCGGTATGACGCCTTCTTTCATTGTCAGGAAGGAAAACACTGCTTCAACAGCGCCTCCAGCGGTAAGAGTGTGGCCAATCATTGATTTGTTGGATGAAATCGGAACATTGTGGATTGCTTCGCCGAATACGGCTTTCAATGAATTATACTCCATCCTGTCGTTTTCCGGAGTAGAGGTGCCATGTGCGTTGATATAGTCCACGTCGCCGGATTCAATCCCGGCATCTTCGATCGCCTGGCGAATTGTGGTGATTGCCGGTTTTGCATCCGGGCTTGAGCGTGTGCGGTGGAAGTAATCGGCTTTTTCGCCAACGCCCTTGAGCACACCGATGATATTTGCTCCACGATTTACCGCGTGTTCAAGGGATTCGAGCACCAATGCGCCAGAACCTTCAGCCATAACAAAGCCATTGCGGTCTTTCGAGAAAGGACGCGAAGCACCTGCGGGATCATCATTGTGGGCTGAAAGCGCCGAAAGCAGGGAAAAGCGTATCAGGCCTTCAGCAGTCACCGAGCCGTCAGAAGCAACGCACAAGGCTGCTTTTGTTTCACCCCGGCGAATTGCTTCCATGCCCTGCTGGATTGCGGTTGCTCCCGAAGCGCAAGCTGTTGAGAGTGAAATCGGCAGGCCTTTGGTGCGATATTTATCCGCGATCCGGTAGGCTATGGTGCCTAACTGAACAAGGGAATGCATCTTTTCGTGTTTTTTGTCGCGCGCAGCCTGAAGAATTGCGTCATAGCCGGGTTCCATCGTCGGATTTTCGGCCATCAGGGAGAACCGATGCTGCCATTCGAGTTCGACAGGTGGAGCGGCAAAGAAAAGCGGGCCGGGAAAACCATCAGTTCCAAATCCGGCTTCTTCAAGGGCTTCGCCAGCAGTTGCGTCGGCCATTGCATAGGATATCGCCGGCGCAGAAACCTCTTCGGCATCCATGAAATCGACAGTTCCTGCGATATAGGTATTCAGACCTTCAGTTGGAAAGCGTTTGACCTGCCTGATGCCTGATTTTCCCGCTGTCAGCGATTCCCAGTTGTCTTTCTTGCCTTTGCCAAGGGAAGTAACAACGCCCATGCCGGTTACAACAACAATCGGGCGGCCTTTGTGATCAGTATATGCAGTTGTCATGAAGGGACCTCTTTTGATCAGGAAATTTTTTGGACGTGGGCAAAGCCCTCGCCTCGATAGTGGCCAATGGAGCTGACCATGATGTCGGTAGGCGCCAGCTTTTCAGATTTCTCCGCTGCCTCGAAAGACGGGTAGAAACTGTTGTTGTAGAGCGCCAGTGCAGCAAGGGCTATTCCAAAGGGAAAGTTTGCCTCAACCGGATTGCCAATGATGCTGGTAAACGAACGGACAGGAACTTCCATACCCAGTTTGCTGCGCAAGGTTTCAAATTCCCAGTCGGTAATGTCCTTGCAGCCTGTACACCCACTAACAACCGCCAGCGTCGAGGCCGGTTTGACATCCAAATCCTCAATCAGGGCGCTCATGCGTGCTTTTGTGGACTCGCCATCGCGTGGGCCCAGATCAGAAGCTATAGCGCCCAGTTTTGCATAGGCTTTGGCACCGCGCGCTTTGGCGTGCTCGGCTGACTCAAGCACCAAAAACACACCCGCGGATCCAAGGATCATTCCGCCGCCGACGGCCTGTCTTTCCTGAACGGGAAGATTGGTGTCGTGAGCAATATAGTGGCCAAGTTCCATATTGAGAAACATGTCAGGGCGATGAGAATTGTAGGCACCACCTACGAGCAGGTGGGTACTTTGGCCGGATGCAATTCGGGAAATTGCATCACGAACGGCTGTAATTCCCGCACCTTCTTCACCCATATACGTACGTGATGAACCGGTTACCTTGTGAACAATCGAAATATTTCCGGCCATCAAATTTGAAAGTTGTGCCAAAAACAGGGTTGGCCGCAAATCCTGTGGAAGGCGCTCATTGAGGATCAAATCACGGTCGTTGCGTGATTTTGCTTCCTTCATGATATTTTCATCTGTTGCGATATCGCGCTCACCGCCGCCTGCGCAAACAACCAGATCCATGGTCATCACCAGGTCTTCCTGGTCTTTCATCCCTGCATCATCAAGCGCAAGTCCTGCTGCATAGGTACCCAGTCGTTGCCAGTTTTCCATCTGGCGCTGGTCCTTGCGCGGTATTTGAAGTGCCCAGTCCATTTCAGGAAGAGGATGGATCGGATAAGGCTTGTAGGTCTCCATGTCGACTACAGGAGTAGGGGCCTTGTCGCCTCCAAGTGCCTGCCAATGGGTGTCTACACCTTCGCCAAGGCATGAAACGAGGCCGATGCCGGTGATCCAGACTTCTTTTGTATTTTCTGTCATGTCGTCTTCCAAAGTCGATTTGAATGCAGATCGACTCATTTGTGTGTAGTTGATTGTCTTTATAGGACCGATGTTCTTCTACTATCAATTATCCGTCAGATAAACACCCTTAAATCCTACCGATTTTTGTCTTTGCATATCCGGTCTGCGCGACCTAGAGTTTTTTATGAAAGCGGTCAAAGGTGGGTTTTCATGTCTGCAACTTGCCCTTTGATCAGGGTTTGCAGTGCTTCATTGGGAAAAGGCATGATGGTGAAAGTCAATTGCGCGTTGGCAACCCTTTTGCCGCCCGACCTGATTTCCGCCTTGGTCACCGCAAAGCCGGAGCCCTCGTGCTCGATCTCGGCCTTGATTTCCAGTTCTGTATTTGGGCCGACAAAGTCACGCAATTTGCCTTCCTTTACACCAGCCAGAAGCGGAATTTTAGTGAAGTCTATAGTGTGCATGATCAATATGCCTGAGCATTGAGCCATTGTTTCAATCATCAACACGCCGGGAACCAGGGGATGACCTGGGAAATGACCTTCAAAAACAGTGCTCGTTTCAGGGACAACAGAATTTGCCCGCATGATCTTTTTTTCCAGATCCACCTCCACAATCCGGTCGATCATCTGAAAATATTCAAGCTGCATTATCTTCTCCAATTCCAAAAAGGCGCGACTTCACGGGGTCGTGCCTTTCGTGTTCTTCCGTAAATAACAAAACAGGCCCCGAGGGGCCTGCCAAACTTTGTTTTGATCCCACGGTTTCTGCCGGAAATCGAACTGGAAAACCAATCGCAATTTGCGGGAAGACCGGCGATTGCCTTCAGGCTTTGGCTGCAACCAGTTCGTCGATTTTGGCTACAAGGTTTTTCATCACGAAGTATTCCTCGGTTGAAGCCTTGCCGTCATTGACCTGCTGAGTCCATGATTCCAATGGAATCTTAATGCCGAATTCCTTGTCCACAGCAAATACTATGTCAAGAAAGTCGAGGCTGTCGATTCCCAGATCGTCAATTGTGTGGCTGTCAGGTGTGATTTCCTCGCGTGGGATTTCACTGGTTTCCGAAATGATATCGGCTACTTTGTCAAAAGTGCTCACTATGTGTCCTCATCAAGATCCGGGCTGCATACAAGGGGCCATTGACCACTTGCCGGCATGCCCAATTAAATGGCCGTTTGACCATAATTGCCCGTATTCATTGCAAACCAGTTTTAGCTGGTAATTTCAACGCAAAAAACAAGGTCCGGCATGTTCCACCACAAAAAAATGGTAGTAATTCCGAAATGCTCGCGCGGTGTTTAACTACCAAATCCGGAATTGTCTATAGAAGAAGCAGTGGAACAGCACAGGCACAGGTGCTAAGCACGGTTCAGGATGCGTTGGTTTTCGCGCGCGCAAACAGACAAGGTGAACGGATGTGACCGGATTGGAGGCATCCTGAGAATGGTAAAAGGCACGTTTCGGGTATGAATTTCGGTAAATTCACGACAATATTACTCACTTTGATTGTTGCAGTTGGTTGTGCGATCAAACCGGCCTATGCGGCCTGCATGACGCTCAACAATATCCAGTTGAATTTACGGCTTCCTGATTATCCGTTCTGGAAAATGGTTGCGGATGAAATGCAACAATGCGGAAATGTCACTGCCAGTTTTGACTTTGACGCCCAAACAGTTGTTGTTGATTCTGCTGCACCAGACAAGGAATTGGGCTCGCTGGTCGGAGTTTCCAATGCAAGCCTCTACCGTCTCAACAAGCAAAGGCTGTTGCGTCCACTTGATGACCTTGTCGAGAAGTTCGGTAACAAACTCGCAGAGCGCCAATTGATCCGCATTGACGGCAAGGTGGTAGCAATTGCGGTTGCTGCCAATACGCGGGCATTGATGGTTCATCAAGGACTATTTGCGCAGGAAAAGATCACAATTCCAGGCACTTACGACGAGTTTTTGAATGCTGCCGACAAATTGAAAGGATCAGAACTTTACAAGAATTCGTTTTCTCTTGCCTTCAAGAGCGGCTGGAATCTGACGCAGGAGTTTGTGGATCAATATATGGCGGGAGGCGGGAAATGGCTTGATGGCGCAAATCTTCCGCTGATCTCGGGCGAAATTGGAGAAGCCACGCTCGAGCGGATAAAAAAGCTCTCCGGATATTTGAGGCAGGATTTTCTCGAAGCTGATTCGGCGCTGGTTCTGGAGGATCTGTTGAAGTTCAATGCACCGATGGCGGTCTTGTGGACTTCGAGTGCGGGGCCTCTGGACAATCCTGCCGTAAGCCGAGTTGCTGGAAAGATGTCCATATTGCCTGCGCCAGCGGTCGTGACGGGCGGCAAACCGGCTTCAACGCTTTGGTGGGACGGTTTTGCCATTCCAGTCAGCGCCACCCTTGAAGAGGCGGAAGCCGCCTTTATTACTGCACTTGAGGGACTTGATAGAGAAATGCTGGAAAAATACCGCGATGATGCATTCTGGTTGTTAAAGGACTATGCCCCGACCAGATTGACTGAAAATGTTCTTGCCCAAATCGACAAGGATAATGGTGAGGGTATCATTCGTTATCCGGCAAGTGAAGCGACGGACCTGTTGCGCAGGGCATTGGGTGGTCCGGTCACTGATTTCATGGAAGGTAAACTATCTGCGGCAGCTGCCTTGGGCCAGGCAGAAGCAGATTACCTTCGGGCTGCCCGTGAGCGGGGACTGATTGGTAGCTGAGCCTTCCAGTTGCGGGAATTTGCTCCCCTGACTTAATTGGTAGGCCAAACCCGGATTGATCGGGCCAACATGCATTTCATTCAAGTTTTACCGCAAAATTCACTTGCCTTTTTTTCATGTAAATGAAAATATCGTTCAGAATTTCACGAAAGTGGAATTGTGCAATGGGCTGTTGTTCTAGTGAAACGGGGGGGTGTTGATGAATCAAGTGTCTGCCAAGCCTCAACACCGGAGGCCCGAATTGGATGCTCCCAAGGTCGGAGCTTCGCCTTCCGGACAAACTCGGAAGGCCGGGCAAAGTGAGGCCCAGATTGTCGACATTGTGTCTCCAGCGGTGGAAACCCATGTCGGAGCAGACATCAGATCCTTGCGGAAGACCCGCGGCTTGACGCTGAGTGGACTGTGCGAAGCGCTTGGGCGATCAGTGGGTTGGCTTAGCCAGGTTGAGCGAGGGCAAACTGACCCTTCCATCCCTGATCTCAAGGCAATCGCATCCATTTTTCAGGTGCCGGTCAGCTTTTTCTTTCGTCATGCTGATGCTCCGGAAAATGAACGTGGCTGGATTGTTCGTGCCAGTGCACGTGCTGCGATGGGGTCGTCTGAGGATGGTCTTAAAGAGGAATTGTTGTCGCCTGATATCAGCGGTGAATTTGAAATGATCCGATCGGTGTTTGCACCTGGCGCGGTGCGGCCGGTTATGCCGCCTCGTGATACGCAAGATGGTGGTTATGTCGTTTCAGGTGAGCTTGAAATCACAATTGGCAGCCAAACCTATCTTCTTCGTCAGGGCGACAGTTTCCAATTTGACAGGCAACCCTATGGGTGGCGCAATAATTACAGTGAGCCGGCTGTTGTGATCTGGATCATATCGCCGCCGATTTATTAAAGTAAATTCAGGCGCATTGGTCCCTGAAAACAGAGTCAAAACAAAGAGGTAGACGGTATGTCCAATGACGATAGCAAAGCATTTCCAAGCCATGCGAGGGTCGTGATCATTGGTGGTGGCGCGGTTGGAGCTTCAACGCTGTATCACCTAGCCAAGGCAGGGTTGAAAGACTGCGTATTGTTGGAAAAAAATGAGCTGACAGCTGGCTCGACCTGGCACGCGGCAGGCAATGTGCCAACTTTTTCGGCCTCCTGGTCGATCATGAACATGCAGCGTTATTCCGCCGAACTTTATCGCAAGCTCGGCGATCTCGTCGATTATCCTATGAACTACCATGTGACAGGATCCTTACGTCTGGCGCACTCCACCGAACGTATGCAGGAGTTTGAGCGGGCTGTCGGAATGGGTCGCTATCAGGGCATGGCGATGGAAATGTGCGGCGTCAGTGATCTCAAGTCGCGCTACCCTTTTTTGGAGACACATGATCTGAAAGGCGGGCTGTATGATCCTGCTGACGGGGATATTGACCCGGCGCAATTGACACAGGCACTTGCCAAGGGTGCGCGGGATATGGGTGCAAAAATATTCCGTTTCTGCCCTGCAACCGGACTGCGCAGAGAGGCAGACGAGTGGATTGTTGAAACTGTAAAGGGTGATATCCGCTGCGAATATGTGGTCAATGCGGCAGGCTATTATGCGCAAAAGGTTGGCGAGTGGTTCAAGCCTTTTGCCTGCGAGGGAATGGCCCGTACCCTGCCGATGATGGTAATGAGCCATCAATATTTGTTGACAGATGAAATTCCCGAATTGCAGGCCTGGTCTCAGGAGCAGGGCAAGAAGCTTCCTCTGCTGCGTGATGTCGACTCTTCCTATTATCTGCGACAGGAAAAATACGGCCTCAATCTCGGTCCATATGAGAACAATTGCAAAGGTCACTGGATGAGCCCGGATGATCCGATGCCGGATGACTTTTCATTCCAGCTTTATCCCGATGATTTGGAGCGGATCGAGTGGCACATCGAAGATGCCATGGCCCGGGTGCCAATTCTTGGTTCAGTGGGTGTCAACAAGGTTATCAACGGGCCGATCCCCTACACGCCGGACGGCAATCCGCTGATTGGTCCGGTTCCTGGGGTGCCCAACGCTTTTGAAGCCTGTGTTTTCACTTTTGGTATCTGCCAGGCTGGTGGAGCGGGCAAGGTATTGGCGGAATGGATCACAGAAGGCGCGACTGAGTGGGATATGTGGTCGTGTGATCCGCGTCGGTTCACAGCTTTCTGCGATCAGGACTATTGCAACAAGAAGGGTATGGAAGTTTACGGCAATGAGTATGCCATGCACTTTCCACATCATGAATGGCCTGCGGCACGCGAAAAGAAGCTTTCTCCGCTGCATGAGACACTCAAGGCAAGTGGTGCGGTTTTTGGAGCCTATAATGGCTGGGAGCGCGCAAATTGGTATGCCAGTGAAACGGATGATGTTTCCGAGGAAGCGACCCATACCTGGGGACGAAAAGGGCCGTGGTACGACCGCGTGCGTGAAGAGTGTCTGGCGGTGCGCGATGAGGCGGGCATACTCGAACTTCCCGGATTTTCGCGGTTTGCAATCAGGGGCGAAAAGGCTGTCGAATGGCTGGAAACCCTGATTACCGGGTCGGTTCCAAAAGTTGGGCGCATGGGGCTAGGTTATTTTGCCGATGACAAGGGCCGGATTGTTACCGAGATGTCGCTTGCGCGCATCGAGGAAGAAGGAGTGCTTTGCATCACAGCAGCCACTGCTCAGTGGCATGACAAGGAGTGGCTCACCAGGCATTTGCCTGATGATGGCAGTATCACTCTCAAGGATGATACTGACCTTTACACGACGTTCATTGTTTCCGGCCCCCATTCGCGACAGATATTGAAGCAATGTTCTTCAGCCGACCTGACTTTGCCATGGCTTTCGCTGCAGCGTGGAACAGTTGACGCTCATGATGTCATGTTCCTGCGCGTGTCTTTCGCAGGCGAACTGGGTTGGGAAATTCACTGCCGCAATGCTGTTGCGGGTGAAGTCTATGATGTATTGATGGATGCCGGCCGGAAATACGGACTGAAACCGTTTGGCATGTATGCTCTCAATTCACTGCGCCTTGAAAAGGGCTACAGAACCTGGAAAGGTGATTTGTCCACTGATTACACCATTCTGCAGGGCGGTCTTGGCCGGTTTGTAAAATGGTCAAAGCCTGATTTCAAGGGCAAGGCAGCGCTTGAAAAAGAACGTCAGGAAGGGCCAAGAAAGCGCTTTGTAACCCTGGTAGTTGATGCAGGTGAACATGATGCGCCTTATATGTCGACCTTGTGGTATCGGGGAGATGTTGTAGGTGAAACAACCTCGGGTGGCTGGGGCCACCGGATCGACAAGTCCATCGCGCTTGGCATGGTGCGGACCGATCTTGCCAGCCCTGGAACAGAGCTTGAAGTTGAGATCTACGGCGAACGGTTTGCAGCAATTGTACAGGAAGACAAGCCATTGTTTGATCCTGAAAACGAAAGGCTGCGGGCATGAGCAGGCAAATCGTTCTTCTCGACGGTGGCATGGGGCAGGAACTGATTCACCGCTCAAAGCAGCCTCCTTCGCCGTTATGGTCTGCGAAGGTGATGATGGATGAGCCTGAGATAGTGCGCGACGTGCATTGCGAATATATCGAGGCTGGAGCAAAAATCCTTACGCTTAATTCGTATTCGGCAACACCCGAACGCCTGGCGCGCGATGCGAGTGAAGCGCTTTTCAAGCCGTTGCAGGCCAAGGCAATCCAAATCGCCAAAGAGGCGATTGGTGGACGTGATGTCAGGATTGCCGGCTGTTTGCCGCCGCTTTATGGCAGCTATCATCCGGAATTTGCTCCGGAGTTTGACATTTGTCTCGACACATACCGTCGGATTGTCACTGAGCAGAAAGACCATGTAAATCTGTTTTTGTGTGAAACACTATCCTCCATCAAAGAGGTTAGAGCCGCGGTTCGTGCGGCTGTGGAGAGTGGCAAGCCGGTCTGGTGCGGAATGTCGGTGAAAGACGAGGACGGAACCCGTCTTCGCTCCGGCGAACGTTTGGCAGAGGCTGCAGCCATAGCAAAAACAGAAGGTGCAAGTGCCGTAATAATCAACTGCTCGTGGCCTGAAGCGGTAACCATGGGGCTCGGCGAGTTGGTGTCTTGCGGTCTGCCGTTTGGCGGTTATGCGAACGGATTCACCAAAGCGGACAATCTGAAAATCGGCACCACAGTTGCGAACCTTGCCGCGCGAACCGACCTCGGTCCTGACGCCTATGCGGCTCATGCGATGAAGTGGATTGATGCAGGGGCAAGTATCGTTGGCGGCTGCTGCGAAGTAGGGCCGGCTCATATAAAACGCCTTGCAGAAGTTATCAGAGAAAACGGGTTTTCCATTTCGGGAGCATTGTATGTCTAGTTTGAAAGTGGTTCCCGGCAAGGCACGTGCCGTTGTCATTGGCGGCGGAGTGGCCGGTTGTTCAGTGGCCTATCATCTCGCCAAACTGGGCTGGAAGGATATCGTTCTACTCGAAAGAAAGCAGCTTTGCAGCGGTACAACATGGCATGCCGCCGGCCTTATCGGGCAATTGCGCGCTTCAAAAAACATGACGCGCCTAGCAAAATATTCTGCCGAGCTTTACACAAGATTAGAAGCGGAAACAGGTGTGGCTACCGGTTTTCGGCAATGTGGCTCAATCTCTGTAGCTCTGACCGGCGAGCGGCTTGAAGAGTTGCAGCGCACAGCTTCGATGGCGAGGGCCTTTGGAGTCGATGTTGAGGAAATTTCTCCCCAGGAAATCAAGAAGCGTTATGAACACATAAATCTCGAGGGCGTCACGGGCGGTGTATGGCTGCCATTGGACGGGCAGGCCGATCCGTCAAACATCGCGTTGGCCATGGCCAAGGGAGCGCGCCAGATGGGTGCGGAGGTGATTGAAGGTGTCAAGGTCACCGTAGTTCACGATAATGGAAAGCGCGTGACGGGTGTCTCATGGCAACGTGATGGATCGGATGAGACCGGGACGATTGATGCAGAATATGTGGTCAATTGCGGCGGACTTTGGGCGCATGAACTTGGTCGCATGTCCGGCGTCAACATCCCTCTTCAGGCATGTGAGCATTTTTATATCGTTACAGAAGGCATCGCCGGACTGACGCAACTTCCAGTTCTCAGGGTTCCTGACGAGTGCGCCTATTTCAAGGAAGATGCGGGCAAAATCCTGCTCGGCGCATTCGAACCAGTGTCGAAGCCATGGCCATCGCGGGAGAGCGGGCAGCGTATTCCCGAAGATTTCTGCTTTGATCAATTGCCGGAAGACTTTGATCATTTCCAACCTATCCTCGAGCAGGCTATCAAGCGGATGCCCATGCTCGAAACGGCTGGAATTCACACCTTCTTCAACGGCCCTGAGAGCTTTACGCCTGATGATGCCTATCATCTGGGCGAAGCACCTGAACTCGAAAACTATTTTGTCTGCGCCGGTTTTAACTCTATTGGTATTCAGTCTTCCGGCGGGGCAGGCATGGCGCTTGCCCACTGGATGGAATACGGACATCCGCCATTTGATCTGTCAGATGTGGACATTCGCCGGATGCAGCCCTTCATGGGCAACAAGACGTTTGTTTATGAACGGGCCAAGGAAACCCTCGGGCTATTGTATGCTGACCATTATCCGTTCCGGCAAAAGGCAACAGCAAGGGGCGTGCGGCGTACACCCTTCCATGAACATTTAAAAGCCAATGGTGCGGTTTTTGGTGAAACCGCTGGATGGGAACGTGCCAACTGGTATGCCAATGAAGGTCAGGTGCGCGAATACAAATATTTATGGAAACGGCAGAACTGGTTTGAGAATGCTGCTGCAGAACACAACGCAGTGCGCACCAATATCGGTATGTATGACATGTCGTCATTCGGCAAGATACGTGTGGACGGGCGTGATGCAGAGGCATTTCTGAACAAGGTTTGCGGAGCGGATATGTCGGTCACCGCAGGCAAGATCGTCTACACGCAATTCCTCAATGAACGCGGCGGTATCGAGGCGGATGTAACCGTTACACGGCTGGGTGAAACCAGCTACATCATCGTGACGCCTGCAGCAACGATGGTTCGTGAAATGAGCTGGCTCAAACGCCACAAAGGTGAGGCGAATGTTTCTTTCGTCGATGTTACTGCCAATGAAGGCGTTTTGGCGGTGATGGGCCCCAATAGCCGCAAGTTGCTTGAGATAGTCGCGCCCTATCATGACTGGAGCAACGAAAACCATCCTTTCGGCATGGCACGACAGATTGAACTCGGTATGGGCCAAGCTCGGGCGCACCGTGTGTCCTATGTCGGGGAATTGGGATGGGAATTGTATTTTTCCACCGACCAGTGCGGTCATGCTTTCGAAGCGCTGTTCGAGGCAGGGCAGGGTGTCGGATTGAAGCTGTGCGGCATGCACATGATGGACAGTTGCCGGATAGAGAAGGCATATCGCCATTTCGGACATGATATCACCGAAGAGGACCATGTGCTGGAAGCAGGCCTCGGATTTGCGGTGAAGACATCAAAGGCCGATTTTATCGGGCGTGATGCGGTGCTGCGCAAGCGGGACGAGGGGTTGAATACGCGCCTTGTCCAGTTCAGGCTGGTTGAGCCAGAACCTTTGCTTTATCACAATGAACCGGTGATCCGTGACGGGAAAATTGTCAGCAATGTGACGTCTGCCAATTACGGTCATACACTCGGCGGTGCAATCGCCATGAGCTATATTCCCTGCAAGGGCGAAAAACCGGAAGATGTCATCTCATCGTCCTATGAAATCGAGATTGCCGGAGTGCGGGTCAAGGCGGAGGCTTCCTTGAAGCCTATGTATGACCCGTCATCTGAAAGGATAAAGGCATGACGCTGGCCGACAGACACAAGCAGTTTTGGCAACTCCATCAGTCCGGCACCTTCGTCATTCCCAATCCGTGGGACAGAGGCTCGGCACGCATGATGGCGGCACTTGGGGCCAAGGCACTGGCAACGACAAGCGCTGGATTTGCCTTCACGCTGGGACGTCCTGATATGGGAACCACAACGCGCGAGGAAAACATTGCCCATGCAGAGGCAATCATTTCAGCTACCGATCTTCCTGTCAGCGGAGACTTTGAAAACGGATTTGCCGATGATCCTGATGGAGTGGCTGAAACCATTCGTCTTGCAGGGGAGGTTGGGCTTTCAGGGTGTTCCATCGAAGACACGCAAATGGTTGAGGGCAATCCAGCCTATGGGTTCGAACTTGCAGTTGATCGGATCAAGGCTGGCGTCGACGCAGCGCGCTCGCTCAACCGTCCATTTGTCCTTTGCGCAAGAGCAGATGGCGTGATGAATGGGGCATATAAAGTAGATGAGGCGATACGGCGCATTCAGGCTTTTGAAGCTGCCGGGGCTGATCTGCTTTATGTCCCGGTGCCGCCCGGTATCGAAGATCTCAAGAGGATCATTTCATCGGTTTCCAAACCGGTCAATGCTCTGGCAGCCGGAAAAGTTCGCTCGCTCAGTGTTTCTGAACTGGCGGACCTCGGTGTGCGTCGGATATCGCTTGGCTCACAGATTGCCCGCCTGACACATCGCGCCATTCGGGATGTGACCATGGAAATGCTCAATGAAGGCAAATTTACAAAACTCGAATATGCGATGTCCGGGGATGAAGTTGACCGACTTCTCCTTTCAGGATCCAAGGGAGAAAAAGCATGAGTGAAGCAGCAGTGCGCGGAAGAGCAGCCAGATCCGGAGGCAGGGCAGGCAGACATGCCGTGCGGGCAGCGCCTTTGACAGAGGACATCAAACCGATCCGCGGTGGCATGATCGGCGGAACATACAAACCGCTTTCAGACAGCGATGTCTTGCGCATCCATGAAGCTGCGCTGGACGCAATGTGGCAAATCGGATTTGCCGACGCACCACCGTCAGGCGTCGAGATACTGCTAAAGGCCGGATGTGTTCTTGGTGAAGACAATCGCATCCGGTTTCCGCGATCTGTAGTCGAGGACATGCTGGCGATTGCAGCAAAAGAGATCACACTGTTTGCCCGTGACCCGAAACATGACCTGCATCTGTCCGGCAAGAAGGTCTATTATGGCACTGCAGGTGCTGCAGTTTACATGGTGGACCAGGAAAAGAAAGAATACCGCGAATGCACGGTTCAGGATCTCTTCGATTCATCGCGCATCGTCGATGAGCTGGACAATGTGCACTTTTTTCAGCGAACGATGGTTTGCCGCGATATCACTGACAATTTCGAAATGGACCTCAATACGCTCTATGCGTCATGTGCAGGAACACGCAAACATGTTGGCGTTTCGATTTTTGACCCTGAGTATGTCGATGGTTGCTTTGAGTTGTTGCACATGATTGCCGGTGGAGAAGACAAATGGCGTGAACGCCCGTTTGTTTCCAACTCCAACTGTTTTGTCGTTCCTCCGATGAAATTTGCGACAGAGAGCTGCAAGGTCATGGAAAAGTGTGTTGAATATGGCATGCCGATCCTGCTTTTGTCTGCCGGACAGGCAGGCGCTACAGCGCCAGCCTCAATCGCTTTGGCGATTGTTGAGGCAGTGGCCGAATGCCTTGCGGGAATGGTTTATGTAAATGCGATGAAGCCGGGCCATCCGTGCATCTTTGGAACCTGGCCTTTTGTTTCCGATTTGCGTTCGGGCGCCATGTCAGGAGGGTCCGGAGAACAGGCTTTGCTGACGGCAGGATGCGCGCAGATGCACCACTTCTACGGACTGCCAGGAGGCGCTGCAGCGGGTATTGCTGATGCCAAATTGCCTGACATGCAGGCGGGATGGGAGCAGATGTGTTCGAATGTGATGGCTGGTTTGGCAGGTCTCAACATGGTTTATGAGGCGGTTGGAATGCATGCCTCTCTGCTTGGCTTCTCGCTGGAATCACTCATTTTGGGAGACGATCTTTTGGGGCAGGCCTTGCGGTGTGTCAGGGGTATTGAGGTTACCGATGAAAGTATTTCCATAGAGGCGATGAAAAGTGTCTGCATGGGCGGTCCGGGCCATTATCTTGGTAGCGAGCAGACACTGCACCTGATGCAACGGGATTATGTTTATCCTAAAATTGCCGACCGTCTGTCACCCAAGGAATGGGCGGAAGTGGGTAAACCCGATCTGGTGCAAAACGCCATCAAGCGTAAACGGCAGATACTGGATGCACCACGCAAGCCGATCATTGATCCGGTTACCGATCGGGCGATCAGAGCAAAATTCAATATCCATTTGCCGTTGGCTTGATCTTATAACCTGCTTCTGAACAAGGTAATTCTCCTGCGCGGCCCAATTCTTTTTTCCTCGCGCAGGAAGATCAAAATGCCTGACAGTCCTATGATCACCAAGCCTGCAAGGGTGTAAATATCCGGTATCTCGGAAAAGAAAATCATTCCCAGAATAATGGCCCAAATCATTTGACTATACTGGGTGGGGGCTATGTGGTTTGCCGGTATCATGGAGATGGCGTGAATCATGAAGGTCAACCCAAGGCCGCTCAGAATGCCACCAGCCAACAGATGCAGCAGGACCTCTCCGGTGGGAAGCACAAAGGTCGCAAGCATGGCAATGCCGTTGAAAACCAGGGAATAAAAGAGCACCATGCTCAAGACAGTGATGCGTTTTTCCTGCCCTGAGAGGCTGCGAACAGTCGTGATGGAAATTGCGCCAAAGAACGCACAACTCAGTCCGCCGAAATGGGCCAGCTTGATTTCCTGAAATCCCGGGCGCAGAACAATCAGGATGCCAACAAAGCCAAGGAAAACCGCAAACCACCGGCGCCAGCGAACGTCTTCTCCCAATACCACCTTTGAAATAATCGTAGTAAACGCGGGAACAAGGAAAATCAGTGCATATGCTTCGGCAAGTTCGAGATGGGTGAATGCATAAATTGCGCTCAGCCCGCCGAAAAGGCTGGAAAGGCCGCGCAAATGAACAATGCGCTTGTTTTTGATCTTAAAAGCATCGCTCCATTTTTCATCGCGTGGCTTGCCAAAAATAATGGGTATGCAGGAAAACAGGGTGATGAAAAAGCCGATTTCAAAAACGGTGACCTGCCCGCCGACCGATTTGATGAAGGCATCGCTGCATGCGTAAAATGCATAGGATGCCAAGGCAATAAGTATGCCTTTGATAGGGCTCTGGATCATGCAAAACTCTTGGATGGGAGGATTTTTGATTCTTCACGCTTTTGCCTAACACGGATTATTGGCAATCCATATTCCAATTTGGACCATTAGCTGGGTCAGAAAAAGCCTAGCCGGTTAGTTGTCTTCAGTTGGTTGCAAGAAACAGCAGCAGAGCTCCAAGGGCTAACACGAAAATGGCGTAAATTCTGATCACGTTTTCAGTGAAGGGAACAGCTCCAATTACCGCAAAAAACGGACGGGCAAAGGCTAGCATCAAAAAACCTTCCACCAGCGCAGCCCAGCCAATCAGGCTGACAATGATTTCGAGAGGTGTTCCCCAGATATCGTGCAGTGTGATTACAGTTGCGCCAATAGCAAAGGCGAGGATTGAGGCGAGGTAGGTCAATGTCCGGTTTCGTTTAAATTCGTCAATCATGCCTGCAAACCCTTTAGAATCGGTCAGCAGACCAATACCTGCAGCCAACATGTAAAGGCCAAGAAAAATTCCAAATATTTGTGTGAGCGTTAAAGAGGCAAGCATCGTATGACCCTCCTGTTTTTTCCATGAAACTCTATACCAACAATTTGGCAGAATTGCATTGTTCAGGATCAACTGCACCAGCGCTTAAATAGGTGCGGGCTCCTACTCGCCCCGAGGGAACCTTTTGTCACCTTCCAGCGTGTCAAGGTTCATGTGGTTGCGCATATAGGCTTCTGATGCCTTTTTAAGCGGCTGGAAATCCCAGGGATAATAGGCGCCATTGCGCAGGGCTTCATAGACCACCCAACGGCGCGCCTGGCTCTGACGCACTTCTGCATCAAAGGCTGCCATGTCCCATCGGGAGCGAACCTGTTTCATGAACTCGGCCACCATTGGCGCGTTGGCCGGATTTTCGGCAAGGTTGGTCAATTCATTTGGATCTGTTGCAAGATCAAACAGTTGCGGCGGGTCCAATTCGCAATGGTTGAACTTGTAGTTGCCCTCGCGGATACAAACCAGTGGCGCGTAGCTTGCCTCGGCAGCATATTCGATCAATACCGGACCGGAACGGGCTCTTGCGGTTCCATTTGCAGGTGCCATCGGCAAGATGCTCTCACCGTCAGTCCAGGGCATGATTTCACTCATGTCTACACCAGCCAGATCGCAAAGGGTTGGCAGTATATCCACATTGGAAACCGGGGCAGAAATTTTTCCAGGCTGCATTTGGGGAGCGCATATCATCAGCGGCACCCGGGCGGACCCCTCGTAAAAATTCATCTTGAACCAAAGTCCGCGCTCACCCAGCATATCGCCATGGTCGGAGCAGAAAACGATTATGGTGTTGTCCAGCTGACGGGTTGCCTCCAAGGTTTCGATCAACTCGCCAACCTTGTCGTCGAGATAGCTGATATTGGCAAAATAAGCCCGGCGCGAGCGACGAACATGTTCTTCGGTGATGTCAAAATTGTCCCAGTCACAGGAATGAAAGATACGGGCTGATTGGGGATCGCGCCTGTCCTTTGGCAGGGTATCGACTGCCGGCAACAAATGCTCGCAGTCTTCATAAAGGTCCCAATACTTGCGCCGCGCCACATAGGGGTCATGCGGATGGGTGAAGGATGCAGTCAGGCACCATGGGCGGTTGTCCATGCCGCGTGCCAGATCATAGATTTTCATCTTTGCTTCGTGGCAGACATTGTCGTCGTATTCCATCTGGTTGGTAATTTCGGCAACGCCGGCACCTGTTACTGAACCCATATTGTGGTACCACCAGTCGATGCGTTCGCCGGGTGTGCGGTAGTCGGGGGTCCAACCAAAGGCAGCAGGATAGATGTCAGTGGTGAAACGCTCCTCAAAGCCGTGCAACTGGTCGGGGCCAACAAAGTGCATTTTTCCCGAAAGTGCAGTGTAATAGCCCGCACGGCGCAAGTGGTGTGCGTAGGTCGGAATGTCGGAGGTGAACTCGGCGGCATTGTCATACACGCGGGTACGCCGTGGCATTTGACCGGACATGAACGATGCCCGGGCAGGGGCGCAAAGCGGGCTGGAGGTGTAGCAGTTTTCAAAGCGCGTTGAGCGTGCGCCAAGTTTTTTCAGGTTGGGCGCATGAAGCCAGTCAGCAGGACCATCTGGAAACAGGGTGCCGTTAAGCTGGTCCACCATGATGATCAGGATATTCGGTTTTTTATGCATTTTGAATCCCTTGCGCCATTTTTTTCAAAAATAGAGTCAGGCGGAAAAAACTGGTGTTCGGCTCGCGCCATTGGTTGGCGCAACCCGATTTTGCGAAGCGATTCAGTTTTCCGGCATCCATTTTGCCTTTCGTTTCTCGACAAATGCGAGTGTCCCTTCAGCACCTTCTTTTCCGGTTACCGCATCAACAAACAGATTTGCCGCATGTTCCACCAGTGTATCTGAATGCAGAAAACGTGCATCGCGCAGGAGTTTCTTCGAGACGGCAACAGCTTCGGGCGCACATCGCAAAGCATGGTCGATCACCTCTTTGATATCCTCGTCGAGTTCATCGGTGACCGCGTGTACAAGCCCAATACGCATGGCTTCTTCCGCACCAATGCGGGCTCCAGTCACAGTAAGGCGTTTTGCCTGGCTGTATCCGATACGCTCCAGCAATACGGGAGCGATCTGGGCCGGGATGAGGCCGAGCGTTGTTTCGGGAAGACCGAATTTGACAGTATGGGATGCTATTGCGATATCCGATGCACAGGCAAGACCAAAGCCGCCGCCCATTACTGCGCCCTCAAGGGCGGTGATTACAGTCTTGGGTGTTGTTGCAAAGCGGGCAACCATTGCGCCGAAACCACACGAAAGCTGGTAAATTGCCTTGGCGGGATCGGCAGCCTTGCGTGCGGCTGCCATATCCTTGATGTCTGCGCCCGCAGAAAAATTTCCTTCTGCGCCGCGTACCACAATAATGCGGACGGATGCGTCTGCCTCGGCTTTGTCCAGTGCGCCTACCAGTTGATCCAGCAGGGCGAGTGACATGGCATTCTTGACCTCGGGCCTGTTGAGCGTAAGGTGCAGAACGCCGTTTTCAAGATCAGTCAGAATGAGAGATTTAGCCATATTGTGCCTGTCGGGGTTGGTTCAGGATTTTTGGATGGAAAGCGCAAAACGGCGAATTTTCTCGCATGCTCGTGCAAGGTCTTCGTCTGATATCGTGAAAGCAATCCGGATACAGCCATCGGCAGAGGCGCCGAAAGGTTTTGCATCAAGAACCGTGACCTTTTCAGCGTCATACAGCGCGTTGGCAAATTCGCCTGACGTCAGGCCGGTGGCGCTGACGTCCAGAAGCACATACATGGCGCCTTCAGGCTCTATTGGCGAAATGCCCGGCGTATTTGCAAGGCCTTCGAGGACAATATTCTT
This sequence comes from Salaquimonas sp., assembly GCA_041736675.1. GTDB lineage: Bacteria > Pseudomonadota > Alphaproteobacteria > Rhizobiales > Rhizobiaceae > Salaquimonas. The sequence continues at coordinate 64,808 of JBGSTD010000065.1, forward strand.
GCGGCGGCGATAAATCTCCCGCATTTCAACGACTTCGGCCTTGCAGTCGCGAACAGCAGTAATTGCCGCTCTTTGAATGAAAGCAGAAACACCGTAATGCATCGCGATTGCCACATTGTGGCTGTGATTGATGAAGTCTTTGGGACCGCTGATCCAACCGATACGCCAACCGGTCATGGCCATAGATTTGGACAGGCTGCCGCAAGTAATCGTCCGCTCTGCCATGCCGTCCAATGCTGCGATGGATAGATGTGTGCCTTCGAAAACCTGTGACGCATAGACTTCGTCCGAGATAACCCAAAGATCGTGGCGTTTTGCGATATCGGCAATCGCTTCAAGCTCCCCACGGGTGAAAACAGCGCCCGTCGGGTTATTGGGATTAGCGAATACAATAGCTTTTGTCTTGCTGGTTATTGCCGCCTCAATCAAGGCGGGTTGTGGACGAAAGCCGGTTTCACGTGGGCATGGCACCTTCACGATTTTAGCACCGTTGATTTCAAAACTGGCTTGATAAGTCAGGTACATGGGTTCAAGTGCGATAATTTCGTCACCCTCTTCCAGCAGGCAAAGGGATGAAAGAAACAGTGCATTCTGGGTTCCCTGCGTGACAAGCACATTTGACCCGTCAATTGAGTATTTGCGGGGTTCAGCGCCGCTAACCTCCATCAGTTCGCATGCTATTGCTGATCTCAACTCAGGCAGTCCCGGAATGTCGATATAGTGTGTTTCCCCTGCATCGAGTGCATGTTTTGCGGCCTGCTTCACTTTTTCGGGTGTCTGCAAATCCGGATCACCAACAGCAAGAATTATGACATCCTCGCCTGCGGCACGGTCTTTCCAGGCCTGAAACAGAATGTTCCAGGCTTCCGAACCTTCGTTTTTGGTACGGTGAACAAGTTTTGTGAAGTCTGGCATGATTGTTATTCGCTCTTTTCAGGTAATTATTTCTCTGGCTATCAAAGCCTTGAACCGCGTGCAAACAAAAAGGCGAGACTTGAGTCCCGCCTTTGCAGTTTTTCTCGTCATTCGAGCTGAGGCTCAGCCCTTTCCTTTCCAGGGAACCAGCTTTGCCTCCGCGACACGCATCAAAATATCGATGCCATAGCCGATGACGCCGATTAGAATGATGCCGAGAATAACAATGTCTGTAAGTTGGAATTTGGAAGCATTCACGATCATCATGCCTGCACCCTTGTCGGCGGCAACCAATTCGGCTGCGACCACCGTACCCCAGCACACTCCCATTGCGACCCGCGCACCCGTGAAAATCTCGGGGAGAGAGTTCGGCACGATGACATGGCGGAGAATTTGCCATTTCGATGCGCCAAGCGAATAGGCCGCATGGATTTTTGATATTCTCACGCCCGAGACTCCCGAACGTGCGGCAATTGTCATGATCCAGAGTGCTGCGAGAAATAGCAGCACTACCTTGCCTTCCTCACCGATGCCGAACCAGATGATGACCAGCGGGATCAGGGCAAGAGGCGGTACCGGACGCATGAATTCCACTATCGGATCAAACCAGCCGCGAAACCAGTCGGATAGTCCCATGGCATAGCCGAGCGGAATTCCAACCAGCGATCCCAATACAAAGCCGCTGATTACCCGCCACAACGACCAGCCAAGGTGTTCCCAAAGGGTAAAGTTCTTGTAGCCTTCACTCGCGATCTCAAAAAGTCGGTAAACCACAGCTTCAGGGGCCGGGAGCCAGACCGGCTCCATCTGCCAGCCCTTGTTGGGTTTGACGTTCAGCGTCCCTTTACCAGTCATCGTGATGACACCGTCGGAAAAGCTCACCGTGTCGCCGGGAACGATTGCCTTTCCGTCGATTTCCACGATATCAAATCCGTCATCATTGCCGCCAGTATCGTTGTCCTTGACTTGGACAAGGGCGGATCGGAACACGTCGATTTTGGCGGCATCATCCTTTGCAAAGCCATCCTGCTGCGCAGGCAGTTCCGGCAATTCGGTCGATTGAGCGACTGGGTGAACCCTGATGAGAACTTGCGCAGTATCGGTTTCGCCTGCTGCGTTTTTGGCCGTATAGCTGAAAGTGGTATCGCCCTCGAAAGGACCTGGCACGTGAAATGGTGTTATAGCTGATCCGGTGAAAGCACCCCAAATAGCAAACAGTGCGATGATGGATATCACGGAAGCAAACCGGTTTGCCCGAACAGCGCTTTCATCACCAAAAGTTACGGTTTTTAGACTGGTAAAGTCATGGCGGGCTTCGCGCGAAAGGCTCCAGAACCGGTAAGCAAAGAAGGCAGTCGCGAATATCAGCACATAGGTAATTGCTACTGTCATGCTTTTGTCTCCTCGCGGCCCATGATTTCTTCCTCCATGTCCCAGATCATTCCAAGGATTTCCTCACGGCATTTGGCGAAGTCCTTTTCCTTCTTGACAAGGCGCAAATCCTTGCCAACACCCATTTCAGCGAATGGCAAGCGGTATTCCTTGTGAATGCGTCCGGGACGGGGAGCCATGACAACAAGGCGTTCGCCCAGCAGCAATGCCTCTTCAACCGAATGGGTGATCAGGATAATGGTTTTGCCAGTTTCCTTCCAAAGTTTGAGCACCAGGCCCTGCATCTTTTCGCGGGTCAAGGCGTCGAGGGCACCAAGCGGTTCGTCCATCAGGATCACGTCCGGATCATTGGCGAGACAGCGTGCGAGGGCAACTCGCTGTTGCATGCCGCCGGACAGTTCATAGACTGCCTTTTCCTTGAAATCCTGGAGGCCGACAACGTCGAGCAGGTGGTCGACGATGATTTTGCTTTCGGTTTTTGCCATGCCCTTCATGTCCGGTCCGAAAGACACATTCCTGCGGACATTCATCCATTCAAACAGGGCGCCTTGCTGAAACACCATTCCGCGTTCCGCAGCGGGGCCGGTGACACGGTGGTTGTTGAGCGTAATTTTGCCTTCCGTGGGTGCGAGAAATCCCGCCACGATGTTCAGCAACGTTGTCTTGCCGCAACCCGACGGGCCAAGTATCGACAGCAACTCGCCTTTTTTCAAATTCAGGGATACATTTTTCAGGGCTTGCACAGATCCGCCTCCCGGCAGTTCGAAGCGCATGGAAACATTGTCTATAACCAGATCATCCATCAGTTCAGCCTTCCAGTGTTTCCTGTAAAAAGGGCGGTCCGAAATGTTTCGAACCGCCCTTGTTCAATGCCGAAAAGGCATCTTACATTTTTGAAGCGGCTTCCAGTGCTGCCTTGTTCACGGCACTGTCATAAGTGTCACGAGCAGCCGGAATATTGCCTTGGGTGACGAAGAAATCGCCTACGCCCTTGAGGAAGGTCTGCGTGCCTCCGCCCAGCCAGTCAGCGGAGAGCTGATCAGTCACTGACGGGAATTGGAAACCGGCCAAGGTTTCCTTGGTAGCAGCTTCATCCATACCGGCATCCTTGGCGAGAACCGGGATCATTTCAGCAGCCTTGTCGCCGCCGGCATTCCACATGGCGTTCATTTCCGCTGTCACAGCGAGGAATTTTGCCAGAAGGTCAGCGTTTTCAGCAGCAAACTCTGCAGTAACTGAGGTAACATCATAGACGGAAATGCCGATGGCGGCCTTTTCAGCGCCTGTAAGCAATACATTGCCATACTCTTTCATACGACGTAGCGAACCGCCCCAGCCGCAAGCCATGTCAACAGCAGCCGTGCCAATTGCCGCCGCACCATCCGGTGGAGCCATGTCGACAACTTCCATTTTGGATACATCAACGCCAAAATGTTCCATCTGCTTGAGGAACCCGTAATGAGCGGCGGTACCAACCGGCACAGCAACTTTCTTGCCTTCGAGTTCCTTTACGTTTTCCTTGGTGATTTCCTGGCTGGAATGGACCACACAGTTGTCGTTCTCGTTATAAACAACGGCAATATCGGCGACCTGCAAATCCTGTCCGGCGGAAGTGGCAACGACGAAAGGCGGCACGCCTTGGGAAACGGAGATATGGATATCACCGGAAGCCATTGCCGCGGACATTGCTGTCCCTGCATCAAAGGATTTCCAGTTGACCTTTACTCCAAGTTTTTCCTCATAGATGCCTTTTACTTTTGCGTATTGAAACGGCATCGGCCATTCAAGGAAATAGGCTACGTTAAGTTCCTTGAGGTGACTTGCAGCCTGGGCTGCCGAGGCTCCGGCAAGTACGCTCACTGCGGCAACACTGCCTAAAAGTAGTTTAGAAAATTTCATTTTACTCTCCCGTTAAGACCGGAGCGGCCGGTCGTTGTGCAATATAAACCAGATTAAATGGCTGTGGGAAGAGACATGACCCGAAACACCAGGAGAAACCGGCCCATCAGGATGCTATCCGACATAACCCAACCCAAATTGTCCTCCCAAACAATCAGCGATTTTCGCATGTTTATTAGAAAGCATGTGCCATACAAATCTTAGAACCAGTTTGCATGTGCCCATGATACCAAAGCGGCTGACTCAGATATTCGCCGGTTGGTTAGCAGGCCATCGGCCATGCCCGGCAAGAAGAACCTTGGGACCGGTACCAAAGCCCGGTCCCATCTGGTCATGCCCCCTGCTGCACCCGCATGTCCTTGCTGTCGATACCGGCAACAGAAACTGGCTTTTTCATCGCATCGCGGCGGAAAGGCTCGCCAAGCTCCTGGTTCAGCACGCATTCAATAAAGGTTGTTTCGCCGCGTTTCATCTGTCCTTCAATTGCGTCTTCAAGCGCTGCGGACAATTGGTCCATACCGCGAACCTGAATGCCTTTCAGGCCGCATGCTTCGGCGATCTTTGCATATTCCACGCCAAGATTGAGTTCCGTGCCGACAAAGTTGTCATCGAACCAGAGAGTTGTGTTGCGTTTTTCAGCGCCCCACTGGTAGTTGCGGAAAATCACCATGGTAATCGGCGGCCAATCGTTGCGGCCGCATGAGGTCATTTCATTCATCGAAATTCCAAAGGCGCCATCACCGGCAAAACCGACGACTGGAACGTCCGGGCGGCCAATCTTTGCGCCCAAAATGGCAGGGAAACCATATCCGCAGGGACCAAAGAGGCCGGGCGCAAGATATTTTCGGCCTTCATCGAATGTCGGATAGGCATTGCCGATGGCACAGTTGTTTCCGATGTCGGAAGAAATGATGGCGTTTTTCGGCAGCACCTGTTGAATGGCGCGCCATGCCATGCGAGGGCTCATGCGGTCCGGTTCACGGTCACGGGCGCGTTCATTCCAGTTGGTACCTGGATCGTCATCCTCGTGATCCATTGACGACAGCAGTTGAAGCCAGGCTGACTTTGTCTGGTGAACGAGAGCTTCGCGCTCCTTGCGGCCCTTGCTTCCGGCAGATGATGGCAGCTTCTCGAGAATTTGTTCGGCTACCAATTTTGCATCGCCCTGAATTGCGACTGAAACCTTCTTGGTCAGACCGATCCTGTCGGAGTTGATGTCTACCTGAATGATTTTTGCATTTTTGGGCCAATAGTCGATGCCATAGCCGGGAAGGGTAGAAAACGGGTTCAGACGCGTTCCAAGGCAAAGGACGACATCAGCCTTGGCAATCAGTTCCATCGCTGCCTTCGAACCGTTGTAGCCGAGCGGCCCGACTGACAACGGGTGCGAGCCGGGAAAGGCATCATTGTGCTGATAGCCGCAGCAAACGGGGGCGGACAGTTTTTCGGCGAGCGCAGCCGAGGCGGGGATTGCTCCTGCAAGTACCACTCCTGCACCGTTCAAGATAACCGGAAACTCGGCCTCGGCCAACAATTTGGCGGCATCTTCGATGGCCTGCCTTCCACCAGCAGGGCGCTCCAGACGCACGATTTGCGGCAATTCAATATCAATGACCTGTGTCCAATAATCGCGCGGTACGTTGATCTGGGCGGGGGCCGAAAAGCGGAAGGCGTTTTCAATAACGCGGTTCAGAACTTCGGCCATTCGGGAAGGGTCGCGCACTTCTTCCTGATAGCAGACCATGTCTTCGAACAGTTTCATCTGTTCGATTTCCTGAAAACCGCCTTGGCCAATCGTCTTGTTGGCTGCTTGCGGGGTTACCAGCAAAAGGGGAGTGTGGTTCCAATAGGCTGTTTTCACAGGGGTGACGAAATTGGTAATGCCAGGACCGTTTTGAGCGATCATCATCGACATCTTGCCGGTCGCCCTTGTATATCCATCGGCGGACATGCCCGCATTGCATTCATGGGCGCAGTCCCAGAACTTGATCCCGGCTTTGGGGAAAAGGTCGGAAATCGCCATCATGGCAGATCCGATAATGCCGAATGCATGTTCGATGCCGTGCATCTGCAACACTTTTACAAAGGCTTCTTCTGTCGTCATTTTCATGGCGTAATTTCTCCTCGTGAATTTCGATTTCCAATGCTCGCTCCAGCTGAATTGCGATTGGTTATTTCACAAAGACTGGCTCAATTGGTTGCATCTTTTGTAGGAATAATCTGGTCCAAGCGGTTAGTGCCAGTTGATTTCAAGCGTCAAGCCAAACCCGGAAATTTCGGTTTTTTGTAAAAAATTGAGACTTTCCGGCACAATTTGTCTTATTAATGCATTGCTTGGCTGGTGCAGGCAATGGCGAAATAGGCAGTTCCAATTTATCTCAGATTGCTTGAGGTTGAAGCCAGTTCGGTTATAACAGACTTTTTGGGTTGGGGAAAAACATGCAAAACAAACGGGTATTGATCGCAGGCGGCGGCATTGGCGGGCTGGCGATGGCATTGACCCTTCACCAGATCGGGGTGCCATGCACCGTCTTTGAAAGCGTGCGCGAATTGAAGCCGCTGGGTGTCGGCATCAATATCCAGCCCAATGCGGTGCGTGAACTGCTTGACCTTGGCATCAGTCTGGATGATCTCGACAGTGTCGGCCTGCCTGCCAAAGAGTGGGCGCTGGTCGGCCTCAACGGCAACGACATCTACTCCGAGACACGCGGCACGCTGGCTGGCTGCAACTGGCCGCAATATGCTGTCCATCGCGGCCAATTTCACATGATGCTCTTCGCCAAGGTGCTTGAGCGGCTCGGCGTTGACAATGTGCGGACCGGATGCCGTGTTGCCAGCTACCGAAATACCAGCGACGGCGTTATTGCCGAAATCGAACACGCCGACGGCACTTTCAGCAAAGAGGCCGGAGCGATCCTGATCGGCGCTGATGGCCTTCACTCGCGGGTGCGGGCGCAAATGCATCCCGATCAGGCGCCCATCCATTGGGGCGGGGCGGTGATGTGGCGGGGCACCAGTCCCGGCGTGCCCGTGCGCAGCGGCGCGTCCTTTGTCGGCCTTGGCACCCACCGCCACCGCCTTGTGTTCTATCCGATTTCCCCTGTTGACCCTGCAACCGGTCTTGCCCAGATCAACTGGATTGCCGAGGTCACCTTTGACGAAGCAGCCGAAGCCCACGAAAAGAACTGGTTCAAGCCGGTGGAAATCAGTGACTTCATCCACCATTTCGAGGACTGGACCTATGACTGGCTGGACGTTCCGGCGCTGATCAAAAAGGCCGACATGGCCTATGAAAACCCGATGATCGACCGCGACCCGGTTGCAACCTGGCACGATCAGCGCGTGATCCTGATCGGCGATGCGGCACATCCGATGTATCCGACAGGTTCCAACGGCGCCAGCCAGGCGATTGTCGATGCGCGCAACCTTGGAGCATCCTTCATCGCCCACGGCGTCAACGAACTGGCGCTCGGCGAGTTCGACAAAAAGCATTGCGGCCCGGTCTCGGCGGTCGTTCTGCGCAAC
>JBGSTD010000008.1:0-51015 GCA_041736675.1 Salaquimonas sp.
CCAAAAGTGTTACCCATGTCTCAAGTATGAACTGTAACCTATGTGTCCGGAACGGACCGATCAAAAATGGTGCCGCTTATAGGATTCGAACCTACGACCCCCGCATTACGAATGCGATGCTCTACCAACTGAGCTAAAGCGGCTAACCTTTAGTCTGGACGCCGTGGTTTAATACAAAATAGGGGCCAGTTAAAGCCCCTAATTCATCCGCTTTGTTGCTAGAACAAACCAAATCTTTTTGGTTTTTGCGGCCCGTCGCCTTCCCTTACGCCTGGATCATCGGGCCTGCGCTCAAGTGGAAACAGGATTTCCTCTTCAACATCTTTGATGTCTTTCTTGATCCCGGCTGCCTTTACAGTTGTTTCTACAGTACTGGTTTTTACATGATGGGAAGCATCCGCCATTTCCAGTTCTGTTGGCACAGGATGCGATTTTTCTTCCAAAATCGCTCCTGTTGCATTTGCCGAAGCAATTCCTGTTGCCTTTGAAGAGGCTGGCCCTTCACTCTCTTCGCTCTTTTCCCCTGTCCCAACTTCATCAACGACGCCCACGGAAGCGACTTCAACAGCCCCTTTGACACGACTTGTATCTGAACGTACATTGGTACCCACTGCAAAACCGTCAATCACATCGACTGTCAGTTCCTTGTCAATACCGGCGGATGGCCTGATGACTTCAGACGCCACCAATCCGCCGGCAGCCGGCATCTTTCCATCCGAATTATCCTTCTCACCCCGAGTGCTTCCAGCTTTCTTGTCAGATGCCGACACTGGCGAAATGATTGGTGCTGTATCCGGCTCCCGGATCAAATCCTGCAATCCATCTGCCTCCAGCACATGAGCGCCGGGGCCACCCAACTGCTCGATTGGCACTTTCCATTCAAAGGCATCGATTTTACCGGAAACCGGGGAAATCGGCAGCCATTGATCCGAGACATAGCCATCCGCCGTCCAGGCCGCATCCTTGGGCGCTCGAACTGCCCTCGACAACCAGTCACGCATTCTGCCCTGATCTCCGGACTGGCCTTCTTCGATATCGGCCATGATCAGGCAGGCACGCTCGCTTGGAGCTGAATTGAGTATCGGCACCATGGCCGCCCGCGCCAGTTTCCAGTCCTTTGCCTCAATGGCAGCTTCAGCAATCAGATAACTTCCTTCCGGGTTATTCTCTTTCATGGCAGCAAGTTTCTTTGCACGTTTCAGGCGGTCGCTTGGACTGTCACCCATCCGCAAGTGAATATAGGATTGCCCGATCTCGGGATGCGGCTGCTTTTTCCATACGGTTTCCAACATGCCTGCAGCACGTCCGATATCGCTGTTTCGTGCCAGCGCCTTTGCCCCGATAATGGCGGCTGGAACAAGTTCCGGCTGAAGCTTGTGGGCTTCACGCGCAAGCTTGGCAGCACGGACCGGATCAGCCGGTTCAACGGACATGGCAAGTGCCGTAAGCAGCACAGCGCGTTGACGTTTGGCTGCGTCTTTTTCAACCAGCCCAGCGGCGCGGTTTGCCTCAAGCGTTGCGAGCGCGCCTTCCCAGTCGCCATCCATAGCTGAATAGCGAAGTTTGGCCGCGCCTGCCCAGTTAAGAGAGGGTGCGGTTTCATGCGCCTGCCTGGCATAATGGCGTGCGGCTTCGCCAGCACCCTGCCGCTCGGCTTCCAGATAAAGGCCACGCAGACCGACGAGCCTGGTTCGGTCGTCATCAAGCATTGCCTCAAAGCGGCCACGGGCCTCGTCGCGTTTGCCTTCAAGCAAAGCGGACTGGGCATCCAACAAACCCACCAGCGGATCATTGCCCAGCAGTTTCAGGCTTTCTTTTGTATAGCGCCTTGCATTGAGTGCATCGCCGGAATTGGCCGCAATCAGACCTTTTGAAAGCGCCTGATATCCCCGGTCTCTTTTTCTGGCTCTGAAGAACCGCCGCATGATGCGCGGCGAATCGAGCACGGTTCGGGCCAGCCACCACAGGATCATGATTGCCGCAACCAGCGCGACCAGCAAGGCAAGAACCACCATCAGGCTCGTCTCGTACTGGTTACCCTGCCATTGCATGACGACTTCGCCTGGCCGGTCGGCAAACCACGAAAATCCAAATCCCAACAGGAGAACCAGCAGCAAAAAAATAAAGATCCGTATCATGCCCAGTTACCCTTTGTTGGCAGTATTGTCATTGGCTGGATTGACGCTGAGTTCACCAATAATTTTCCTGATCAGGCGATTGGCTTGGGTTCGATCAGCGAGAGCCTGTGCCCATTCCTTGGAAGCTTCCTTGGCTGGATCACTCAGTTTCTGCCACTCACTCAATCCGTCTGCAAAAACTCCGGAGTTGAGCGAGGCGCTTATACGTGAAACAACCGCGATATCGCTGTCTCCATCAATTGGACCGGCCGGACGGACAGTCACAAGTGACTTCGCACTTGCGAGGAACCTGTCCATGATTCCGCTGTCTGTCTGTGTTCCCCCGTCGAGGGATTGAATTTTTCCTGCAATCACGTCAAATTCAGAGACAAGCGTTTGCCCGGATTTTATGCCCTTGGCCGATAATGCCTTGAGCGCATCAATATTGGCGCTTTTGCCAATCAATGCTTCGGCCGAAGCGAGCTCGGCATCAATCGAATTTCCGTTTTCAAGCGCGACTTCAAGTGCTCGGGCACTGACCGAACGCGCAACACTCTGGCTCTGTAGTGCCGCCTCGCCTGCCTTTTCAACACTTTCCATAGACGGCATGATCTTTTCATTCACGGTCAACTCAAGCGTTGAAATTCTACTTTCAATGGCTGAAAGAGCGCCCTTGAGTTCACCAACCTGCTCATTTACCCCTGTGAGTTGATCGCCCATCACAGGAGAAATATTCTTGGCGGCAGTCTCCAGCGCCGCAATCCGCTCTGCAAGTTGGGTTGTCTCGCCTGACAGTGCTGTTTTTACAGCTTCCACATCAATACCAGCGCCGGCGGCTGAAACGATCCTGTCTTCAAGTTGGCTAACCTGCTTCTCAAGCGCCAGGCTCCTCTCTTCGGCAGCCTTGGCAATATTCAAGGCATCGCCCGTGCCACCTCCCGATGCTGTTGCCCCAATATTTTCCTTCAATGTCGAAATCACCCCTTCAATCCCGGACAGACGATCGGTAATTTCGGTCGGAACGGTGTTTGACTTGCCAATCGCCTCGATTTGCATTTTAAGATCTGCCAGTTCAGCCGAAACCGCATCATTTGCCGGATCGGCCCCGGAAACCAGTCCACCAATCAACGGAACATTGCGCAAAACACTGTTTTCTCCAAACAATGTCGATCCGGCCAATGCAACTGCCCCACCCAACACCGCAGACAGGACCAGCGAACTTGACGACGTTCGTGTCCTTTCATTGGGTGCCTTGGCAGGTGGCATAGCAAAAGACTTGCTTTCTTCCGCACGATTCTGCTCATCAACACCTTCAGCTTCAGGAGTATCTTCCGAAACTTCGTCGATACGAGGCTCATCGGATGCAACTGATGCCATTTCCGGTGCTGTATCTGTCAGATTATCTTTGACCGCGTCATCCGACCCTGTTTCAGGTCCCGTATCGGAAATTACATCTGACCCCGTATCCGGATTAGCCTGCAGATCGATCGTACGTGAAACTTTCGGCGGGCGGCCACTGCTGCCCCGTTTATTTGTCTTGTCTGCCATAATGCCTTCCACTTCGCCCGAATATCGATAGACCGATTAACATACAAAAGCATATTGAACCTGGTGGTTCAACGCCATGCCGGCTTGAAAGCAAAAATTAAAATCTCAGAGCGTATATATCTATACGATTCTGCCATTCCTGCCGGAAACCTCAATCAGTTTGTCGATCATGGCTTGCTCGTTCGGGTTTTCTGCCAAGTATATGTTTTTTACAAGACCGTTGCTTGCTGCAAGGGATGTTTTTTCAGAAATTGCTACCACGCTCAACAATCGCGATTTATCGGTGAGGTCCAGCATTCCAATCAACTTGGAGAAATGCCTGGCACTTGCTGGCGAATAGAGAAAAACAAAGCCGTCCTTCAGACTATTCATACAGTATTCGAACGCAGTGCGATCCGGTACAATAGCCTCAATACGGTAGGCAACGCACAATTCCAATTCAATGGAGTGGACTTTCAGCGCCGCGGTAAGGTCAAAGGCACGATCCTCACCACAGACATGGATGCCCTTCCCCATATTTGCAGACTGTTCAGCAATTATCCTTTGCGCCAATTGCTGAGCGTCGCCATCACCTTGCCGTATATTCTTGTACCCTATCTCAACCAGCGCCTCTGATGTTCTTGGGCCTACAGAATAAACCGGAATGTCCCAATTTACTTCAATCGAGCCGAGACTGAAACTTTCAGCGCCGGCAGCAGAAGTAAAAACCAGAAAATCGGGTTCTGTTAAACGTGGCTGGTGGGCAATCCCTCTTTTTTCAAACAGTGAAAAGACCTCGGTCTCAAAACCGGCTTCTTTCAACCTCACGGCAGTGCGAAGGCTTTCTGAGGCGCGGCGGATCAACAAAACCTTCATGCACCGGTTTTCCAGTCGTCAAAGAAATCATCACCAGCAATAGTGCGCAGGTTTACGGCAATTTGCACTGCCATCCTCTCGGCCTTTGCAATTTCATCTTCGCCCGTTTCCTGATGGCAGATCGCGCCGTCAGCAGACAGGATCATGCCGTGAAAGCGGACACGGCCGTTTTCCACAACTGCATGGCCGGCAAGTGGGGTGCGGCAAGACCCGTCCAACTGGCGCAAAAAAGCCCGTTCAACCATGAGCGCCGTTTGGGTATCAGGATCATTTATTCCCGCCAGCAATCTGTTTATCCGCTCGTCACCTATACGCGACTCAATACAGATAGCACCTTGCCCGGGAGCAGGCGGAAAATCAGTAACCGAGAATTTCGATGAAATGACATGGGTCATGCCAAGCCGGTTGAGACCTGCGGCAGCCAAAAGGGTGGCGTCTGCCACGCCTTCTTCAAGCTTTCGGAGCCTGGTTTGAACATTGCCGCGAAACTCGACAATATTTAGGTCAGGTCGTAGCCGCAATAGAAGTGCCTTCCTCCTAAGGGAGGACGTTCCTACAACTGCTCCCTGAGGCAAATCGGCAAGCTGTTTTACCTTGTGTGAAATAAATGCATCTTCCGGCGCTTCCCTTGGCAGAAAACATGAAAGATGAAGCCCGGCCGGCAACAAGGTTGGCATGTCTTTTGATGAGTGAACCGCAATATCGATCCGCCCGTCACTGAGCCTTTCTTCGATTTCCTCGGTAAACAGTCCCTTGCCGCCAATTTCCGACAACGGCCTGTCTGTAATTCGGTCGCCTTTCGTGCTGATCACTTCAATGGTGACATCAAGCGCCCCAGAATGACCCAAAGGCGAGGCAAGCAGCCTTTCACGAACTTCCCTGGCCTGTGCCAGTGCAAGATCACTGCCTCGCGTTCCAATGATAACTGACCTGTTTTGCCCGTCAGTCTTTTGAGATTGTTGTAATTCCACCATTTGCTTTAGACACACGCTCTGTTAGTTCATTGGAATGACATGCCATCCAATGCGGTTTGCATTGGTAATAAAGAAAAAACAGACAGGGTACAATGCGGGTTCTTGGGATAGAGACAAGTTGCGACGAAACGGCCGCATCCGTTGTTGAAAAAACAAAGCTGGCAGATGGGCAATTCGAAGCCGTCATTCTGTCCAACATCATCCATTCGCAAATCAGTGAGCACGAGCTGTTCGGTGGTGTTGTGCCGGAAATCGCCGCACGCTCGCATTTAAAGCTGCTCGACCAGATCATCTTGAAAGCATTGGAGGTCGCACGGACACCACTTGAGGAGATCAACGCAATTGCTGTTACTGCAGGCCCCGGCCTCATCGGCGGACTTCTGACCGGCCTCATGACCGCAAAGGCGATATCGGCATCTACAGGTATACCGTACTTTGCAATCAATCACCTCGAAGGCCACGCGCTTACTGCCCGCCTTACCAACGCGATCAGTTTTCCCTATCTGCTTTTGCTTGTATCGGGAGGGCACACCCAGTTTGTCGAAGTGCGCGGGGTCGACGACTATCTGCGCCTGGCAACAACGATTGATGATGCTCTGGGTGAGGCGTTTGACAAAACCGCGAAGTTGCTCTCGCTCGACTATCCGGGCGGCCCGCAGGTTGAAAAGGCGGCATTGACAGGCGACCCCAAGCGTTTTGCCTTTCCCAGACCCCTTCCGGCCAGATCAGAAACCAACTTTTCTTTCTCGGGTCTGAAAACGGCTGTTCGCCAAGCTGCAAACAGACACGCACCCTTGAGCAATAAGGACGTCGCGGATATCTGCGCCTCATTTCAGGCAGCAATCATTGATGTTTTGAAAAACCGTACCGTAAAGATGATCGACATTTTCGAAGCCGACAATCCTGCTTCGTCAGGCAGCCACAATCTTGTTGTCGCGGGCGGTGTAGCGGCAAACAGAAAAATCCGTAGCGCCCTGGAAGAAATATGTCTTGCCAAAGGCTGGAACCTGATCGCACCTCCGCGCGAACTTTGTACCGACAACGCGGCAATGATAGCCTGGGCGGGACTGGAGCGTATGGGCAACTTTCCTGCAGCTGACATGCAAACTGCGCCGCGCTCACGCTGGCCACTGGACGAAAAATCGGGCGGTTTGATCGGATCAGGAAAACGCGGAACCAAGGCATGAAAGCATCTCCCTTGAACATCACAATTTTGGGGACCGGAGCCTGGGGAACTGCCCTTGCTGGCGTTGAAGCCCGAAACGGCCACCAAGTGACCCTTTGGGGTCGTGATGAAGAGGTCTTGGATTCGATCCGGGATAATCATGAAAACCGGAAATACCTTCCGGAAATTTCATTACCCAAATCCATCAATACTTCCGCTAGCCTGCCTGATGCCCTGATAGGCGCGGATATGGTGCTGATTGTCACGCCTGCCCAAAGCATAACCTCACTGGCCGGTTCGCTATCAGGCATGATATCGGCAAAGACACCCCTCATCCTGTGCGCCAAGGGTATTGACCGTATTTCCGGCAAACTTCCTGCTGAAACATTGCGTGAAGCCCTGCCGGAAAGTCCTGTTGCCGCTCTTTCCGGCCCGAGTTTTGCCGCCGATGTGGCAAAAGGCCTTCCTACTGCGGTAACGCTGGCAAGTGACAGCGAGGTATTGGCGGCGAGGCTTGCCGAAGTCCTGTCCAGCCCGAGTTTCAGGGTCTACGCGTCAGACGATCTGAAAGGGGTTGAACTGGGTGGTGCCCTTAAAAATGTCATCGCTCTTGCTGTTGGGGTTTGCCGTGGACTTGAACTGGGAGCAAGCGCCGAGGCGGCTTTGATTGCGCGCGGTTTTGCGGAATTGAACCGGCTGGCAATCGGACTTGGTGCAAAACCGCAAACCCTCATGGGACTGTCGGGCCTCGGTGACCTGGTTTTAACGTGCTCAAGCCCTCAATCGCGCAATTTTGCCTATGGTATAGCCCTTGGCAAAGGTGCCAACACCGAAGGTTTGCCACTTGCCGAAGGTGCCCTGAGTGCAAAAATTGCCACTGCACTTGCCAGGCAGGTTTCTGTCGATTGCCCGATCATGAAAACAGTTGTAAAGCTGCTGGACCATGAGATTTCCGCTCATGCGGCCAGCCTTCAACTCCTCACACGTCCCCTGAAATCCGAAAGAGAATAAGATGCAGTACTGGTTGTTCAAATCCGAGCCCTTCAAATGGTCCTGGGAACAACAAAAAGCCAAGGGCTCTGCTGGTGAACAATGGGACGGCATCCGCAATTATCTCGCCCGCAACAATATGCGGACCATGAAAATCGGCGACAAGGCATTTTTCTATCATTCCAATGAAGGCCTGGAAGTGGTTGGCATTGTCGAGGTTTGTGGCCTCTCGCATCCCGATACGACCACCGAGGATCCACGCTGGGACTGCGTTGACATTCGGGCCAAGTGTGACATGCCCAAAGCTGTGACTTTGAAGGATGTGAAAGCCAATCCGGCGCTGGCAGGAATGTCCCTCGTCACATCCATGCGGCTGTCTGTTCAACCTGTAACTCCTGACGAATGGATGGAGGTCTGCTGGATGGGGGGATTGAATGGCAAAACACTCAAACCGCTTTGACCCGCTTAGAAATGGCAACACCGCTTGGCGATAAAGCACAATTTATCATCGCAAATACCGCCGTATTGTCTCCTCCCCATGTGCCGGAAATAAAACTTTATCTTGCAGATGAAGCCCACGACCTCTGGCACAAAACAGAAGAAGAACTCGGAGCAGATGGACTGCAACCGCCGTTTTGGGCTTTTGCCTGGGCTGGTGGACAGGGTCTTGCACGATATGTTCTCGATCACCCCCAATGCGTCAGCGGGCTAAGGGTTCTGGATTTTGCCTGCGGTAGCGGACTGGTCGGCATAGCCGCAAAAATGGCTGGAGCAAAAAGCGTTATCGCCGCTGATATTGATTTATTTTGCAAGTCGGCTGTAACTCTCAACAGTTCAAAAAATGCTGTGACTCTTGAATTTTCAAATGTTGATCTGTTCTCCAATACTCCCAAATGGCTAAGCGACATTGATCTGGTCCTGGCAGGAGACGCATTCTACGACGCGGAAATGGTGAAACAGATACTACCGCTGTTTTCAGGATTTGTCGAAGCGGGCAAGACGGTGTTGATCGGGGATCCCGGAAGGGCATATTTGCCAAAATCGGGACTTGAGAAGTTGGCGACCTACGAAATTGCCGTATCGCGCCAGCTCGAAGACAGCGAAATAAAACGAACCATTGTTTGGCAATGGCAATCAGCCTAATATCACACCGGACAGATTGCAGGGATAATACAGGAGGGTGATCGTGATATTTGGCGGAATCAATTACACTGCTGTTGTTTTGGCGGCGATCGCAGCTTTCGTTCTCGGCGCTGTATATTACATCTCCTTGAGCAAACCATGGATGAAACCTGCCCGCATCGACCCATTGAAAGCAAACCGGTCCATAGCACCTTTTGTTACCAGCTTTGTTGCAGAACTGGTAATGGCCTATGTGCTGGCTGGACTGATCGGTCATCTCGGACCTGACCAGTTTAATCTGAGGAACGGCATGATTTCCGGACTTTTCGTCTGGGCCGGTTTCATGGTAACCACAATGGCTGTCAATCATCGTTATGAGGGATTTGGCTGGGCCCTTACCCTGATAGATGGTGTCCACTGGCTGCTGGTCGCACTCCTAATGGGTGCCATTATCGGTGCGATGGGTGTTTGAAATACACGGTCCAAATCTACCAGGTACGGCGCGGGCCATTGTCAATGTGATAAAATCCCTGATGGGCATAGTAGCTGTATCCGCCTACCGCACTTTGGCTCTTGAGGAACTCGGTTACCCCTGTTGCGCCGCCGACAACGCTGAAATCCACAGCGCGGCATTTGAGGTGATAGGATTTCGGCTTGCCACCCTTGCGCTTGTTTTCCATCGGCCAGCGATGCGTGGAGTGAATACGAATGGGGCCGAACTGGCGTGCCACTTTGCGCAGCACAACTTTCAACTCGAGCGGCACACACCATCTGGTGTCATTCCACTCAATTTGGGCAGGGCGAAAAAGGGCGCATCCATTGAGGACAAACGCCAAAGACAACAACATTCCAACAGATTGAAGGCGGCGGAATGATCCGGCCATGACCCTGCTCCTTACGCAATACTAAACAAGCAGATTGATTTTTGATCAAATCCGTTAAGATTTCGTCAATCTTTGCAAACGCAGTTGAAATACCCTTGTGTTTGTGAAGATGGCAGCCTCTGGTTTTACATCCGGCCCTTTGAAAGGCACTACCGCCACGAGCGGCGCGGACCGGTGTCAATATGAATAAATCCGCTGCGGTATCGTTTCAGACCACCTACATTCGGATTGCTTCTCAGAAATTTCATTACTGCCCCGGTATTGCCTTTCACCCGAAAATCAACAGCCTGACAACGCAGATGATAAGATCCACCCGCCCCGCCGGCCCTGCGGTTTCTGCTCCGGCTGCGATGGGTGGAATTGATTGTTACATGTCCATATCTTCGCGCGACTTCATAAACGACTGATTTCAGACTGTTTGGCACGCACTTCCAATTGGCATTATGGGTAATGTTTGCAGCCCGGCTGTTCGCGGTTACCGATGCCTTTTGAGCTTTGGGTCTTTCTGCAACGCCGGATTCTGCCTTGGAGCCGGTCCCCTCTTCAGGCTTTTTGATCTGCTGTTCGATTGCCTCCCCGGCAGGGTTGCCGGGTCTTTTTTGTGCGAAAGCCAGTCTTCTTGCCTGTTCTTCACCAATCAACTGCTTCTGCTTTTCAACAGCTTCGCGTTGTTGCTTTTGAAGGTTTTCCTGAATTGTCCTGTTCTGTTCGACGACACTTTCGAGCGCGCCGGTTTTTGCGTCGCCAGCCTGAATACAGCCTGACAGTGCGGTAATGATCAGGATCCCCGCCAAAGCTTTCGCCCCGCTGAAATTCATTCTGTTTTTCATGCGCCTGCCCTGACTGATACACCTCCCCACAAGGCTGCTTCCCCTAAACAACAAAACTTTTAAGTGGCAATTGATCGGGTTTCAAGCTGCCGGCGACAATTGAAAAGGCACATCAATCACAAATTGAATCGACTGAAACATCCAAAAGCGATCCTTTTGTAGCGGCAACAGTATCCTGCAATGGTATTATGGACGCAGCGCTGACAAACTGGTTAAACTGCATTGGGAAAATCAATGTTCGAATTTCGGGAAGTCAATTCCCGATACCATCGGGGAGGCACTCATGTTTGAAGTCAAGAAGCACAAGGTGAAAGCGGCGTGGAAGAAAAACGCGTTGATAGACAATGATACCTATTTGAAATGGTACGAACAAAGTATCAAGGATCCGGAAAAGTTTTGGGGCAAACACGGCAAGCGGATTGACTGGTTCAAACCCTACACCAAAGTCAAGAATACATCATTTGAAGGCAATGTTTCGATCAAATGGTTCGAAGACGGCGTTACCAACGTTTCATACAATTGTATCGACCGCCATCTGAAAAAGCGAGGCGACCAGACTGCCATCATCTGGGAGGGCGACAATCCCTACGATGACCGGAAAATTACCTATAACCAGTTATATGATCACGTCTGCCGTCTATCCAATGTGATGAAATCGCACGGCGTCAAGAAAGGTGATCGTGTCACCATCTACATGCCGATGATCCCCGAGGCCGCCTACGCGATGCTTGCATGCGCCCGTATTGGGGCAATCCATTCGATCGTCTTTGGCGGCTTCTCGCCTGACGCCTTAGCCCAGCGAATCATCGACTGTAAATCTAGTTTTGTCATTACTGCAGATGAGGGTTTGCGGGGCGGTAAAACTGTACCGCTCAAGGCAAATACCGACGCTGCCTGTGAAATTGCTGCTGCCAAAAAACGCAAGGTGAAGAATGTTCTGGTTGTCCGGCGAACCGGCGGCAAGATCAATTGGACTGCCAAGCGCGATCTTTGGTATCACAGCGAAATGGCGACAGCCAAACCCGAATGCAAGCCCGAACCGATGAAGGCAGAAGACCCGCTCTTTATTCTTTATACGTCCGGCTCCACCGGTCAGCCAAAGGGCGTGTTGCACACAACCGGCGGCTATCTTGTCTATGCCTCGATGACCCATGAGTATGTTTTTGACTACCATGATGGCGATACCTACTGGTGCACCGCTGAGGTCGGCTGGGTAACCGGGCACTCCTACATCGTCTATGGGCCGCTTGCCAATGGCGCAAAGACCCTGATGTTTGAAGGTGTACCCAACTATCCTTCCATGTCCCGTTTCTGGGAGGTTATCGACAAGCACCAGGTCAATATCTTCTATACCGCGCCGACTGCACTGCGTGCCCTTATGGGTGCCGGTAATGATTATGTCACTTCGACATCGCGCAAATCGCTGCGGGTCCTTGGATCTGTGGGAGAGCCGATCAATCCTGAAGCCTGGGAATGGTATTATAACATTGTCGGCGACAAGCGTTGCCCGATTGTTGATACATGGTGGCAGACGGAAACCGGTGGTATTTTGATTACGCCACTGCCGGGCGCAACCGATCTGAAACCGGGCTCCGCCACGAGGCCTTTCTTTGGTGTCAAACCGCAGTTGGTTGACAATGAAGGCAATGTTCTGGAGGGCGCAACCGATGGCAATCTCTGCCTGACCGATTCATGGCCTGGTCAGATGCGAACCGTATACGGCGACCACAAGCGCTTTATCCATACTTACTTTGCAAGCTACAAAGGCAAATATTTTACCGGCGACGGTTGCCGCCGTGACAAGGACGGATACTACTGGATCACCGGTCGTGTCGATGATGTGATCAACGTATCCGGCCACCGCATGGGAACAGCCGAAGTCGAATCAGCGCTGGTTGCCCATGACAAGGTTTCGGAAGCTGCTGTGGTTGGTTACCCCCACGATATCAAGGGACAGGGCATTTACTGCTATGTAACCCTGATGGCGGGCATTTCCGGCGACGATGCCTTGCGCAAGGAACTGGTGTCCCATGTGCGAACCGAAATCGGCCCAATCGCCTCACCGGATAAAATCCAGTTCTCTCCCGGCCTGCCAAAGACCCGTTCCGGCAAGATCATGCGCCGAATTTTGCGCAAGATTGCCGAAGATGATTTTGGTGCACTCGGAGATACCTCCACACTGGCTGATCCCGCGGTTGTCGATGATCTCATCAACAACCGGCAAAACAAAAAGTAAACTGGAACCAAACTTCTAAATTGAAAAGGGGAGCATCAAGCTCCCCTTTTTATTTAAGACCATCAAAGGCGATTTCAGCTTGATACAAATTCCGTTGCTGTCCGCATTTTACGGGTGGCGCTGATTGCTTTCTGCAATGCCGCATCACGCCCGTAAATATCAGAATAATAGCCGACTTTGCCATCGTCTCCAGGCCATGCAGTAAAATAGGACACATAAACCGGCAACTTGTTGTTGACCTTGATTGTCTGGTTCTTGCCTGCTTCCACATAAGAACTGATCTGCCCTACGCTCGATTCTAGAACCGCAGCCGCCATCTCCCGTGGGTGCTGAAGCCGAATGCAGCCATGGCTGAGCGCACGGCTATCCCTGCTGAACAATTGCCGCGATGGTGTGTCATGCATGTAAATGGCATGCTTATTGGGAAACAGGATTTTCAGTTCTCCGAGCGCATTTTTGGCGCCTGGCTTCTGGCGAACAAAAACGCCGTTGGTGCCTTTTTGTGAATACCAGTCGACCGAATATGGATCCTTCGGTTTACCGTTATAGGAAACAACCTCATAGTTGGCTGCAGTCAGGTAACCCGGATTGGCGCGAATTTTGCCCAGCATTTCATTGACGAGGATTGAACGGGGAACATTCCAGTATGGATTGACTTCAACCAGTTCTATCGTGTCATAAAAAAAGCTGGTCTGGTTGGAAGGCTGACCGACAATCGCCCGCATCGAGAGCTGTGATTTGTCATCCACCATGTAACTTGCCGTATAGGCTGGCTGATTGATGAAGACATGACGTTGGCCGAAACTCGACGGCAACCAGCGCAAACGCTCCATCGCCAGTTCGATCTTGTCAATATTTGCTTTTGGCGTGTCGATATGCAGTTTTGCCAGCGTGTTTTTGCCAACAATACCGTCGGCTCCGAGGCCGTTTTCCTTTTGGAAGTCCTTCACCAGAGCGACCAGATCATCGCTGAAAACCGTCGATCCGGTGTAACTGTCCAATGTTGCGCCATGGGCTAAGACCAGTTCTGCGCTGGCTTTGCGCTTGACAAGGGCTATCACCCGCGGAAGCTCTGCGTTTTCCTGACCCGGTCTGAAAAACGTACCTGCCGCAACCGGCTCGAGATCATTCTCGCTCGAGGCAGTTTTCAGTTCTGCCAGCTCAGCCATCAACATGGCAAAGCGTGAATTGTTCGGATTAAGTCCGGAAAGGGCAAAGGCTGCCTGCTCACCACTTTCAAGAACCTGCATGACAGCAGAATAGTCCCGTTTGTAATCCGGAAAATCATGGTATCCGCTGATCAGGTTCGGATTGATGCGTCCATATTTGGCATCAGCGCCATAACGCAGGGCTGCGGCTGTAATGGCAATTTCAAGTTTGGCTGCTCTTTGCTCGGCATCTGCAGTTTCGCCCGTCTGCAGCGCATTCACATCAACACCATAATCTTCAAATGAAAGTCCCACCTCAGCCGCATTTTGCAAAACTTCAAGCACAGCCTTTCCATTGGCGTTCAAACTGCCACTCTGCTCTACCCAAAGATACTGGGGAGCTTTGGTATAATGATCCTTTATTGTCTTGCCGATGTCGGTCTCAACCTTGAGGCTCCAGCCGGAAAGTGCTTCATTGGTCAAATCGCGGGCCGCATTTTCGCCAGCATTTCCAGCCGCTTGTGCTGTCGCTCCGGTTTTGGATGGATCAATGACATAGGCCGGATCATCTCCCTTGCGCAAAACCATCGAATCACCGGGCTCATTCGCCACTTCACCATCAGCCGTTGCATCTGGAAGAGGCGAACTTGTTACGGATGGCCCTGTTATCAGCCCGGCAAGTGACAATGTTGAAAGAGTCTCTGTCTTGTAGGTGTAGTAACTCGGACCTGTAATCTTTTTTATGGGTTCGGGATCGGATTGATCTATGGCTGAGCGCGACCCGGACAAGGGAAGCCTGTTCACCGGCTCCTCTAAAATATAATCACGATACTCCCGCCTTTGCTGCATACGCTGGGCTGCTTTGGGAAACCATTGCTCGAGCAAAGTCTTTCTTTTCGCTTCGGCGTGCTGAGCCCGCACCCCGACCATCAGACTTCCTGCAAGGGCAACAAGGGTGAAACGGGCAACGATCGAAGATGACATTTTAGCAACCTGACAATTTAACTGATTTCTTGTGACATAATCGCGCGGCCAATCATTGACCATTCACGCACGCACCCGACACTAACAGTCGAATCTTAATCACTGCTTAACCTTTACAGAATGACTATCGTTAAACGTAAAGCGCAAAGTCGACAATTTCAAGTCTTCGAATCAGGTTCTATTCATATGCCTTGAGATATAAGCGGTCACTCACTTTCCATAGAGGATTGATCCAGGGCTCCAGATTGGATCGCGCCAGAAGCGGTTTGCCCAAAATATGATCGGCGGCCTTTTCGCCGACCATGATAGATGGGGCGTTGAGATTGCCATTGGTGATCTGCGGAAAAATTGAGGAGTCTGCGACCCGCAGGTTTTCAACACCAATAACCCTGCACTGGCTGTCAACCACCGACATCGGGTCATCAAGACTGCCCATTTTTGCTGTACCGCAAGGATGATATGCACTTTCAGCGTGCTCGCGTATGAAATCATCCAGGTCTTTGTCACTCTGGACATTAGCGCCGGGCTGAATTTCCCTGCCCGAATAAGGCTTCATTGCTGCCTGGGCAAATATTTCCCGTGTCAGCCGGATGCAATGACGAAAATCCACCCAGTCATCCTCATGTGACATATAGTTGAACAAGATAGAGGGTTTTGCCATCGGATCAGCTGATGCAAGTTCTACCCTTCCGCGTGATTTGGATCGCATCGGACCGACATGGGCCTGAAATCCATGCGCTTTTGCGGCCGCCTTGCCATCATAGCGAATTGCCACAGGCAAGAAATGGAACTGGATGTCAGGATATTTCACACCTGGCTTTGATCGCACAAAGGCAGCACTTTCAAAATGATTGGTAGCGCCATCCCCTGATTTGAAAAATAGCCACTGCGCACCAATCAACGCTTTCGAAAACAGATTGAGCTTTGAGTAGAGCGTTATTGGCTGCAGGCACTCCTGCTGGACGTAAACTTCCATGTGATCCTGTAGATTGGCTCCGACGCCCGGCCGGTCCGCTACCACCTCGATCCCGTGTTTCCTAAGATGATCGGCAGGTCCAATGCCCGACAGCATCAGCAGCTTCGGCGAATTGATTGATGAGGCAGCCAGAATGACTTCCTTGCGGGCGCTGACCACATCCACATGACTTCCGCGTGAAATCTCGACGCCGACAGCTTTTTTGCCGTCCATGACAATCCTGCGGGCAAAGGCTTTCACCATTTGTACGCCGCCGCGTTTGATGGCCGGTCTCAGATAGGCGTTTGCGGTAGACCAGCGACGCCCCTTGTAAACCGTTTGCTCCATCGCCCCGAAACCTTCTTGTTTCGATCCGTTATAGTCAGGTGTGGTTTCAAATCCTGCCTGTCTTCCCGCTGCAACAAACGCTTCATAAAGAGGATTTTCGCGCCGCCCCCTGGTCACATGCATCGGTCCGTTGGTTCCGCGCGCACCCTCTTCACCGCCATGCGATGTTTCCATCCGCTGAAAATAAGGTTGCACATCCGCATAAGACCAACCCTTCGCACCCATTTCATCCCAGGTATCAAAATCAAGCGCATGACCACGCACATAGACCATGCCGTTAATTGATGAAGATCCGCCAATCACCTTGCCGCGCGGTGTTGCCATCTTACGTCCGCCAAGATGGGGTTCCGGCTCACTTTGAAATCCCCAGTCATAAAGCGGCATGTTCATCGGATAGGAAAGTGCCGCCGGCATTTGGATCAGCGGCCCCATGTCAGTGCCGCCATATTCAATCACAATAACAGAATTCCTGCCATCTTCGGACAGGCGGTAGGCGAGCGCCGACCCTGCAGAGCCTGATCCCACAATCACATAATCGGCTACAATGCCGCTGGTATCAACTACGCCGCCAGACATTCCTGTTCCGCCTTCCCTATTCCACTTTCATCGACGAATAATCAATCATCACATGCTCGCGATAGGCTGAACGCGATTGCAGCCTGTCGTAATACTTCTCCAGTGTCGGTAAAACGGCACGTTCAAAATCCAGGGTAAAATAGCGGTACAAAAGCGAACCAAATCCGATATCTGCTATCGAAAAATTTTCACCGGCAAGCCAGGTGTGTTTTGAAAGCTGCCCATCGGCTGTTGTCATGATCTTCGTTGCCTGCCGCTGCAGTTCAGCCATAGCAGATTCATTTCTGTCTGCCCTTTTGACCCGCACAAGATTGATGAACAGACCGGATATTATCACCGGATAGACCGTTGTCTTGGCCCACTCCATCCACATGTCGCCAATTGCCTGCTCTTTTATTGAACCGGCGGCTAGGCATCCTGCCTTTCCATACTGCGCAGCGAGATATCGGATGATGGCATTTGCCTCAAACATCACATGATCGCCGTCCTCCAGAACAGGAACCAAGCCATTGGGATTGAGCTTGAGAAATTCAGGGTCATTGTTGCCGCCAAACGCGCCGCCAACATCAAGGCGGCTGTGTTCAAGGCCTAGCTCCCCAACAGCCCACATCAGCGCCTGAACATTGACCGAGGTCGCTCTACCATGAATCTTGATCATTTATTTTCTTTCCAGAACGGGTTCAATAGGGATATTCCATTGGGCTCATGGCGACATGAACACTCTTTACCTGGCTATAGGCATCCAGCGCCCATTTACCGTTTTCCATGCCAAGCCCCGATTGCTTGTGACCGCCAAACGGCATTTCGACTGGCGTCACGTTGAAGGTGTTGATCCAGCACGAGCCTGCCTGCAATCGTGTCATCATCCGGTGGCCGCGCGACAGATCGTTGGTATAGACACCCGCCGCAAGTCCAAAGACAGTATCATTGGCGCGCTTTGTCACCTCATCTTCATCCGAGAAAGTGAACAGTGACAGGAAAGGGCCAAAAATCTCGTCTCGGGACATAGACTGGTTGTCATCCTTTGGCTGATAAATGGCAGGACCGATCCAGTTGCCGCCTTCAAAACCCTGGATTTTCGGTATGCCGCCATCATACAGGCACTCACCTTGCGCAGGTGCAGCCTTGTAAAAGGCTTCGACCTTCTTGAAATGCTCGGCTGAAACCAACGGCCCCATCTGGGTCTTTTCATCCATCGGATCACCGATGATCAGTGCCTCGGTGCGTTTTACCAGCCGTTCGACGAACTGGTCACGAATGCCTTGATGAACAAAAACCCTCGTGCCGTTTGAGCAGACCTGACCGGTGGAATAAAAGTTCGCCAGCATTGCCCCGCCAACAGCAGAATCGATGTCCGCGTCTTCAAATATGACAAGCGGAGACTTGCCGCCCAGTTCAAGTGTCACTTTCTTGATGCCGTCCGCTGCACCCTTGAGTACTTTGGCACCGGTAGAGGTTTCCCCTGTCAAAGACACCTTGGCAATATCAGGATGCGCTACCAGCGCTGCACCAACTCGCGCATCGCCTTGCAGTATGTTGAAAACACCATCCGGCAAGCCAGCCTGTTTGTAGGCTGCTGCCAATTTCAGTGCGGAAAGCGGCGTCAGCTCTGCCGGCTTCAATATGAAAGCATTTCCGCAGGCCAGTGCAGGTGCCGATTTCCATGCGGCCATCTGGAGCGGATAGTTCCACGCAGCAATGCCGACACAGATACCGAGCGGTTCCCGGATAGTATATCCCCAATTTCCCTCGGCTCCTGAAAAGCCGATATATTCACCAGTCAGGGTAGCGGCTTGCGCTGCAAAATATTCAATGGCATCGGCCGCTGACACAACATCAACAACCAGTGTCTCCTGTAGCGCCTTTCCGGTATCAAGCGTTTCAAGGCGGGCGATGGCATCATTGTCCTCACGCAATATTTGCGCGGTCCGGTACAATACCCTTGCCCTTTGGGCAGGCGGAGTATTGCGCCAAATTGCAAGGCCACGCTTGGCAGCCGCAATGGTTTGTTCGATTTCGCTGTCGGTTGCCCAGCTGATATCCATGAATGCCTGACCTGAGGCAGGATAGATATTCGGGATTTTTTCACCAGAACCCGAAACAAACTGCCCATCAATGAAATGGCTGGTAGGTGGAAGCAGATCATCAAACTGGGCCATCAGTGAATTCCTTTGGATGGGTTTACGGCTTTGAGCGAATTGTTGAGGTATGTTCGGCATATGGCGGTAGCCTGGGCACCATCTGCAACTTCGTGAACCAGTGCCTGGCGAATATACAGGCCATCAATCAGCGCACCCAGCCCGTCGGCGATTTGGTATGCATTGTCGTGATCTGTAAGATATTTCAACGCGGCGACAAGATTGCTGTGAAGGCGCTGGGTATAAATTCTCAGCAGCCGCGCCGCCTCGATACTCGAATAGGCATGCAGATAAAATACCAGCCAGGCGGCAATGGTTTTGCGCTCAAATTGCTCGGAAGAAAAACTTGCGGCAATCAGGGCTTCCACCCGCTCAATTGGTGAGTTTGATTTCATCAGCTCCCGAACCACCGAGGTCGAAAACTCACGAAGAAGATAGCGCATGGTTTGCAGGATGATTTCATCCTTGCCGCCGAAATAATGAAAGGCAAGCGCTGGCGACATGCCCGCCTGCTGGGCAATCTCCTTGACCGATACATCCAATGACCCCTGCTCGCCAATCATCTCGATAGCGGCATGGATCAATGCTCGTCTTCTTTCAGGTTCAGCACCAATACGGGGCACGGCAACATTCCGGTCTGGAGTTTGTGTCCGCTTTTCAGGCTTTTTCTTTCCATGATTATCAGATCATGGAGGCGGACGGTCCACAAGTTTTGATTGACTGATCAGTCAAAATAAACATTATTTGCTTGAAGGTAAAGTATGAAATTGCAACCATTGGCAAAACGCCGCATTCAAGATAGCTTTTGGTTAGATGGCCTTTGGCAGAATAGCGAGTTGCTAAAATGCTTTTGGCACAACAATTCTTTACGGAATAACTTTTGATGACCCATCGCGCCTGTCAAGGGACCGGCAAACAAAACGAACGGAGACAAACATGACCTTTTCAAAGACAATAAAAACAGGCCTCGCCGCTTTGGCGCTTACCACTGTGTTGGCATCAACCGGCCCGGCTTTTGCAGCAAGCCATGAAGCTGCCTCTTGCGGAATGGTCCGCTTTTCAGACGTCGGCTGGACCGATATTACCGCAACGACTGCCGTTGCGACCTTCATCCTGAAGTCAATCGGCTATGAAACAGACATCAAGGTTCTTTCTGTTCCAGTTACGTATCAATCGCTTGCCAACAAGGACGTCGATGTATTTCTGGGTAACTGGATGCCTACCATGGAAGCGGACATTCGTACTTTCCTTGATGCAAAAACCGTCGAATCCACGAACGTCAATCTGGAAGGCGCCAAATACACCCTGACCACCAACGAAAAGGGCGCAGCATTTGGTATCAAGGATTTTGCAGACATCGCCAAGAACAAGGACGCGCTGGCTGGCAAGATTTACGGGATCGAGCCAGGCAATGACGGTAACCGCCTGATCCTCGACATGATTGAGAAAGACGCTTTCAGCCTCAAGGGTTTTGAACTGGTTGAATCCTCCGAGGCAGGCATGCTGGCGCAGGCGGCCCGCGCCGAGCAGGCTGGCGAACCGATTGTCTTCCTCGGCTGGGAACCCCATCCGATGAACGCCAATTTCAAACTGACCTATCTTACAGGCGGCGATGATGTTTTCGGACCTGACCTTGGCGGCGCAACGATTTATACCAATACCCGCGCCGGATATGTTGCCGAATGCCCCAACACCGGCAAACTCGTCACCAACCTCAAATTTTCCCTCGCCATGGAAAACGAAATCATGGGCTCGATCCTCAACGACGCAATGGATCCTGAAAAGGCAGCCATCGCCTGGCTCAAGGCCAATCCCGATGTCATAGCTCCCTGGCTTGAAGGGGTTACCACCAAGGATGGCGGCGATGCCATGGCGGCGGTAAAAACTGCCCTGGGCATGTAAACAAATCCACTCCCCGAAATGAATGATTTCGGGGAGTTTACAGCCTTGAACGTTCAGCGTTCAAGGCTTCTTGCAAGGTGGCATCGCTAAGGAATTTGGCCCGATGATGGACTGGATCACCGAAAACAAAATTCCGATCGGGCTTTGGGCCAAAAATGTCACACAGTGGCTGATCGTCAATGGCCGGTTCTTTTTCGACTGGTTGTCCAGCCAGTTGAAAACAATCATCGACGCTATCTTGTGGGTACTGCAACTTCCCAGTCCGCTTGTATTCACCGTAATTTGTGTTGCTCTCGCCTTCTGGAAAAGTCGCGGCCCGGCTTTTCCGCTTTTCGTTGGCGCCGCTTTGTTGCTGATCCTCAATCAGGGCTATTGGGCGGAAATGATCCAGACCCTCGCCCTTGTTCTGGCTTCTGCAGCCGTCTGCATGGCTGTCGGCGTGCCCCTTGGTATCCTCGCAGCCCACAATCCGAAATTCTCCTCATTCCTGCGCCCCGTTCTGGACCTGATGCAAACCGTGCCAACTTTTGTTTATCTCATCCCGGCGCTCATATTGTTCGGCCTTGGCATGGTCCCCGGCCTGATCGCAACGGTGATTTTCGCAATTCCCGCACCAATCAGACTGACCGAGCTGGGTGTGAAATCGACCCCGACTTCACTGATTGAGGCAGGAGAGGCCTTTGGCGCAACCCGCTGGCAATTATTGCGTAAGGTCGAACTGCCCTACGCCCTTCCCCAGATCATGGTTGGCCTGACACAAACCATCATGCTCTCCCTTTCCATGGTCGTCATTGCTGCGTTGGTGGGTGCGCCAGGTCTTGGTGTGCCGGTCGTGCGTGCGCTCAACACGGTCAACATTGCAAGAGGCTTTGAGGCTGGTCTGGTGATCGTGCTCGTTGCCATCATGCTTGATCGGTTTTTGGGCCATACGGACAAGGGCAGATGATCATGACAACGAACCCTGTCGTGCGTTTTGAAAATGTCGATATCGTTTTTGGCGACAATCCATCTTCCGCATTTCCCCTGATCGACCAACACAAGACGCGATCCGAAATTCAGCAGGCGACCGGACAGATACTTGGTGTGGCTGATTGCACCCTCGAAATCGAGGAAGGTGAGGTCCTCGTTCTGATGGGACTTTCAGGTTCGGGTAAATCCACCCTGCTTCGCGCCATCAACGGCCTTAATCCGGTTGCCCGCGGCAAGGTCGAAGTTCGGTGTGCCGAAAACGATGCCTGGCGCAATCCCCATGCCTGCAGCAAGAACCAGTTGCGCGAACTGCGCCTTGACTGGGTCTCCATGGTGTTTCAGCAGTTCGGTCTGTTGCCCTGGCGAACTGTCGAGGAAAATGTCGGTTTTGGCCTGGAACTCGCAGGCCGCGACAAATTTGTAACCAAACAAAAGGTCCGCGAGCAGCTTGAGCTTGTTGGACTTGGCGAATGGGCAGGCAAACGGGTGCAGGAGCTTTCCGGCGGCATGCAACAACGCGTCGGTCTTGCCCGTGCCTTTGCCACTGATGCTCCGATTCTGCTGATGGATGAACCCTATTCGGCGCTTGACCCGTTGATCCGCTCGCGACTGCAGGACGAATTGATTGATCTTCAGAAGCGCTTGAAACGAACCATAGTGTTCGTCAGTCATGACCTTGATGAAGCAATCAAGATCGGCACCAGGATTGCCATCATGGAAGGCGGCAGGATTATCCAGTGCGGCACGGCCCAGGATATCCTCGCAAATCCGGCCAACGCCTATGTCGCCGATTTTGTTGCGCACATGAACCCGCTCGCTGTCTTGAAGGCAAGCAATGCCATGCAGCCTCTCACAAGGCGTCGCAAGGGAGAAACAAAGGCACCCACGGTTTCGCCTGATGCCTCGTTGCTCGCCATCATGGAACTGCAATTGCAAAGTGGCCAACCGGTCTATGTAGCTGAAGAAGACAGGATCATCGGCGTGATTGAAAGCTCCGATATTCACCGGGCATTGTTAAAGAAACACGGATAGGAAAAAATCCGATGTCAAATCCAGTTCTTCCCGGTGATATGCCGGTATTCAGTGTTAGACCTTCTGATGCACATTTTTTTCAAGATCCGTATCCATACTACCGGAAAATGCACGCCCTCAACGCCCCTTTCATCTGGAGTGAATATGGCCATGTCTGTTTTGCCTCGTTTGAGGCTGTCAACTCGATTTTGCGAGACCGGCGCTTTGGCAGGCAAATAACCCACGTGATGGACCGGGGTGCTGCCGGATTACCGGAGATTCCGCCACATCTTGAGAGCTTTTATACTTTTGAAGCAAATTCGATGCTTGAGCTTGAACCTCCCGGCCATACCCGATTACGTAAACTTGTGAACCGCGCTTTTGTTTCCAGACATATCGAGCAAAAGGCTGAAAATATTCGCGGTCTTTGCCACCGGCTTATCGATGATTTTCCACAGAATGAGCCGTTTGATCTTCTCACAGCTTACTGCGAAAAAATCCCTGTCATTGTGATTGCCGACCTCCTGGGCGTTCCCCGTGATATGGCCGATCAGTTGCTCGTCTGGTCTCACAAGATGGTGGCAATGTACCAATTCAACCGCACGCGCATCATCGAGGATGAGGCAGTGACGGCGACTGCTGAATTTTCGCACTATATCCGCAAGCTGGCGCTCGAGCGTCGCAGCAATCCAAGGGATGATCTGATCACGGCGCTTGCAGAGGCAGAAAGTTCGGGCGACCATCTGACTATGGATGAACTGGTGACAACGGTGATTTTGCTGCTCAATGCCGGCCATGAAGCTACCGTTCATGCACTTGGCAACTCGGTCAATGTAATCCTTGAAAACCGGCTTGATCCTTCCCGGCTTTTTGAAAGCCCGAAGACAACGCAAAAGGCGATTGAGGAGCTGTTGAGGATTGATCCCCCACTACATATGTTTACCCGCTATGTTCTGGAAGATTTGGAATATTCCGGTATCAAATTGAAAAAGGGACAAACCGTCGGGCTGCTTCTGGGGGCTGCCAATCACGACCCTGTTCAATACGAAAACCCCGAGCTATTCGATGTTGAAAGAGGCGGCGAGGGCCATGTCAGTTTCGGTGCGGGCATACACTTCTGTCTTGGTGCGCCACTGGCACGCCTCGAGATGACAATAGCTCTTCCTGCCTTGTTTCAGCGCATAGGCAACCTGCGGCTCTTCGAAAAACCTTGCTATTCAGATCGCTTTCATTTCCATGGTCTGGAAAGACTGACAGTTTCCCGCCAGTCCTGAAACTCTGCCATTGCTCCTGTTTCAGGCATTTGCTGCGTACGGGAAGAAAGTATCCATCTCGTTCTCCAGATTATTCTGTTCGAACAACATCCTGCGCTCTGTATATGAGGACAGAAAAATTGGAAATTTTCCTACCACATCATCACGCTGCAGCGGCATGTTTGCCGCCAGAAGACTGATTGGTTTCAACAACATCGGATAAGGCCGCGGCTCGCAGAGCTCCTTGAAGCCGAACAATCTCTTGTAAAAGGCTTGATGTTCCTGTCGAACGGTTGCGAGCATGAATTCCGCGTCAAAATACTCCGCCGCCATGAACGCTGCCCTGATCGTCACATAAGGAAGCTCCGGATAGAGCTCCGTCATTGGCCGGTCAACCACCAGCCGCGTTGGATCAACGATTGTCTTTCCTGCTGCCACCATCGGCGGAACAATATCCGGGAACACATCAAATGCCGGGCCTTTTGGGGCCTCGGGTGAAATGATGTGAAATCTGATCGAGCTCACCAAACGGCCGTTTAAATGCACACCAAACAGCCAGCAATTATCCATCCGGTCATAGTCATCCGTAAAACGCCCTTCGGCATTTTCCAAAATCGTATTCTCCCGTCGATAGCATTGATATCGCAACTTAAACAGGTGTTCCCTGTCAGAAGCGCTCGATGCAACCCGATAATCGGCATCCTGAAGATAACCGTTAAGCCTCTCAATAAAAGGCAATTTTTCCACTATTCCCACACTCATTACTACCCCTAGGTCCGCCCAAACCAGGTTGTATGATTAACAAAATGTTAACAAGTGTAAAGAATAAACGAAGCCTGCAGTTGCTATCCGGCAGAATTTCCAAATTGATGGTTAATTTGCAACTCCGAAATTACGCCGTCCTGACCATTGCTTCTTTCTGGGTTTTGCCATCGAAATGGTCAATGAACTGGCGTATTTCGTGGGCCGGCATTGCCTTGCCAAACAAATATCCTTGAACCTGGTCTAGATGGACTTCACGCTGGAGAATTTCCAGCTGTTCAACTTCTTCAACGCCTTCGACAACGATCTTGAGGCCAAGATCAGCTGCCATTCGGGTTACGCCGGAGAGAAGAATGAGGGCGCGCTTGTCATCGCGAATGGACTCAAGAAATGAGCGATCGATTTTCACTTTGTCCAATGGCAGATTGTGCAAGTAACTCAGGCTCGAAAACCCGGTACCAAAATCATCAAGTGAAATCTTCACACCCGACTGGGCCAGCGTACGCAATACCCGTGAGGTTTCCATCATGTCGTCGAGAACTGCCGACTCAGTAATCTCGATTTCAAGACGTGAAGCCTCAAGTCCGCTGGCAATCAGAGCCTGCTCGATAACACTGCAAACATCCGATTGCTGAAATTGCAGTGACGAAACATTGACAGCAGTTTTTACCGTTTTTGGCCATTTTCTACATTCGATAGTTGCTTGCTCGAGAACAAATTTCCCGATTTTGGAAATGATGCCGATCTCCTCCGCCATAGGAATAAACTCGCTTGGCGGTATGAATCCCAGCGTTGGATGTTGCCAGCGAACCAAAGCCTCGCATGTCACAACCTTGAGGGATTTCAGGTCGATCAGAGGCTGGTAGTGGACAGTCAACTCATTGTTCTGCACCGCACGGCGCAATTCAACTTCCAGCTTGCGGCGATCACGAATCTTCTCACCAAGCGCCTCTGTATAAAAGGTGAGATGTCCGCGACCTTTGCCTTTTGCTTCGTACAGCGCCACATCCGCCATTTTCAAAAGCTGGTCAAACTCGTTGGAATTGGCTGGGCTGAGCGAAACACCAATACTCGCGCCGACAATGATCAGGTTTCCGTCAATCAGAACAGGCTTGGAAATTTCGTCTATAATCCTGCTGACAAAGCGCTCGCAATCCATTTTTGCCGTAACATTTGGCAGTGCAATCAGAAATTCATCTCCGCCAAAACGGCAAATCTTGCCACCTTCCGGCAAGCAGGATTTCATTCGCATGGAAACCGCACAAAGCAGTTTGTCTCCAACAGGATGACCAAGTGAATCATTAACTGTCTTGAAATTGTCGAGATCGATGAAATAGAGCGAAAACTCTGCGACATCCTTTTGAGCCTCAATGTCAGACTTCAACAGCGAGGCAAAATAGCGGCGGTTCAACAGTTTTGTCAGGGGGTCGAAATTTGCCAACTGCCGAATTTCGCCTTCAGACTTGACCCGGTCTGAAATATCCTCAAGCACGATAACACCAGCTCCGTCCTTCATCGGATTGAAACTGACCTCAATCGTCAATCCGTCGCTTCTCATTTGCGTGAATCGGCGTTTCTTTTCTTCCTTGAGGCACAATCGGATACGTTCTGAAATACTGTCGACCAATACCGAACCCGGGCGCTGTCCCAATCCCCTTATCGTAATTTCGGTCAGCGTTGTTCCGATCAGATCCATGCCTTTGGGGCAATCAAACAATTCGGCAAACCGTTCATTGGCAACCATGAACACCCCATCCTTGTCTACCATGGCCATGCCGTGCGAGGCGTTTTCCAGCGCTACTTCAAATCGGTCGGCAATTGTCTTGTTTTCAATCGCCTGTAAACTGGCCTGAAACAGCATGGCTCGCAGTCGTGCGGAAATGGACTGGATTGCCAAAAGAAACGGCAACAACAACAAGGCGAGGAAGTGATGATAGATGCCCCCAAACAACAGCAAGCCTGTGGTCAAGGGAGCGATGACCGCCACAGTTTGCCACAATATCACTTTTCTGCTGGCAAAATTGCGTCCTGAAATACCGGCAACATTTGCCAGAGTTGCTGAAATCGCAATCAGATGAACCATGGAGTCTGAACTCGTTGCCAGGGCGGCAAAACAAAGCATTCCAAGAGTTGCGACATAACCACCCGAAAGAATTCGATAGGTCTTTTCACTTTGAATGAGATCAAAATGGTTGAGTTGGCCTCTGGCTTTTATATTGAACCGACGGATATGGATGTATCTCACCACGGCCAGCACAAAGACGCCAAGGGTTGCCAGGAGAACAAACGGTTCATCAGCACGATACCAGGTTACCAATGCCGCTGCCACTGAGGCCAGCTTGCCAAATATGAGGGTTCGCGTGTCTCCATAAAGAGAGCGAACCAATTTGTCATAAACTTCGATCGGCAACTTGTTGTCCGAAGCGAAATCCGCTTGCATATTGCTTGTTACCATTTTCCCAAACCAGAACCACATTCTTATAGGGTCCCGCCCACCACCAACTTGCTGTAAAAGCTTAACAAATTGGTTAAGAAATTTTCTGGAAAGTCTGTTTTTCAGAGATTATGGGCGATTTTACTGTTCTTGCCACTTCCAGGCAGTAGTTTTGGTGAGATATTTACCGCCAATCAAACCAAATCTGGAATTCCTTGCCCTGTTATAAAAAATCAGGTCACTGCAAAATCAAAATTATTTTCGACGTATAAGAAACAATTACGAACTAGACTTGATAGTCAAACACTGGTTTTATTCAATCAGGCTAGTTACTGCAAAAATAGGGTATGCCATGCTGAATTTGACAGAAATTCCGCTTTTTGAAAGCATCACACCCGAGCAATCACAAAAGTATGGGCGACGCTGCAGTTGGCGCGACTACAATGAACACGAACTGGTTATAGACATAGAAGACGAAAGCAACGACGTCCGTTTTATTGTTTCGGGCACCGTGAGAATTATTGTTCGCATCGCGGTTGGCAAGGAGGTCATTCTTGGAGAAATGAGTGCCGGATCCTATTTTGGCGAAATCTCGGCGCTAGACAACTCACCACGCTCCGCCAATGTCACCACTTTGACAAAGGCAAGGGTCTGCACAATGCCAGCTTCCGTTTTCAATGAAATTCTGTACACCAACCCCACTGTAGCCAAAAGTGTATTGCTGATGTTTGCAGCGAGGGTTCGGCTTTTGAACACCCGCCTTGCAGAGCATTCATTCCTTCAGGCAAAACACCGGATGTATTCCGAATTGCTAAGGCTTTCCAAACCAAGGGCGGCCAATCCTGATCAGCGGATCGTTTCGCCCCCTCCGACACAAAAGGAACTTGCCGAGCGCATCGGCAGCAGGCGTGAAGTGGTATCACGCGAACTGAACGCGTTGGAGCGAAGCCGCCTGGTTGAGAAAACCAAAGGCGGCATCGTACTTGCCAATGTACGTGAACTGCAAAGGATGATTTCCGAGGGATGGGAAGGGGCTTGATCCCCGTTGCCGCGTTTAGCCATTCATTCCGTATTTGGCTTTCTATTGAGCGGCGGTCTTGGCATCATCTGCTTCAGATATTTCGCCTGTCCTGATCTGCTCCATTTCTATGGATTCAAAAAGCGCCCTGAAATTGCCTTCTCCAAAACCTTCATCCCCTTTTCGCTGTATGAACTCGAAAAAGATCGGTCCGATGACCGTCTTTGAGAAAATCTGCAGCAGAATTTTCGTTGTTCCGCCGTCAATCACCCCTTCGCCGTCGATCAGAATACCATGCTTTTTCATTCGCTCGATAGGCTCATCATGTTTGGTGACACGCTGGCGGGATAAATCGTAATAGGCATCGGGTGGTCCCGGCATGAATTTCAGCCCATTGGCATCAAGTTGATCCACAGCATCATAAATTGCATCCGGCCCATCGGTTCCAACGGCAATATGCTGGATACCCTCACCTTTGTATTTGCGCAGATAGGATTCAATCTGGCTTTTGTCGTCAGTCGATTCATTGAGTGGAATCCGGATTTTGCCGCAAGGTGAAGTGATCGCCCGAGAGACAAGACCAGTCAGTTTTCCTTCGATGTCAAAGAAATGGATCTGTTTGAAATTGAACATTTCCCGGTAAAAATCCCACCAGGTGTCCATGTTTCCGCGAAACACATTGTGCGTGAGATGATCCAAATAGAAAAATCCCACACCCTTTGGCGACGGGTTCTTTTCGCCAAGCCATTCAAATTCGGTGTCGTAGGCCGATCCCTTTTCGCCATAAGTATCGATGAAATAGAGCAGCGATCCGCCGATCCCGACGATTGCCGGAACATCAAGGGTCTTGTCATCGCCCTCATAGGGCATTGCTCCCTTTGAAACCGCATGGTCAAATGCCTTTTTGGCATCAACAACCCGCCAGGCCATGGAAGGCGCACACGGCCCGTGCTCATCAACGAAACGATTGCCATGAGAGCCTTTTTCGTTGTTGACGAGGTAATTGATGTCGCCCTGACGCCAAACACGAATATCTTTTGTCTTGTGTTTCGCCACAGCAACATAGCCCATTTTCTGAAAAAGGGTTTCCAACTCTGCGGGATCGGCATGGGCAAATTCAACGAACTCAAATCCATCGGTTCCAGCCGGATTATCTGCGCTTATCTTCGCAACTGGTGCGTCGTGTGGAAACGGACCCATCATTACCTCCCATGAAAGTTATTCACTGAGGATACCGGATTATCTTGACTTTTGTTTGCATAATGACCAATTTTTGCGCATTTATTACAAATAAGATGCATATTTAACATGGACGATGCAAGGATTATGCAAAATGGATGAGTTCGACAAGAAATTGCTCAAATGCCTCCAGGCGGATGGCAGGCTCACCAATCAGGAAATTGCCGACAATATAGGCTTGTCTGCAAGCCAGTGTTCTCGGCGCAGAAGCCAGCTCGAGCAGAGCGGTATCATCAAAGGCTACAGGGCAATTATTGATCGGGAAAAAACGGGTTTCAGTCTAATTGTCATTGTCGATGTGATGCTCAACACCCACTCAAGACAAAATGCCGAACGATTTGCCCGTCTGGTCAACGAAATCCCGCAGGTGGAAGAAGCCTACACCCTGACAGGAGAGATGGACTACCAATTAAAACTGTGCGTGCGGGATCTCAGGGAACTGACCCATGTGATCAATGAAAACCTGCTGCCCGATGAAAGTGTTCAAACGGTCAGAAGCTCGATTGTCCTGCAAACTTTGAAGGCATCAAAGGGCTTGCCTGTGGAACTGCTCTGACTTTCTCATGCAGCCGGGAGAAGTGTTTCGACCAGCTTTGCCCAGTAAGATGCGCCATGCGGTATCGCATCGTCATTAAAATCATAGGCCGGATGATGCAGCCCGGCCGTATCGCCATTGCCCATGAAAATATAAGCTCCGGGACGCGCTTCTAGCATATAAGCAAAATCTTCACCGCCCATCATCGGTTTGACCGCCTCGTTGACCCTCGCATCACCGGAAACGAGCCGGGCCGTCTCAATTGCCTTGCGGGTAGCATCGCCATGATTGAATGTCACCGGATAGCCGATACGAAAATCCATGGTATATTCGCAGCCACTCGCCTCGGCGATACTCTTCGTGATTTCTCGCAACCGCTTTTCAGCAAAAGCGCGTGTTTCCTTGTTCAGCGACCTTATGGTTCCATTGAGCGATGCTGTCTCGGGAATGACATTATAGGTGTTTCCAGCGTGAAACTGGGTGACTGAAACAACCAGACCGTCGAGCGGATTGGCACCGCGCGAAACAATGGTCTGCAACATCGAAACAAGATGAGCGCCGGCGACTATAGGATCAATCCCCTGGTGTGGCATCGCCGCATGAGCGCCCCGGCCCTGCAGGGTAATCTTGAATTCATCGGTGGATGCCATGATTGGTCCTTCGCAAATGGCAAACTCGCCAACTGCCATGCCGGGCATGTTATGAAGACCGTAAACTTCCTGAATGCCAAAACGCTCCATCAGACCGTCATCAACCATCGCCTTGCCACCCGCTCCACCTTCTTCGGCAGGCTGGAAAATCACAATGGCTGTCCCTGAAAAATTCCGCGTCTCAGACAGATATTTGGCAGCCCCCAAAAGCATCGCCGTATGACCATCATGACCGCAGGCATGCATTTTTCCAGGATTTTTGGATGCATGTGGCAAACTGCTTACCTCAGTTATGGGCAGGGCATCCATGTCGGCGCGAAGTCCAATGACGCCGCCCCCTTGGTGGTTACCCCTGATAACGCCGACAACCCCGGTCTTGCCAATACCGCTTACTACCTCGTCACAGCCAAAAGCCTTGAGTTTCTCTGCAACATCACCCGCTGTTTCGTGCACGTCATACATCAATTCGGGGTTTTGGTGATATTTTCTCCGCCACGCCGTAATTTCTTCATGAAGTTCCGCCATGCGGTTGATAACTGCCATTTTGCCCTCTAGGTTGAAGCAAGAGAATTTCACGTCGACTTTGGCCGCTTCGGGACCAATCAAAAGAAGCACAATCCGACATTTACCATCCTGCAGTCAAGTCAGTCATGATACAACAAAACATATCAGAATATCCGCCATTACCAACCCGGCATGTCTTTTGGACCAATATCGTTGGCGTTGGCTTCGTCAAATCACCTTTCCGGATTTCAATCGCCCTGTTGTTATGGATGCTGCTGGCAGTGTTTGCCGGTTCTCGCCTTGCATCAGCGCAGGCACCCATTCCTGATTTGCCTTATGTGTTGGTTGACACAGCTGACAACAGCGTGCTTGCCGAAAACAGGATGCATGAACGCTGGCACCCGGCATCACTGACCAAACTGATGACATCCTATGTAGTCTTCAGGGCGATTCAGGCAGGTGAAATCCAGCTTGGTTCTCCGGTAACCATTACGCCAAATGCGGCAAAAACACCTCCAGGAAAGATGGGATACAAAGCCGGTACACAATTACGCTTTGACATGGCTCTCAGGGCGCTTATCGTCAAAAGCGCCAATGATATTGCTGTTGCACTCGCCGAATCTCTTGCGGGAACCGTTCCCGCCTTTGTCGATCGAATGAATTACGAAGCTCAGCGTCTCGGCTTGAGCAACACACACTTTGCCAATCCCAATGGTTTGCATGATCGCAAACAGTATGTTTCTGCCCGCGATCTGGTGGTTCTGTCGAGTGCAATCTGGAATGAGTTTCCCCAATATCGAGAAATATTTGAAACCCCGACGATCACCGACGGCAAGAAAAGTTACACTTCCTATAATCTGCTTCTGGAACGCTTTGAGGGAACCACCGGAATGAAAACCGGTTTCATCTGCGCAGCAGGATATAATATCGTCGCCAGCGTCGAACGTGGTGGACGTCGTCTGGTGGCAGTGGTTTTGGGGGCCGGGTCCCAGGGAGAACGGGCAGAAATTGCGGCCAGCCTTATCCTCAAGGGATTTGAAACGAACAGCAGCAGAAATATTGCTGACCTTCCGACCCCAGCCACGCCAGTTGGACCCGCAGATATGCGCAAGATACTTTGTACCGAAAAGGCGATCAAAAACCGTTATGATCCTGCTTCGGAAACAGCTGTACTCAAATCACCCATTCTCAATCCACGCAAAGTAACCACCACCCCTTTTGAGATACGTCTTGACGGAATAGACGCCGATCCAAGCCCGGCATGGCAATCAAGAGGTATTGTCCTGAAGAAAATACCCATACCAACAAGACGACCAGACATTGCTGCTGGTATTGCTCCTAATTTTAACCCCAATGCTCCCAAATTGAATGTGGATGGTGAGACGCTGACAGCTCCAACTCTGCGAGGCAGCATCCCGCTTCCGACAAGAAAACCGCTGCAGCCTGTTCTGGTTCAATAGTTTCATGAGAAAAACAAATCGGCCCATACCGGTTCATGTCCTCACCGGCTTCCTTGGAAGCGGCAAAACAACGCTTTTGAACGAAATGTTGAAGAGCGAGAGCCTTGCCAATTCGGCTGTTATCATCAACGAATTCGGTGAAGTAGGGATTGATCATCATCTGGTCGAGACGGCGGATGACACCATTATTGAGCTCTCGAATGGCTGCCTGTGTTGCACTGTGCGTGGAAAGCTGGTTGAGACCATTGAAAACCTGATCGAACGAAATCCTG
This sequence comes from Salaquimonas sp., assembly GCA_041736675.1. Taxonomy (GTDB): domain Bacteria; phylum Pseudomonadota; class Alphaproteobacteria; order Rhizobiales; family Rhizobiaceae; genus Salaquimonas. The sequence goes on from JBGSTD010000008.1 coordinate 32,880, forward strand.
CGCGTATCCTGATAGAGACCACCGGCCTCGCTGATCCTGTACCGGTTTTGCAGGCACTGGTAGGCACACCTTCGCTGATTGGAGCAATCAGTTTTCAGGGCTTGTTTACGGTTTTTGACGCTACCATCGGCTTTGATACGATTGGACGCCAGCGTGAAGCAGGTCAGCAATTGAGCCTGGCGGATGTGATCATAGTCTCGAAACTCGATCTGGTAGAAAACACAAATGACGGCAGCGATAACCTCACAAAGATCGAGGCTGCGACGAGGACGATCAATCCTGTTGCGAAAATTTTTGACCGAAAGACATTTATCAGGGACCTTGATAATATTTTACAGTTAAAAATAACGGTTCCTGTCCCAGCGCCTGTCAGTCACCACCACCATAGCCACAACATCAACAGGCACAGTGAAACGATCAGTGCAACGATATTGCAAACAGAAATCGCCATGAAGAAAAGCCGCATCGAGATGTTTCTCGATCTTCTGATTTCCGCCCATGGTGATCACATATTGCGGATCAAGGGACTGGTGAACTGCATCGGCGAAACGCGGCCAATGGTAATCCAGGGGGTGGGCAGGGTACTTTCACAGCCGGCCTATCTGGAGAAATGGCCGGACAGCAGACCTGCAACAGCGCTCGTGGTTTTTCTCGATGGCCTTGAGGCTGAATTTGTTCAAAGGTTGTTTCACGGTTTCCTGAATACGCCCGTGATCGATACACCTGACGAGGAAGCGCTGGTGAACAACCCGCTGTCAATCGCCGGATTCAAGCCATCAAGCAAATAGCTACTATTTGCGGATCAGATATCGCTGAAAGTTTTCAAGCTGCTCGGTTCTGATCAAATGATGCCCGTCATTGTCGCAAAAAGCGGGAATATCAATCGCGGACAAGGGGTCAGTAGTTTCCACCCACAATTCGTCTCCCGTTTTCAGTTCCCGCAATTTTTTCCGGGTCTTGAGAACAGGTAGAGGACAATTCATCCCCCTGACATCCAATACTGTCGACATATCGCTCACAATGGTCCTTTTGTCAGAATTATCGAACTGGTTCTAATCCATTTTAATCCAAATGGAAATCCGAACTGACCGGATGTTTCGGCCAATGGCTCCAGCATGTTGTTCTGATAATTTGCCAGATCATGTGTTTTTTGCACTCTATGGTAAACAAAACCATGGTCAAATCTTAACGACTGACCCGGCTTCGAACCGTTTGTTAAAGCATTGTGCTTTATGGTTGCATCAACGGTATCCGGAGTTTGTCTTGAATTTTCACTTATCACCAATTGCCAGGAAGCTTTTGCCTGCAAACCTGTTTGCAAGGGCAGAGCCGCTTTTTGACAAACTTGATGCCATCCTGCACGGCAAGGGTGATAGCGCCGTTTCGGGACGCATAGCACTTCTTGCCTTTTCCATTCGCATTCTGAGCGCGGCAATAGCCTATATCAGCCAGGTTGTTCTGGCTCGCTGGATAGGTGAGTTCGATTACGGGATTTTCGTGGCAGTCTGGGTTGCCGCAGTTATTCTGGGCGGTATTGCCTGCCTCGGTTTTCAGACTGGTATCATCCGTTTCATATCAGAATATCGTACAAGTAACGATGAGGAGCATTTACGCGGCGCCATTACCGGAAGTTTGATCTGGGCGATCATGGCCGCAACCCTGATCGCTTCGACTGGAAGCCTTGTATTATATCTTTATCCGGGGATATTCGAAAATTACTTCATCATCCCGATTTATCTGGCGGCAGTTTGCTTGCCGATGCTGGCACTGCAAGAGGTTCAGGATGGAATTGCCCGTGCCCACAACTGGCCAGGGGCAGCACTGATACCGACTTTTATTGTGCGCCCAATCCTCATCATGATTGTCATGATTCTGGCTATAAGATCCGGATTTGAGGCAAATGCACAAACAGCAATGGCTTCAGCGATTTTCGCAACCTATATCGCCAGCGTTGGCCAGGCGATCTGGGTCTTGAGCAAACTGAAAAAGGTCGTGCCAAGCGGGCCGAAGAAATATTCCCCGGTACAATGGCTGGCCATCACCGCTCCAATCTTCCTGATTGAGGGGTTTTACAACCTGCTGACGAATATCGACATCCTGTTTGTCAGCCATTACATGCAGCCGGAAAAGGTAGCGGTTTATTTTGCCGCCGCCAAAACTCTGGCCCTCGTACATTTTGTCTATTTTGCAGTGAAAGCAGCTGCAGCGCACCGGTTTTCAACCTACCGGTCTTCAGGCAATCACGACCGGTACGAACAGTTTATCCTTGAGACTGTGCACTGGACCTTCTGGCCGTCACTTGGCCTTGCAATTTTCATGTTCTTTGCTGGTAAATATTTTCTCATGCTATTTGGCTCAACGTTTTCCGAGGGCGAAAGCGTTATCTGGATATTGACGATTGGGATCATTGCGCGAGCAACAGTAGGTCCGGCTGAGAGTGTTTTGACGATGTCGGGCAAGCAGCAGGCGTGTGCGTTGGTGTATGCGATGACCCTTGCATTCAACCTGGTCCTCAATTGGAAACTGATCCCGATCTTTGGATTGAATGGCGCCGCAATGGCAACTTCCGGCGCGATGGTTTTTGAAGCATTCGCGCTTTATGCAGCAGCGCGGCGCACTTTGGATCTGCACATATTCATACTGCCCATGAAAAAGGTGAATCAAAATCCCGTATCGACGCTGGATACATAACCATGGCAACAAAGGCATCTCACTCCTCCATTCAATATCACTGGACAACAAAGGACGATGGTTCCCTCGCCAGTGCAGTTGAAGTGCTGGCGGAGATTTCATCAATTGACGGGAGCCAGTGGAGACTTTGCCTCCACCCTTTCAGTTTCAAACGCGATCAAAACCCCGATCTTGGCGAATTGCTCGACAACAGCAGCAGTAATCCGTTTTTCAATCCTGCATTTCTTGCCGCTAGCCGCGAACGCGTTACACACAACCCCATTTCCCAGATGATCATATGGGAAATATCCGGCAATCAGCAACATGCCAGAATGTCGATCCCTGTCATCCACCGAAAAAAGACGTTCTACATGCCGGAGCATATCGCAAGCCTTACCCATGATTTTGCTCCACTTGGAAACCCGCTCATTGACCAGCGTGCCGAAAGCGTTGTTCTTCAGCGACTACGGCAATTATTACAATTGGCGTTTGAATCAGGTATGCCACCCTTGCTGCTGGACTATGTTTCCGAAGACAGCCCTGTATTCAATCTTGAATGCGAACCGGGCAATGGCCTTTTCCTCGAAAACTTTTCCCAGGGTTTCCGACCGACCCTCAAGGCGGGTTCAATTGCTTCAAATTCGCCTCTTGCCAGCAAGAAGCGCCTGCGCGAACTGACCCGACTTCTAAAGAAGTTCAATGAACTGGGAAGCGTTACATTTGAGAAGGTGACTGATCCATTCGATGTCATCCTTCGGTTTGAAGAGTTTCTGTTGCTCGAAACAAGAAGCTGGAAAGGACGGCAAGGCAGTTCCATCCATACCATCAAGCGCGACGCTGCCTTTGCACGCCAATCGGTGAACGATCTGGCAAGGGAAGGCAAATGCGCCATCTTTACCATGCGACTGGATGGAAAAGTCGTCGCTTCGACCATTCTGTTTCTTGGCCGTGGAAAATATTTCCCATGGAAGACAGCTTACGATGATGTCTATTCAAAATTCTCGCCGGGCTCACAATTGATGCTCAAATTATCTGAGGAAATGATGCATTATCCGGATTTTGTGTCGGCTGATTCTTTGGCAAAATTCGGAGCCTCCTGGATGACACACCTGTGGCCAAGCGAGGAGGAGTTTCGGACTTTCATTTTTTCTTCTGCTGAAAGGGAATGTTCGTTGATTGCAAGGCGTTTGCAATTCAAATCCGGACTGAAAAACTTCATCAAGAAAACGCTCCGCCGCGACTGATCGTTTACTACAACTGATACTCTTTTGTTGGCTTCTCCAGCCGTAGTCATCTTCCCTTTCAAAAAAAATAGTTGTAGACGCAACATTACAAGGCAAGATGATTTCATTTCCGGCTAAGGGATCTGGCAATCAATCTGCAACCCCGGAAATTTTCAATGAAATGGCTATCTTATGTTTGAATCCAAACCAGGCCTCATGAATAAAATTCGTGACCGATTTGCCCATGTCGATACTTGTCCTGAACAAGGCCCACGGGTCTTTTTTGAAAATGCCGGCGGCGCTTTGACCCTCAAATCTGTTGTCGAAACATCGGCAAAATTTGCTGCTATTCCTGACAATCAGGGCAGGGACAATCCCGCCTCGAAAAAATTGATGGAAATCATCTCGACCGCAAAAGCCGATGCAAAATTGTTTTTCAACGCTTCCTCGGGGCAGGTGTTTGTTGGTGAGAGCGGCACCGAGCTGTTGTTTCGCCTGATCAGCAACGCCGTCCTCGAATCAGCGTCCGGTGGCAAGGTAATTGGTACAAGCCTCGAACATCCAGCATCACGCAGCGCCGCCAAACGATGGGCAAAAATCGCTGGAAAAGAATATGTCAGTGTTTCGCACAACGACGAAACCGGCTCTGTCGAGGCAGCAGATTATGCAAGGCTGGTTACCCCCGATACCCGCGTTGCAACGATCATTCATACTTCGCCGGTTACCGGCATGGGCGTGGATGTTGGAGCAATTTCAGCAGAAATACGCAAGGTCTCACCGGACTGCTTTATCATCGTTGATGGAATCCAGCACGCTGCGCACGGCCGACTTGATATCGATGCCTACAATATTGATGGATACGCAGTATCTCCCTACAAGGTTTTTTCACGCCATGGTTATGGCATTGCCTGGATTTCCGATCGCCTGAGCCTTTTGCCGCATGACAGTCTTGAAGGTGGCCCCGAAGGAAACTGGGAATTGGGAACCCGCGATACGGGGGCTTATGCGACATTTTCCAATGTGGTGAATTATTTCGAATGGCTTGGCGGCAACTTCACAGAAACCCAGAACCGCCGGGAAAAGATCGTTGCCGCAGGTAAGGCTATTCATGCCCACGAAAAGGCACTGACCGATGCCATGCTACACGGCACAGGAAATCTCAAAGGTCTTGCCGATATGCCGGGGATCAGCGTCATTGGAGGCATCGAGAATGCACGCCGCGAGGGACTGGTAGCAATCAACCTTGCCGGAATGGATGCGGTTGAACTGGTTGCAAAACTGAGCGGTCATGGGATCAGGGTTCATGTCCGCAAGGACGACCATTATTCAGGCAATGTGCTGAAACCGCTTGGTCTGCCTTCCTGCGTCAGGGTTTCGCTTTGCCATTACAATTCCCTGCATGAAGTCTCGCAATTTCTCGCAGCCATGGCAGATATCGTGAAGGAAAACGCCTGAATCAACGTGTCGGAACAGGTTCAGCGCCGCGGTAATCGTAAAACCCGCGACCGGATTTCTTGCCTAGCCATCCCGCTTCAACATATTTGACCAAAAGCGGACAGGGCCGGTATTTCGAATCTGCCAGGCCATCATGCAAGACCTGCATGATCGACAGGCATGTATCAAGCCCGATAAAATCTGCCAGCTTGAGAGGCCCCATCGGATGATTGGCTCCAAGCTTCATCGCATTGTCGATACTTTGAACGTTTCCAACACCCTCATAGAGCGTGTAGATCGCCTCATTGATCATGGGAAGCAGGATGCGGTTGACCATGAAACCGGGAAAATCTTCCGACACGGCAATGGTTTTCTCCAAGCTGTCCACATAGGCTTTGGAAGTCTGGAAAGTATCATCACTGGTGGCAATCCCACGCACCAACTCCACCAGTTGCATGACAGGAACCGGATTCATGAAGTGAATGCCTATGAATTTTTCCGGCCTGTCAGTAGCTGCCGCCAGACGTGTGATGGAAAGCGACGAAGTATTGGTGGCGATCAGTGCCTCGGGATTGAGCTGCGTGCACAGGTTTGAAAAAATCTGTCGCTTGATCGCCTCGTTTTCCGATGCCGCTTCAATGACAAGGTCACAACTTGCCAGATCCACCATGGCAGGTGCTGCCGCCAGCCGCTCTTGCGCCTTGCGCATGGCTTCATCAGTGATCTTTCCCGAACTTGCCTGACGGGCGAGATTGCCATTGATCGTTGCTATGCCCGATTCTATTTTTTCCGCACCAAGATCATGCAGGAGTACGTTATAGCCAAAAAGTGCCGAAACGTGGGCAATGCCGGCTCCCATTTGACCCGCGCCGATGACCCCGATGGATTTGACTGGACCGACCATATGACTTGCCCCGTTGATATTGCTGAAAGACTGAAGGCTGATTTTGCCCGAAATCGCGCAAAAGGAAAGGCCGGAAAGTGATTTTCACTCCCCGGCCCCAATTATTCATTTTGCATGAAATTAAAGCAGTTCCTGCAATTCGGGTAGAGCGACGAAAAGATCTGCCACAAGCCCGTAATCGGCAACCTGGAATATCGGCGCTTCATCATCCTTGTTGATGGCAACGATGACTTTGGAATCTTTCATGCCTGCCAAATGCTGGATTGCTCCGGAAATGCCGCAGGCAATGTACAGATCGGGCGCAACCACTTTACCGGTTTGTCCGACCTGCCAGTCATTGGGCGCATAACCCGCATCAACAGCAGCTCGTGATGCACCAACTGCAGCACCTAGTTTATCGGCCACAGGAAGAATGACTTCCATGAATTTTTCCTTGGAGCCCAATGCGCGGCCACCTGAAATGATGATTTTGGCAGAGGTCAGTTCCGGACGGTCGTTTTCAACGATCTTGTCTGCAACGAATTTCGACAGGCCGGGATTGGATCCGGCCGAAAGAGTTTCAACCTTGGCACTGCCGCCAGATTCAACCGAGGCAAATCCCGCGGTACGAATGGTCAGCACCTTTTTCGCATCCGTTGCCTGAACGGTCTGGATCGCATTGCCTGCATAAATCGGACGCTCGAAAGTGTCTGCCGAAACGACCGTAATCACTTCAGAAACCTGCATCACATCGAGGAGCGCAGCAACGCGGGGCATCACGTTTTTACCATTGGCAGTTGCAGCAGCCATGATCACATCATACCCTGCCGCATTGGCAACGATCAAACTTGCGACTGCTTCGGCCAACATATACTCATAGGAGGCATCATCAGAGAGAAGAACCTTGGCAACACCGGAAAGTTTGGCTGCCTGTTCAGCAACCGATTTGCATCCTTTGCCGGCAACAAGCACATGCACATCACCGCCAATCTGGGCAGCAGCCGACATCGCCTTAGCGGTCTGGTCGGAAAGTGCTGCATTGTCGTGATCTGCGAGAAGTAAAATAGCCATTTTCATAAAATCCTTTTCGCTTACAAGACGCCAGCTTCGTTTTTCAGTTTATCAACAAGTTCTGCAACCGAACCGACTTTCACACCTGCCTTGCGGCCCTGCGGTTCAATCGTTTTCAAAACCTTCAAGCGAGGTTTCGTATCAGCGCCATAATCAGCCGGTGTTTTCTCGTCGAGCGGTTTCTTCTTTGCCTTCATGATATTGGGCAGGGAGGCATAGCGCGGCTCGTTGAGGCGCAGATCCGTGGTTACAATCATCGGCATATTCACTTCGATGGTTTGCAGTCCGCCGTCAATCTCGCGTGTCACATGCGCAACATCACCCTTGATTTCAATGGAGTTGGCAAAAGTCGCCTGCGACCAGCCAAGCAATGCCGAAAGCATCTGGCCTGTCTGGTTACTGTCATCATCAATCGCCTGCTTGCCGAGAATGACAAGTCCCGGCCCTTCCGCTTCAACAATACCCTTGAGGATTTTGGCAACGCCAAGCGGCTCGACCAAATCGTCGGTCTTGACCAGAATGCCGCGGTCGGCACCCATGGCAAGAGCGGTACGAATGGTTTCCTGGGCCTGTTGTGGACCAACCGAAACCACGATGATTTCCTCAACCTTGCCCGCTTCCTTTAGACGAATGGCCTCTTCCACAGCAATCTCGTCAAACGGATTCATCGACATTTTCACATTGGCAAGGTCTACGCCGCTGCCATCAGCCTTGACGCGGATTTTTACGTTGTAGTCGACAACGCGCTTAACCGGGACTACGATTTTCATATTCATTCCTCTGTCATTTGTTCCGCTACAACGCCGAACCACAAACAAAACATCCGGCATTGCCGGAATTGCTCAAACTCATAATTTCAAATTGGCAACCATGGTTGGTTAAAACCGACTTTTGTTGTCAAAATGATGCAGGCAGCGCGAAATTGCAACCGTCGCGACACCGCATAGGGTTACCATAGGCGACACCTATCGCACTAGTGGCCTGACCCAAACAAATGAACGCATCTGATTGGAACAGTCAGCCCACAAGCTGTTGATCCGGTGATGCGATGGGTCCTGACAGATGGTACCAATCTGCAAGGATCGCACTACCAAGTATTTCTCACCGCAGCTCCTAGCGATTATTGACGTTAACGTCAATCACTTTGCAGATTTCAGATGAGATCGAAAGGTCGCAGGAGCACGTTTTGATCCGCGCTGCGTTTAAACATCAATCTCTCCTTTGGCGTCCCCAGGGTGAAGCGGCGCCTCCTGTAATTTTCGGAGTTGTTTGCGCCTTGGTGGGTTCTTGAACTTCAGAAGTTTTATTTTCCGTCTGTTCCCCGCTGGTTTCTCCTGTAACCATGTCTGTGACCGCCTCAGGGACAGCAATAACGACATCCGCGGGGCGATCAAACAAGGCAACGCCCTTGCGCCGGAACATCACAATCAGGAACATTCCTGCCAGAATGCCACCGATATGTGCTGACCATGAAACCTGCCCCTCCTGGTCTGAGGCAAACTGGTAAAACTGAAACAGGATCCATGCTCCCAGCACAAACACTGCCGGAATACGCAGCGGTATGCGCCCCAGCGCCAATACCCATACCCTGATTTTGGGATGGAGCAAAATATAGGCTCCGACTATTCCGGCGGCGGCACCTGACGCGCCAATCAAAGGCATGGCCGACTGCGGATCGACCATCGCATGAGCAAAAGCACCCGCAACGGCACAGGCGATAAAGAACAGGAAATATTTTAGATGCCCCATGGCATCTTCGATATTGTCGCCAAAAACCCAGATAAAAAGCATGTTTCCGGCAAGATGCATGAAGTCACCATGAAAGAAGGCATAAGTGACATATGTCAGGGACTGGGGAATACGCTGAAGGTCCGGTGGCAATGCCTGAAAACCGTTTACAACTGCGGGAATAAATCCGTAACTGTAAACCGCAGCCTGAACCGCCTCCCTGCCCATGAATGCCGGTGTTCCCATGAATAGCCATATCAGGCAATTTACAGCGATTAGGATGATCGTGACATATTGCCGGCGGATATGCTTGAGGGCATTCGCATCGCTTAAAGGTATGAACATGCCAACATTATCCGTTAAGGTTTAGCCATTCCTGACCGAACGCATTTCAGCGTTCGGTATTCGAATCAATCAAATTCATGTTAGCGGTTGTCGCCTGGAACCCACAATACATCTGCCTTGCCCTTGTCGTTGACAACTCTGGCAGCAACAAACAACAAATCCGAGACTCTGTTCATGTAACGGATCGTTTCCGGATTGACGTGTTCGCCAGGTTGTTCGGCCAGTTCGACAATCAACCGTTCGGCACGCCTCGCTATTGTACGGGCAAGGTGCAGATGGGCTGCGGCTGGGGTCCCACCTGGCAATATAAACGAGCGCAAAGGTGAAAGTTCGCTATTGTATCGATCAATATCGCTTTCAATCCTGGAGACTTGTGAAGCTATGATCCGCAACGGTTCATATCCAAGCTCTTCACCCGTATCAGGCGTTGCCAGATCAGCGCCCAAATCAAACAGGTCATTTTGGATGCGCATCAACGCGTTATCAAGATCGGGGTTCTCTGTTGCCGTATGCAAGCGTGCAACACCAATGCAGGAATTGGCTTCATCAACCGTGCCATAAGCCGAAACCCGCAGGTCATATTTCATCCGGCGTTCGCCGCTTCCAAGTCCGGTGGTGCCGTCATCGCCGGTCTTTGTGTAAATCTTGTTGAGGACTACCATGTCTGTCTTCCCGCTCCCGTCTAGCTGCGACCATAAAAGAACAACGCGGCGACCATGGCAAGGACCGCAACAAACTGCGCCAGCACCCGGTAACGCATCAATGTTTGGGAGCGCGACATACTTCCCCCGCGCATCATGTTGTAGAGCCCCATTGCCAGAATGACGGCAACAACAAGAACTAGAACAAGTATCAGATAAGGGACTGCTTGGGCCATTGTAGGTTTGCTTTCAGGGTTATTGACCGGATCGTATCAATAGCGCGTCAATCATGGCCTGGGGAAGCAGCCGTTTCGCCACAGCCATGATTTTTGTTGGTACAGTTACATGATAATGCGCTTTTGGTTTTCTCGAAGATAGGGCGTGGACCAGCGATTGGTAGACAGCGTCAGGTCCAAGCCGGAACCGGTTTACACCGCCGCTGGATTGAAGCCGGGTCAGCTGTTTTTCATATTCTTTTGCATGAACCGAATTTTCAATGTCCACATTCTTGGTGAAGTGTTCAAGGCCGTTTATGGTGAACTTGCTTTCAATTGGCCCCGGCTCAATCAGACTGACATGAATGCCGCTGCCTGCAAGTTCCAGCCGCATCGTCGAGGCAAGCCCTTCAAGGGCGAATTTGGATGCATTGTAAGCGCCGCGCCAGCGATAGGGTACCAGACCGAGGATCGATGAGCAGTGAACAATACGCCCGAAACCCTGACCCCGCATGACTGGCACCGCAAGATTGGTCAATTCATGCCAGCCAAAGAAATTCGCCTCAAACTGCGCTCTTAAAACCTGCGTTGAGATATCCTCCACCGCGCCTGCCTGTCCGTAGGCACCATTGTTGAACAAGGCATCAAGCCGCCCGTCAAAAATCCCAAGCGCATTTTGAAAAGCGACATGGATCGAATCAGGCTCTGTATAATCAAGATAAAAGGCGGCGATGTTTTGACTTGCGAGAAACTCTAGGTCTTGTCTGTTGCGTGCTGTCGCGACAACCTTCCAGCCATCCTTGGCAAGCTGCCTGGCACAGTATAACCCTATACCTGAAGAGCACCCTGTTATCAGTATTGTCCGTTCAGCGTTTAAAGCACTACTCATTGGTTATCCATGTTGAAAATCGGTTTCACTATCCTTTCAGTCCTAGGCGACGCCTTCAGCAAGTTCAACAGGGATGATGGCTGGGCAATTGCCAGCCATGTGGCACTTTCAGGTCTTTTTGCCTTGTTCCCGTTTCTTATTTTTGCCACGGCCATCGCCGGTTTTTTCGAACTGGGCGATTTCACGGATAATGTCGTTCACCTGATTTTCGACTACTGGCCTGCAGAAGCAGGCAAGCCTATTGCCGACGAGGTGCGCTCGGTCCTGACCAATCAACGCGGCGACATACTGACCGTTGGCGGCATCCTGACACTCTATTTTGCTTCAAACGGTGTGGAGGCCCTGCGGGTTGCGCTGAACCGGGCTTACCGCCAGGAGGAGAAGCGTCCCTTTTGGCGACTGCGGCTGCAGAGCATTGCCTTTGTCATCATCGCCATAATTGTGCTCATGGCGATCACGATGTTGTTGGTGCTTCTGCCTCTTGCATGGCAAATTGCCCGAAAATGGGTTCCATCAATCGTGCCTTGGGGAGATATCATCTGGTTGTGGCGGTTCATTCTTTCGCTCACCATCCTGACAATTTCGCTGGTTGCCCTGCATAAATTTCTACCGGCAGGCAAAAGAACCATCGCTTCGCTAGTGCCGGGCATTTTCTTCACGCTTATTTGCTGGATGGCGGCATCCATGACATTTGGCGCCTATCTTGAACAATTTGCCAATTATGTTTCCACCTATGCAGGACTTGCGGGCGCGATGATCGGCCTGATTTTCCTTTATCTGATCGGGATGATTTTTATTTTAGGCGGAGAGATCAACGCATCTGTGGCCCGTTTTATCGAGAGAAAGTCGGCTTAGCTAAATTTTTCCATTCATTGTTTACCTTAAGGAAACCATTTTCTGCTAAATTCCTGATTGAAGGAGTTTCTGGAATGCTTTGGGAATTTCACAACGATCAGCTACTGACCACTTTTTCTTTGATCTGTTGCTTCAGCTACATTGCGGGCTGGGTAACGGACAGGGTGATTGGTTATGGCGGTTTCTCGGTTATCGGAAACTGGTTGATCCTGCTCATCGGTGCCTATATTGGCCTCTTCAGCTACAATCTTCTTGGCTATCGCATTCAATGGGATTCGCACTTCACCATCATGCTCACAATGGGTGCCGCAGCCGCAATGTTGCTGACAATGCTGTCTATCAAGACTGCATTGCGCATTCGCTGATCAGACTTGGATGTCATCCAATCCGATTATTTGCCTTATATCCTGCGGACTTGCACCCGCAGCCCGCAATTCCGCCAGGCTGGTATCGTTTCTGCTTTTTGAAAGTTTATTTCCGTCTTTGTCGAGGATCAGATCATGATGGAAATAGATTGGGGTGTGATAACCAAGAAGGTTCTGTAAAACCCGGTGCACAGCGGTCGCATCAAACAAATCCCTGCCTCGCACGATATGGCTTACGCCGCAAAGTGCATCATCAACCACGCTGGCCAAATGGTAGCTGGCTGGATAATCCTTACCCGAAAGGACGATATCACCCCATTGCATGGCGTCTGCGTCGATCCTCCCGCTCTGCCCCTGTGTTCCCTTCCCCTCCTCATTCCAAAAAAGTGGGATATCGATCCGGGCAACTGCGGCCGCCATGTCCAGCCGTAGTGAAAATTTCTCCCCTGAAGCAATGCGTGCATCGCGCTCTGATCTGGCAAGATACCGGTCAATATTCGGGTAATGCGGGACGCCATCAGGATCGCAGGGCCAGTTTTCGCCTTTCGAAGTTTCGCACTCAACAAATTCCCGAATTTCCCTACGGCTCATGAATGCCGGATAGACAAGCCCCATATCCTGCAATCTGGAAATCGCGTTTTGGTACACATCAAGATGATCAGACTGTCTGCGTGCCTCGTCGTCCCACTGAAAACCAAGCCAGTTCAAATCCTCCAGCATCCGTTGCTCCAGCACCGGGGTGCAGCGCACAAGATCGGTATCTTCAATTCGCAGCAGCATCACACCATTGACCTCTCGGGCCAGTTTCTGGTTAAGCAGCGCCGAATAGGCATGTCCAAGATGCAGCCTGCCGTTCGGACTGGGCGCAAATCTGAAAACAGGTCTGTCTTTTGGATATTTTTCTTGTGTCATCACCTGAATGATTCCACACTTTCAGCAACCAAAAAAGAGATATTGCAGAGTTTCCATGCTTACGAGAATTTCCAGCCAGGAAGATATAGAAGCTGGCGTCAGTCACCTTGTTGAACGCCATCCGGCACTTTCAGCCATTCTACCCCAATGTGGCCAGATACCCCTGCGCCTTTCGCCGGGTGATTTTGAGGGCCTTGCCTCCATCATAGTTTCCCAGCAGGTTTCGAGGGCTAGCGCCATCGCCATTTTCAACCGGCTCAAGGCGATGATCGAACCCCTGACCGCTGAACAATTCCTGCGATCGGGCGAACCGGCATGGATAGCGGCAGGCCTGTCTCGGCCTAAACAGCGAACTCTGACAAATTTGAGTGAAGCAATCTGCCGCGATGAACTGGATCTCGATGCCTTGCCTTCAATGACACCGCAGGACGCCATGGCTACACTGACGAGGATCAAGGGTATTGGCCCGTGGACGGCGGAGATCTACCTCATGTTCTGTGCCGGACATTGCGATATTTTTCCCGCAGGCGACCTTGCCTTGCAGGAAGCAATCAGACTGGCTTTCAATCTTGAAGACCGGCCCGATGACAAGACCTGCAGATCAATCAGTCAGGATTGGTCGCCTTGGCGTTCCGTCGCCGCGCGGATTTTATGGGACTATTACCGCGTTGTAAAAAAGGACGCCCTGCCAGTCTAGCAAGTGTCCGGAAATCCGGAATTATCACGGAAAAGCAAGAGAACTCCCTGCGGCACGCAAACAAACAGCTTCACATTTCTGTTTTATTAGCCATACAATATGGGGACCAAAGACGAATCGATACGGATGGGAGGATTCCTTGACGATTGCATTTTCGCCGAATGGACACCCGGCGCTGGTACTGAATGCCGACTATCGGCCCTTGAGTTACTATCCACTTTCTTTGTGGTCCTGGCAGGACGCAATCAAGGCTGTTTTCCTTGACCGCGTCAACATCGTTTCCGAATATGATGCGGCCGTCCACTCTCCCACTTTCCAGATGAAACTGCCTAGCGTGGTTGTTCTGAAATCGTATGTCCGGCCCAACCGCTATCCCGCTTTCACGCGATTCAATGTGTTTTTGCGTGACCGGTTTGAATGCCAGTATTGCGGTTCCTCATCGGAGCTGACCTTCGATCACGTGGTTCCCCGCTCAAAAGGGGGCAAAACCAGTTGGGGAAATGTTTGCGCTGCCTGTTCGCCGTGCAATTTGCGCAAGGGAAACAAGCTGCCCAAACAGGCCAATATGTGGCCGACCCAGATGCCCTTCATGCCAACCATCGAAGACCTCCACCGAAACGGGCGCAAATTTCCGCCAAACCACCTGCATGACAGCTGGATGGACTTTCTCTATTGGGACAGCGAGTTGGAGCCTTGAAGGCTGAACTCGTTATCTGGTGATGGTTTTGACCGTTCCTATGCAGGAACCTGCTCGTTTTTTTGAAAGACTCCTTTGAAGGCAATTCCAGCCAGGATGATCGAAACAACCACATTCCATCCTGCAAAGGAAAGGCCGAGAAAGCGCCCCGCTGCTTCATTACACGAAGGCGGTTTGATGGTAGTAAGCGAGTTCAGCAGATCGGCGGCATTTTCGACCGTGTTACCGCCGCCGCAATCTGTTGGTCCCGCCCAAAAAGCCCATTCGACCCCTGCATGATGCACTCCGAGAACAGCAGCGTAAACCATCAGCAACCCTGCAATGGCGAGCGCGCCGCGCGTCAAACAAGCCGGCCATTTAAAAACTGCCGACAGCAAGGCAATGGCTGCAACTGGAATT
Source organism: Salaquimonas sp. (assembly GCA_041736675.1). GTDB lineage: Bacteria > Pseudomonadota > Alphaproteobacteria > Rhizobiales > Rhizobiaceae > Salaquimonas. The sequence goes on from JBGSTD010000008.1 coordinate 47,904, forward strand.
GCCACATAATAGGGTTCGCGCTGACCAAGACACAATTTGCAGGGCGTGTAACCGCCGATATGTTCAAAACCCAAAACCGTTGCGATGACGCCAATCATGCCCAGCAAGACAAGCAGCGCCATTCTGGTCTGGGTCGTTGTGGTTGCGGTATTGAACATTGATCAAATCCTCAGAACAGAAACTTTACAGCGGCAAAACCGCCAAGCAGCAGCACAACTGCGATCGTGAACATCATTCCGAGCCGTTTCTCGATAAAATCCTTGATCGGTTCGCCAAAGCGGTAGAGCAGCCAGGAAACGAGGTAAAAACGGGCACCCCTTCCTATGATGCTTACAACCGTGAATGTGACAAGATTGAGACCCGTCGCCCCTGAAAAAATCGTCAGGACCTTGTAGGGAAAAGGTGTGACCGCTGCAAACAGGACGCCCCACCCACCCCATTTGTTGTACCAGTCTGCCACGGCCTGAAACGAGTCTTCCTTGCCATAAAATGCAAGAATGGGTTTGCCGATGGTTTCAAACAGGACTGCTCCAATATAATAACCTAAAAAAGCTCCCAGAAGTGATGCCACGAGACACAATGTTCCGTAAAAAAACCAGCGATGCCTTTTGGCCAGGACCATGGGTATCAGCATGATATCCGGCGGAATTGGAAAGAACGAACTTTCGGCAAACGATATGCCAAAAAGACCCCAACTCGCCTTGGGATGACGCGCGAGTGAAAACACCCAGTCATAAAGGGCTCTGATCCAGCCATTGATAGTTTTCAGCATGAAATCCCCAATTTTAAAACCGTTCGAATTGCGGTGCGAAGAAATATCTAGATCGCCACATCAAATCGCCCCGATGGCTAACATCAATACGTTAAGTCTTGGTCACTGCATCATGTCCTGATCCCTCTATTGGATTCTAGGCCTGCCAGCAAGGGCCGAGCAATAACCTCAAAAGAAAGACCCCTTGCTTTGAGCCACCGATGGAACGAGGTAGGCCGGAAGTTCACCAAGTTGGTGTGGATATTTGAAGCGAGGATACTGAAATAGAATAAACCGGGCCAACACGCAGCCATATTGTCTGAATGAAACTTCTTTGACGCTCCGGCGAAATTCCGGCGCTTCGTTACAATTACGCCTTGACCCCGAAAGGCGCTTGGATGTAGATGCTATCTGCTTCTGCACCTTTGGCCGTCAAGGCCAGGCATGCCCCTCTGGTGGAATTGGTAGACGCGCTGGATTCAAAATCCAGTTCCTAACGGAGTGCCGGTTCGATTCCGGCGGGGGGCACCAATAACCATAAAATCCTTTTATTATCAGTGATATATGATACTATCATAGCTGAAAGATCAGTCAATGGTACATAACGCTGGTACATATTATGGGCAGAAGGTCTAGAGTTTCAAAAATCAAGGGTCTTATGAAACATCCAGGAACCAGCACTTTTTGGTTTCGCAGAGTTGTACCCAAAGATTTGCGTGGAGACGATTTTCTGGGGAAGCGTGAAATCAAGTTCACTTTAAACACTAGCGACCTTAGAAAGGCTGAGGTCCTTTCTGCACAACACTGGATCAAATGGGGTCACCGATTTGAAGACCTTCGTAGCGGTCGCGATCCGGTCGGATTAATTCCAACGGATGAAGACCTAGCCCGTCTAGCTACAGAATGGCGTGATCTATGGTTCAAAGCCGATGCTTTGGATGACAAGAGTGAGATTGAAACTGGAAGTGAGATGGGTGCAGACGGGAAATTGAAGTTTCAAACCCGCCCGTTATCACCCGAAGAAGTCAAAGAACGAAGAAGAAAGCGGCTCGTGGAATGGGAAGATGAAATCTACAAAGGTAACGAAAAGAAGCTTATAAATACCGCCACCGATATATTGAAATATTCCCCGGAGAAGTTCAGCACCGACAAGTCCGTAATTGACCGCTTTGTACCAATTCTATCAGAAGCTGAGTACGACGCGTTCCTTGTTCAAATGAACAGGATTCGAGGTGAACCATCTCGAGAAATTCTTGAACGTAATCCAATGGAATACGTTTCCAACAATATGACACTCTCCAAGCTTCTTGAAAACTACATCACTAGCAAACAACCAAGAGCACAAACCGAAACAGAATGGCGAACAGTATTTGATCGCCTTATCCAGGTGATAGGGGATAAAGCTATAAGAAAAGTTTCGAAACACGATGTTTCCAAGTTTATTGACAAAGTTGCACGACTTCCTAGTCGCGGTCGAAAGGCAGTGAAACAACTTACTGTGGAAGAAATGATATCCATTGCTGAACGTGAAGGCATGGAACGAGTATCTACCGAAACTATCAGGAAACATGTTACTGCGATCCGTTCAGTTTTCTCATGGGCAATGGATCGAGATTACGTGTCAGTGAATCCAGCGTCTAGGTTAGCTCCAAAGCGTGAACCCTCAGGTCCAAAACGACTCCCATTTTCACAAGACGATCTGCTTAAGATTTTCGATCCGAACGCCTATTCTGAGTATCCACGTCACCAGGCCGACTATTGGATACCAATAATATGCCTCTTCACCGGAGCGCGAATTGAAGAAATCGCTCAATTGCACAAAACAGATATCAGGTATGAAGAAAATGTTCCAATCATTGAGATTTCGCCCAACCGTGGGTCTCGCGATGCTGACGATGCCAAACGTGTAAAAAACCAGGCGTCAGCCCGTACAGTTCCAATTCATGATGAACTGGTTAAAATCGGTTTGTTAGACTTTGTAGCAGAAAGACGGGCTGATTCAGGAATACGTCTCTTTCCCGAATTAAAACGAAATACCAACAACCGGCTATCCAGATCAACAAGTCAACGTTTTGCGCGTCATTTAGATCGCATCGGCATTAAAGACCCTAGAAAGGTTTTTCACAGTTTTCGACATACGTTCAAAGATGCTTGTCGAAATGCCGGTTTGCACGAAGATGTTCATGACAGATTAACCGGTCACACGAGTGGTTCAATTGGAAGGTACTATGGGCAAGGACATAACCTGCCCAAACTCCAGGAAGAGATTAATAAAGTTGATTATCTTGGAGTTCTGCTTGGAAGATACCAGTAGATTGAAACAGCCGATGTCAATTAGGATACTCAGCCTTCGGAGGGCAG